>JADBEO010000021.1 GCA_031316315.1 Chelatococcus sambhunathii
GATGTGACGCCTGACGACACTCCGTCTTTCATAGGTACAGACGTCCTAGAACGCGCGTGTTCGATCTAGAACGCCAACCTCGAAACGCCGTAAAAGTGTTACTGCATTCCGTTCATGCGTTATAATTTGAGGAAGTAACGGGGGACGTCGACCTATTTGTCTCGACACCATTTTTTTAGGTCGAGCCAATGGGCGCGCTCTTCGCCCCCAGTTGGCTAGGCCCTCGGTCCACTATGCACCACGATCACGCGCACGCCACTTGCCAGCGGATCTGAGGTCAGCGCTCGCGCCCCTCCACGACAGCGCCTCCCATCACGCACCTCTGTTTCAACAGCACGTCCGCCAGCGCCCGCACCTCCGCCTCGCGCGTCGCCACGAGCTCCATCGTCTCCTGCATTAGCCGATCAAGGTCGTTGGCAACGACCCGGCGGAGTTCAGGATCAAGCGCCAGGGCTTCTTCCGCCCGTTCCGGCGGCACGCGCGCAAGCAGCGTGTCCGCCAGTCCGAATGAGACATGAATGGCCGTAACCAGCGCCGTCGCCTGTCGTAGGTCGGATGATGCTCCGGTCGTCGCTCCGCCTGAGAGCAGGATGTCTGCGGCTCGGCCCGCAAGCGTCGTCATAACTTGTCGTTCGAGATCATCGCGGCTGAGCACCCGGGACCCAGGTGCGAAGATGGTGACCCCGCCCATCGAGCCCTTCGAGACGATTGAGACGCTCTCTAGACTACGCCCAAGCGCGAGCCCGACGACTGCGTGGGCAGCCTCGTGCAACGCGATGGCGCGCCGCAGCTCGGGCGGGGTGGCGTCCGACGGCGCGATGACTTCGATCAGATCCGCGAGCGTCATGGGGCGACAGGCGGCGCGGGCGCGCTGACGCGCCTGCTTCACCCACGCTTCCGCTTCGGCGCCGGTGGCTCCAATACCCAGCCTTGCGGCCCCCGCGATGTCCTGATGTCGAAGATCGTCGCCAAGGTGATGACGCAGGATGTCAGACAGCTCCTCCGCCGTTTCCGGCGGGCGGATCTCGATGTGGCGGTCGAAGCGCCCAGGCCGCTTCAGCGCCTCGTCGAGGCGATCGATGTGGTTGGTCGCGCCAATCAGGATCACCGACGGGCGCTCGGCGCGGACACGGTCGATCATCAACAGCACGCCGGTCACAATTGGCGCCCACCAATCGCGCCCGCGATCGGAAAGGCGCGCGCGATCCGGCAGAGCGTCCAGCTCGTCCAGGAAGCCAACCGCCGGGGCCGTGGTCGCCAGTCTGTCAAAGAAGGTCTGCGCTGCCTTTGCGACGTCGCCGAGGTTCCCATCGGTTCGCGAGAACCACTCGCTAACGCTGGTGATGACGATCGGCAAGCCAAGCGTCCTGGCGATCGACTTGGCTACCATGGTCTTGCCGGTGCCTGGGCTGCCATGCAGTAGGATGCTCGGCGGCGGCGCTCCGGCGGCGTCCGCAGCAATCCAATCGCGGGCCTCGCCGGCAATCAACTCGATCTCCGCCGTGGCCCGGCCATAGCCCTTGAGTTGGTCGAGCGTCGGTGTCGTATCGTACGCCCGGCCGGTGATGCGCCGCTCGGCCGTACGGCGCATCCGGCGGACTGCGGCCGCGGCGCCGGAGCGGGGCCGGACCGCCATCACCAGGTCCGGCAGATCGAGGCCGGTGAAGTCGCGGGGCGTCACCGCCGCGCCGCGGCCGAGCGCGAGGCGCAGACCCTCACGCACGATCTTCGGGGTGAGGCGCAGGCGCACACGAACGTCCGCCGCGTCCACATAGCCCGGGGGCAACCAGGCTGGATTGTTGAAGACAGCAATCACCGGCCGGTCCGCGGCCAGCGTGACGGGTTGATCGAACCTGGACGGAGCCTTGTTGACATAGACCCTTCGGGTGTTCGGCCAGAACTCGCTGGCAGCCAGCACGACTGGAACCACCCAGCTTGGCGTCTGCGTCTCGATCAACACCACCAGCGGCTCGCCGCGTTCGATAGCGCGACGCACCTTCCGTGGCAGTAGTTCGGTGATTGCGGCCCGTGCGAAGGCGACGCTAGACGCTGGCCGCAGATCGGGCTCGGCGAAATCAGTGTAGGGCTCAGTGTCCTTAGCTTCCTTCAGGGTCGCTTTAACGAAGGGGACGTCCGGATCGTCGAGGATCGGCAACTCGTCCGCTTCGTCTGCGGGTTCGACCTGGCTGCGGTCCAGCCGCGCGAGCGAGGTGCTGGTGTAGCGCGTCTCCTCCTCCTTGAACGTCGCGACCAAGCCGGTGGTGCGGGGGGCGTTGGCGCCGGTCATGATCCGAACCCCAGCTTGATCGGCGCCGCGATGGACAGGCCCTTGGCCTTCAGGCGGAACAGCAGCATGTCGAACACGTCCGCGGCGCTGGGCGTCTGGTCGATGGCGCACGCCATCAATGCGGTCATGACAAGGTCGAGCGCGCCGGTCGCCGCCGGGTCGCGCTGGAGCGGATTGGTGACCCGCAGCGCCGCCTGCACGGCGGCCTTGATGTCGCCATTGACAGCCCGCGGCCAATCCGGCTCGCCGAGCAAGGCGGTCCCGGCCAGCGCCATCCGAAGGCTGGTCGCGTCCGTTTCGGTGCAGGCCTGCGGCGAGGCCTCCCGCCAGAGCGTCAGCCATGCCGAAGACTTTGCCTGCGCCTCCGCCTTGGGCTCTGTCGCGGTCTTCCACCGGCCGCAGGTGCTGCCCGTGATGAAGCAGCTGATCTGCGTCGAGTTCTCGAACAGCAGGTCGCGCGTTACAAAGAACGCGCCGTCCCGTTCGACAACCAGTCCAGCGAAAAGCGCTTCCTGCCGGTGGATGGCCGGCCTCGTCGGGATGCTGTCCGTCGTAGTGGAGCGAATGCGGCTTCCCCTCTTCAGGAGGCACCGACCGTCGGCGAGGAACAGAGCTTCGGCCTGGTAGCCACCACCCTGAACCCGCTTGCGCTGCGCGCCGACCAGCGCCTCGAGCGACGGTTCGACCAGCAGCTCGGCGCACAGGCTCAATCCGCTCAAAGCCTCGCGCCAGCGGCCGGCGAGCGGCAGCAGGCCGGACTGGCCGATGCGCGTCAGGACGTCGGCGGTGTAGGCGCAGAGCTGCTCGAAACGCGTCTGTTCAACGGGCGAATGGGAGGGCTCGTCGAGATTGCCAAGCTCGATTCCCGTCTCGGCGGCGAGGCCGAGGTAAATCAGGCGCTCGAGCGTGCCGACGTCCGGCTTGGCTAGATCGCCCCGCTCCGCGGTGACCGCAATGACGAAAACCGAACCGCTATTCGGCCGCAGGCGGGCGTGGCCGGTCAGCCGCTGCTCCAGCAAGCCCCCCTCGCCCACATAGACGGTCGGGGCGGCGCCGTACTTCTCGCGGACGATGAGATAGGCGCCGGCGTTCTCCAGCGCGTCGGCGTCGCCGATCGGCAGGTCGGCGCCGGACAGCATGGTGATGACCGGCCGACTGAGGATGGGCGTCACGGTGTAGGCGGTCGGAAGTCCGGTCAGCAGGTACGGCTTGGGCGTCGTGCCCGAGAGGATGAGCGAGGGCATAATGAGAGTCCTTCCGCGCCGAGTCCGCAGCGCAGTTGAAAAAAGTCGAAGGGGTTCAGGCGCGAGGCGCGCGCCTCCGCCGCAGCCGTCACGATCGAGGTGACGTCAGATCAGAACTGCTGATGGAGGCGTGCGTCCGGCTTTGCGTCAGAGCTCGTCGCGTCGTCGCGGGCTCACCGTCGCGGTGCGCGCAACGTGCGCTTGCGGCGTCTCCAGCCGGGCGGGATCCGGCGGCGGGCGTCGCTGTCCTGCAGAGCCCTCGGGCTCTCTCTGGGGGGATTGATGTCGACGCGCAGCCGACCGTAGATGGCAAAAGCCATGCTTGGTTCTCCTGATAGCAGCAGGATCGCCGTCATGGTCAGGGCGTCCGGAGGCTGTTGACGCAGCTTCCGGAGCCCGCCTTACCGCGTGAGCGGGGCCAATGGGCGAATCCGTGACGTCGGGAACGTCACATACCAAGGATCGCAGGCGCTGACGCCTTCGCAAGCGTTTTTTGGACCTGCTGCTCACGATAAGAGAAACTAGTTAATGGGATAACGCTTCCACAACCAAAGTCGGGCGCGGGTGATGAGCTATGGGTACTCCAGTCTAGGTTACGTTCGGCGTACTGCGAGCTTCCAACGATCCGGATCTCTTTCACGACGTAAGCATGCGAAATTTGACGCCGATCGTGGGCCCGTGGTGTGTTCCGGCGTCCATAGCTGGCCCAAGGCTCCTCTCTGGCCGCTCTGCGCCGCAAGATCTAAAAATTGGGTGGATGAGCTGGCGTGCGTCTTCAAAGCGTACGCTTGGAAGGTGGCCTCCGCCTTCGGTTGTTGCGGAAGATAGCGCACTGCCAAAAAGCGCCGATTGTGCTGAAAAACTCGGGATGGCGACTCGAACGAGCAATTTCGGCTCGATTTAGGGCTTGGCGTTTTTCTCCTCCGTTGTTGATTTTGCTGGAGGCAGAATTCGGCCGGCGAGCGCCTAGAAGCCCGCAATCCACTTAGTCCGAGTTTTTGAACACACTGCGCCAATTTCGGACGTGAGGTCTCAATCCGAAAGCTGACCTAAACGAACCGAACGCCTTCCTAAGCGCGGCGAGCGCGAAGGCGAACTGCAGTCCGCCAGAGCGGAACGGCGTCTGGCGCCTCGGCGGCGTCCGCCAGCCCCGCCAGGTTCGAGGCGACATCGCCGCGCATGTCCGGCCAGGCGCGAGCGACCGCGGTCAGGCTCGCCGCGAACACGCGCAGCTGGTCGCCCCGCGGTCGGGGCAGGCCGATCGCGTGCTGAAGCGCCACGTCGACGACCATGTTGAGCGCCGCCGACGCTTCGGTCTGCCCCTCGCGCATCCGCGCCTGACGCCTCGGCCACCGCGACGCGCAATGTCCTGCGAAGATCGAAACCACACGCCCCATCGCGTCGTCGTCATCGAGCTCGGCCAGCACGTCCGCCCAAGCCGACAGGATCATCTGGGAGCCGACCATCTGCGGCTCAAGGCCCGCCGCGACCGGGTCCTCCACCAGGGTCGCCCTCATTCGCGCCAGCGTCTCGGGCTCGACCCGGCCGACGTCCACATGAGACAGCATGCAGGACCGCAGATGCAGCGCTTCGTCGCCCGGAGCGACGTCCATGATCAGCCGCGCGATCGTCTCGTGATCCCTCGTCGCGAACGGGTGGTCCGCAGGCAGCCAGCCGACCGCGATCAATCGCGGAGCCACGTCTCTGGCCGGCCAGATGCGATCGGGAGCCGGCGGCGGCGGCGCAAGCGCGCTCGACGGCGCCCACCAGGCGTTTTCCCGCTCGCCGCCGACAAGCGCGCGCAACGGATCGAGCAATCCAGCGTCGCGCCCGGTCGCTCCATCGTCGATCAGCATCGACACGACGCCAAGGAACAGGCGATCATTGGTCAGTTCGGCGGTCATGTCGCGCGCCCAACGCGGCATGGCGTCGAAGGCCCCGATGTCGCGGAACGTCCGTCTGGTCTGCCCGACGATGATCTGGGTCACGCCGTCCGCGTCGACGAAATGCGGCGCCAGCGCACGCAGCGCCTGATCGGCGTAGCACCAGATAAACGCGGCCTGCGTTTCGGGCGGGATCTCGCGCCAGTCCGCCCGGTGACAGACGTCAAGGGCGCCGTATCGCGCCAGGGCGACGAACAGCGCGCCATTGCGTTCGCAGCTGGCCAGAAGATCCGCGACCGTCTGTTTCAGAAGCTCGAGTTCGGCGTCCACAGCGAGGCTCGCTCGCAGGCGCAGCGCCGCCTCGAGCGGGGTGACGATCGCCTCGGGATCGGCCTGGCGCTCCTCCTCGCGCATCAACGCCGCGACCTCGGTCAGCGCCTCGACGCTGAAGTCGAGGGGACAGGAAGCCAGACGCTCGATGGCCGTGCGCGCTCCGACCACATCGGCAAGGTCGCGGACGTCCTGCGGCGAAACCAGCTCGGGCGCCGCAGTCGGAACCTTGATCAAAAAGCGCGTCATGGCCTCGATCGACGGCGCCGAGAGATCGGCGATCGCCAGCCGTTCCTTCTGGTAGACTTTTGAGCGGACAAGGCGCATGCGGCTGAAGAAGTCGGCCTCCCTCAAGCGCTTCACCTCCTCGAAACGCTCGGCGGCGCTCGTCAGGCGCATGGCCGCGTCGAACTCCTCGCGGGTGATCGCCGCGGCGGGCTCCATAAAATGGCGATCGACGGCCGCAAGACGCGCCTCCTGATCCGGATGGACCAAGGCGCAGGTCTCCTCCGCGATCCTGAACCGCCGCTTCCCAAACAGGACGGACAGCTCGAAGTCGCCGTCGACCTGCCGGGCCTCGATCCAGGCCGGACGATCATCACTCAGCTTCACCGCGACCTTTTTCGGCTTGGCGCTCCTGAGCAGACCCTCCGCGGCGGTCGCGAAAGCCTCGAGGGCCAGGGTGACGTCGTCGGGAAGCGTCAGCGCCATCATCGTGCGTCGCGGCAGCTTCCGTTTCAGATCGCCATGTTCGAGGATCCGGCTGACGAAGCTGTCGGGCAGAAGATCGAGAAACCAGCTGGCGATCGCGGTCAGGCGACGGGCGAGCTTCGCGCGAAGCTCCTTGTCGACGCCCGTTTCGTCCAGACCATCGAGATCCGCCACCCGCTCGACCATGCCGGCCGTCACTTCAATGAACAGCTCGAACGTCTGCGGATCAGCCCGTTCGAGCGGCGCGGCGACGGACTGGACAAACCAGTCCACGAATGCGGCCTGCGCGTCGCGCGCGATCGGATCCGACGTCAGCTCTCCGGAAAGCGGAATGGTCAGGGCGTGCGCAAGGTGAATGGCGACATAGCGCCGGACATGGTCGCCCTCGGGCTCGGGCGGCGAAAACGGGGCCGGCTGGCGGAGACAGGCCCACACCCAGGCCGACCGCGCTCTTGCTGCGTCATGGTCGACGCCCACCTGGCTCCAGATGTCGGTCAACGCCTTATACGCCAGGTCGATGTCGAGCGCGCGCCGGGCTTCGCCGGCGACCCGGCCTTCCCGGTCATGTCGCACGGACAGGTCGAGCCAGCGAAGCCTTTCGCTTTCTTGCGCATACCAGACGCGAAGCTCGCTGAGCTCGGGCGTCTCCACGAGACCGCCTCCGTCGGCAGGCGCGCTGGAAAGCCTGCGCGAGACCTCCAAGGTCCTGGTCGGCAGATAGGCGTATCCCACCGACATCAGCTCGCGCAGGCGACGCCTGACAAAGGCCTCATCGACCAAAGCGCTCTGGCGAAGAAAAGAGAGGATCTCGGTGACGCACACGGCCTGTTCCAGCGGGCTATGAGACGCCGCGCGATCCTCGATCCAGATCAACGCCGGGTCACGCTCCTGCTTGCCCAGCACCTCGACCAGGCATCGGACATGGGCGGGCGCCGGCGCATGGGTCTGCGACGGCAGGAGCTTTGCGACCGTCCAGCCGCCGGTCATGAGCCGGTTCGTCACCCGGGCGCGCAGCGCCCGTATCGTGGCCTTGACGCGCGCATCCGCCTCGGTCGATCGCAGGTCGCGCAGGAGCGCGTCGACCTCGGATCGCAACACGTGGATCGGCGTCGAGCGCGCGAGCTGATCAAGAACGCCGTTCGCCACCAGCCGCCAAAGGCCGACACGACCCACGAAAACGGGCGAGACGTCTTCCGCCGGCTTCTGCAAGCCCCAGGCGGCCTGCGGAGACTCCGGATCAACCAGCTTCTGAAGCGTCTCCAGCTGGTGGCGATCGAGATGACCTTCCGCGAACGCCGCTTCGGACAGTCGGCGCAGCGTCTGCGGGTCGAAATCGCGATCGGCCTCCTCTCCTTCGAGCGCTGTCCAGCCTGGCTCCAGCTCCTCGACGACATGAAGCGGTCCATCCGGCGAAACCGCCTTCCGGCCGGCTGCGGCGAGCTGCGGATCGAGATCGGAGAAGGCTTCGTCGAGTTCGGACAGGGCGTCGGGCAGCGAGGTGGGCGTCTCGAGCGCAAAACGCGCCTCGACCGCGTCAAGAATGTCCAGCCTTGCGGCGATCAGCAGCGCCGAAAGGTCGAGACGAAGGACCGGCCTGTCGCTAGCGATCTCCGGCGGCGCCCGGCGGCGCGCGCCGGACAGCAGCAGCATCGGAAACGTCTCGTTCAAAAGATTGCGGCGCTCGGCCGGCTCTGCCAGGAAAAGCCTAGCGTAGCCCTTGATATCCCCGAACATAGCGGCCGCCGCAGGAATCTCTCCACGAAGCCATTCGTCGAACCGGATCCGATAGGCCTCGTTCCGCTCCTCCATATAGCCGAGGAGCTCTTCGACGGTCTGAAACGACTGAACGGCGCGGCTTTCGAGCAGATTGCCGCTCGTCTCAACAATCTTCTGCTGGATGTCCTCCAGGCCGAGCTCGAGCGCCAGGAAAAAGGCGCGCTCGGTCGCCTTCTCGTCGACGCCCGCCTCCATGGCTTGCCGAAGCGCTTGTCTGGCGAGCTCGCCGTCATGGCGACGCATGACCGTGGCGACGTTCAGGATCTGGTTCGGATCGAGCTCACCGGCCGCCATCGACCGCCGCGCTTCATCGGCGAAGTCCGAGAGCGCTCCAACCCTGAGATAGGCCTCAAGCAGCTGACCGCTGACGTTTTTATCCGACCCCGCCTGGCGTCGGATCGACCTTAATTCCTCGATCACCGGCTGGTATTGGCCAAGCAGTTCATGGGCGCGGACGCGAAGGGCGATCAGCTCCGGCGACAAAGCGCCCAGCGCTGTCTTGGCCGCGTCGATCACCTCCAGACAACCCGCGCCATTCTCGGTCTGGAGCGCCGCCACCGCGGCCAGGCGAAGAAGGCGCGGCGTCGCGAGCCGAAGGATCGCCGGGCGCAGCCGATCGAGGTCGGCCCAGGCGGACCGCGAGGCGAGAAAATCCGCGCCGCCTGCAAGCTCCGCCGGCTGCGCCTGCGGATCGGCGAGACGCTCGATCAGCGCTTCATAGTCGCCCGACAGCGCCTTGCGCATCGCTCGGTCGTAGGGTGAGGACGGCCCGAGCGAGGCGTCGCCGAAGCGAATGCGCCAACTGTCGATAAGCGCGCGAGCCTCCGGGAAACGATGCTGGTGCTTCTTGATGACGGCGAGCCCGAGGTCCGGTCTTGAGGCGCCTGCGCAAAGCGTCGCCCAGGCGATGAGATGGGTCTCGGTTCCCTTGCCGAAGCGAACCGCGTCGCCCAGAGATTTCTTGATCTTTCCCAGCCGATGCAGCCGTCCGAAAGCCCAGCTCCACAGCACGACGACCGGATCGACCTGCACGCGGCGCAGAAGCTGGCGGCATGCGAAATCGGCTTCTTCCTCGAGATCGGGATGCAGCAGCAGACAGCCGAGCCGCCACGTCTCGACTTCGGTGGTCTCCGGACGATCGCCTTCGATCAGCCTGTCGAAATCCGCCAGAGCAAGGTCGAGATTGCGCCGGACCGAAGCCTCGTCGGCAAGAAGACCCGGATGGACCGGCGTCAAGCGACCGCCGAACTGGACCGGCACGCCCGGCGTCAGCGCACAGAAAAAGTGGATGGCGCCGCGCGTCATCACGCTTGCGAATGCGGCGCGGCCGCGTTCGACCGCCGATGAGGCGAACCGGAGCGCCGTCTCTCGATCCCCATGAAGCATCGCCAGGATCGCGCGCAACCGCAGGATTTCTGACGAGACCTCCTCTCCGAACCCGCTTTCGAGCGCCAACGCCGCTGAGCCGAGATCGCCGGATTCGATCAGCAGACCGGCCCGGATCTCGCGCTCGCGCGACGTCAACGGTTCCGACAGGAGCTCGAGCGCCTCCGGGATCGCGCCTTTGACGCTCAGTGTCATGGCGCGCGCGGACCTGTCCGCCTGGGGGCTCAGCCGATCGGCGTCGTCGAGCAGCCCCTCGGCCCTCGGTACGTCGAAGTCGCGCAGGGCGAGCACCGCTTGCGCCCGCAACGCCCTGGCGCGCGTCTCATCCGTCAGGGCGCCCCACTGCCGATCATCGTCGCGCGTCTCGGCGAGCCAGGTCCGAAGCTTGCCGGAACGACCCATCCGGTCTTCCTCGAGCGCGGTCTCGAGGGCCGCCGCAAGCGCGGCCTCGACCTGGTCGAGCATCGAGCGCAGTTCGGTCACGTCCTGCCGCAAGGTCTGGAAGGCTGTCGAGCGACCTTGCGCTACGGCCGCGACCGGCGGCGCCAGCAACGCTTCCTCAGCCACCATGGGATCGCGCTGGTTCGCCTGCAGCCGATGCAGCTCCGCGATCGGAATCTCGACCAACGTGTTCTGATCGATGAGGTCGAGCAGATCCGCCTTGCACAATTTCCGCGGGGGCGGGTCCGTCGCGGTGATCAACACCTTCTCGACCACCGCCGGGCGCAGACGTCGCGCCGCGCCGCTCGTCACCTGGCGTTCCGCCGATGCGAGCTCGATCAGGGTCGCGTCAAGATCCGCCGACAGATCCGCGAGCACCGGTGCGCCGCAGAGCCAATGGATGCGCCGCAGGAAGCGCGCGCGGAACGCGTCGTCATCCAGTTCCAAAAGAAAGTCATGCGTTTCAGGCTTGAGCTCGAGGTTCTTCAGCACGTCGCGCAAGGGTGCGACGTCCGCTCCGATCGCAGCCCGGCGCCAGTAGAGCAGCGCCGGGCCCGCTGGAACCCGCCGATCGCGCCTTTGTTCGAGCCCGATCTCGGACGTCGTCAGATAGGAGAGCGAGACGGACCGATCGGGATTGGCGAAGACCAGCTCGACGTAGGTGTCGATCGCCTTTCTGACGTCTTCGGTCTGGAGGGTGACCTTCCCGCCGCCGGCCGTGTCCTTGACCTGAACGCCCCGCAGTGCGTCGCGACAGGCGATCGCGTAATCCTCGGCCACCTCAAGGTAGAGATGCTCACCCGGTTTGAGCCTCAGCCAGGCGAGCGCCGACGCGTAGACTTGGTAGACGTAGCCGCGCAAGGCGTGGACCGCCTGCCGGCCGACGTCGCCCTTAGGAGGATGCGAGCCCGGATCGGACGCGCTCATTCCCACCGCCCCGGAAGATCGTCGATGACGACCGTCCAATTCGAGACACGCGACATGTCGGCTCCAGCCGGATCGCTGGAGTTGAGGATTCGCCTCTTCGGAATGAGGAATCGGTGGCGGGCAAACACGCCGAACTCTACTACTTCACCGTGCGCTGGATAGGCGCTGTAGCGAAGCTAGCTTCCGGCGAAGTGGGCCGAAAAAGTTGAAGACGCTCGAGCCAGGTCGTTGGCCGCCAACGCGGGCGTCCCAAAAATTGCGGCGGGTAGCGTGCGATGAGAGGTCGGAGCAGCGTGGCGCCATAAGCGGAAGTTGGTTCGCCGCCCCACGATGGACCTCACGGCCGCGCGCCTTCACATCTACAACTCAGGTCAACTTCTGCCTGCTGAAAGCAGATGCCACGGGAGCCACCGCGGAAGATCAAGAAGTGCACCCATTCGCCAATGAGGCACACGTCAACCGTAAATACATGCTCGAAATGAAAACTTCTCCGTCGACCCGTCCGGGCGGTTTATCCAGAAGCATTTCGTGCCGTAATCGGCACTGCGGACGCTGAAACTGTCGACGCCGCAACCAATTTTGGCCGCCGCGTCCGGATGAAGCGCCAGGGCGTCGCGAAGGATTTCGGCGTCCTGCGCTGAAACGCGGTCGCCGACGTCATACTTGTTAAGCATCGCCTTCAGAAAAGCCTCGGCGTCGAGCTTTCGTGCAAAGTCGAGCGGGCCAAAGGATATCGTTTTCGTCACCAATCCCAACTCCTCGTCGCTCAGAACGTCGCCAACTGCGCGCCAGCGTCGGGCAGAAGCTTGGCGCGGATCTCTCGGATGATGATGGCGGGAATGTCCATGCCCACGAGCTGCGCCTCCCGCTCGACGACCCACTGACGGCAGTCGTCCTTGCTCAAGTCGTCGCGCGCGATCTTCTCGTAAAGCGCGACGGCGCTCATGCGCGACAGGCCAAGCTCCATCAGCGACAGCAGCGTGCGGGACGACACGCCGAACTCGAGCTGGGTGCCGATGTCGATATCGTCCTCGATCAGATCGATGCGCCCAATGGCCCGCAGATGCAGATGCAAGACATCTAGATAGGCCGACAGATATTTCGGAGCCTTGAATCGTGCGGTGACTTCGACGAGCTCCATCGTCTGACGGATTAGCGTGGGAATGTTGAAAGGCCTTGCGTTCTTCTGGTGATACTCGATGTTTTTCCGGATCATCGCGGCCAGCGACATGCCCTTGAGCCAGCGCACCACGATGAGCGCGTGGAGCGGGATCAGAGCGTCGGGCGTGAACGCCGGATAGAGATGCAGGTTAATCCGACCCATGATGGTGATGAAGCGATCATAGCTGTCGTCGCTGTCCACCGTCGCCGGCAACAGGTTCTCGACGTCGCCCTCATAGGCCCGGAACGCCTCGAGCAGGCGCTGCAGGCCAAGAGCGCTGACGCCCGGATGGCGCACCGCGATGTCCGGGCCGATCTCGATCTTGTCAGCGAGCGTCGCAAGGCTCGCGTCGAGCCGTGCGATCGTCGCCGGGTCGTGCCGTTTGGCGAGCTGCGTCTGCGAGATCGATCCCTGACGCAGGTAGGCGGTCAGCAGGTAGGAGCCGACGGCCTCAAAATCATTGGCGCCGTCGACGTCCGCCGCGTCGATCTCGGCGCGGCGATCCAGGTACTCCGCCAGACTGTCGCCCCGCTCGATCACCGCGTCGCTCTCGCGCTTGATCGGGTAGCGCGCGCGTCCAGGGACGCCCCTGGGCCAAGCCGTCCGATCTTTTGGGTCGACGCATATGATGTTGCCCTGAAATTCGTCGCCCCATCGACCAGCACGGCCAGCCAGGTTCCAGAAATCATGGGGCTCCATTGGATTGCCCTTGCCCTTCCGCGGCCCACGCATGACGATCGTTCGGCAGGACAGGTTGACCCCCTCGATCAGGGTCGACGTGCAAACAAGAAACCGGATCTTGCCCGAGCGGAACAACCGCTCGACCTCTGAGCGGATAAGCGAGGGCATGTTGCCGTAATGGAACGCGACGCCGCGCTCGACCAACGGCGCCAGGGCATATTTGGGATGAACGCCCTTGCGCGCGAGGTCGGCGAGTTCGCTGAGCGCAGGATCCGTAGCCACGGGCTTTGGAGTCAGCTGACTGATCAGTCCCGCGACCGTTTCAGCCTCCGATGGCCTGTTGGCGTAGACCAGCGTGCCGCCGCGAGCGCCGGCGGCCGCCGCGACAAAGGCGAGGCGCTTTCTCAGTCCGCTCGGCGAGGTGTCCAACTGGAGAACGCCCAACGGCACTGATGCGCCATCGCGCAGCGCAGAGAGGTTCCAAAGCTTGGGCGTCCGGGGTCGCTGCTCGGCCAGGATTACGTTCTGCAGCACCGTGGGCGCGTCGCTGTCGATCGCGATGACCGGTTTACCCTCGGGAGCGTCGGTCAGCAGCTCCTCCGGGTTCTGTGTGGCGGGGCTGACGAAAGCCAGTTTCACGGAGGGATTGTCGCGACTGACGCGTTCGATCGCGTCTTGAAGGATCACGCCGCGCTGGTGGTCCCCGATCTTGTGCGCTTCATCGACGATCAGAAGATCCACGCCGGCGGCGACGCCGATGACGTTGGCCATCAGGTGCAGACGTTCCTGAGTGAAAACCAGGATGAGCTTCGATCCGCCGGTGCGCGCCGCATCGAATTTCTCGCGTAACGGAAGTGACGAGACCTCGACCTTGCTGTCTGGACCGAGAAGGACGCCGAGAGCGCCTTCGATCTCGGACACAAGCGCCCGGGTAGGCGCGAGGTAGACGGCGATCGTGGCGTCCGTCGACCGCATCTGGTCGATAAGCCACTGCAGCACCAAGAAGGTCTTGCCCGACGCGGTCGGCGCCGACGCCGAAAGCCACTGATGGTCGCCGGCGTTCGACCAGAACCGTTCCTGAAAGTCGTTGACGGGAAGCCAGCGGCCGCTCGACTCGATCAAGATCGCCCGGTTCATCTGCCGGCGTTGCGCCTCGATCCGAAGCGACATGCCCAGCCGCGAATCGAGGTCGGCCGCGAGCAGGCCGCGATCTTCCGCCAACGCCACCGCGCGAAAATTCGAGAGCTTGCCGAGAAGCACAGCGCCCGCGTCCCTGACGGTCGTGGTCTCGGCGAGCGTGAGCGCTGCGGTGGCGATCCGAAGCGCCGCCTCCTGGTGCGCTCGCAGCTGGGATCGAGCAAGTATGCTTCCCGCAAACAGCAATCGCGACCAGTCGAACTTCGGCTCCTCGGCGTCCTCCGCCGAGGGCGTCAGGTTGTCGATCTCCGCGATCGCCAGCCGCCGCATCAGCCTTTCGAGCTCTTCGCCGAGGCCTTCGTCCACCAGCCAGTTCTGGAGCTCGGCCAGGCTCATTCGGTCAGTCCCATCGCGGTTAGAAACGCGGTGCGGAACCCTTCCGCCGAGGGTAGCGGCAAGCAGAACAACTCGATTTCGACCTGCTCGAGCTGCTCTGTTGCAAGTCGCCGACCGATCGACGCGCGCCAGCTCTCAAGCCCTTTGCGCGCAGCCGTAGCGAGATCTTCGGCCACCGCCTTGACGGGATGGTTCGGGTAAAATCCGGCGTCGAACCCCACGAGCGCCACGCCGCAATGCTGCACGCGTTTCGACATGATCGAAGACGTGTCGAAATAGCCCTTCAGGGCTTCTGTCATAAGCGGATCACCAAGGTCCGCGTGGTCGCTGAGCAAGATCAGATCGCGTTCGCGGTCCGCAGCTTCATGCTCAGCCTCGATCAGAAAGGGCGCAAGCGACGTCAGGCAGGCGGCGATTGCGTCCCCGGCATCACCGTAGACCTTCGACTCGCCCCAGTAGAGTTTCAGCACGCCGCTCTCGCTGACCCCCGCATAGACGCCGTCCGCGCCGTGATAATGAACACGAGCGTCCGTCTTGAGGTCCATTTTGCAGATGATCTGCGGGAGTTTCAGAAAGCGTTCGGCGAGGAGGAACAGCAGCATTTCGCCGCCCTCGCCGGTCAGCGCCAGGTCCGTGAACGATCGTCGAGCCTGTTCGACCAGGCCTGTGACGGCCTCGGTGCTGTTGAACCGCAGGTCTCGCGCCTTTGCACTCGCCATCTTCGATCGGGATATCGCGTAGTCGGCGACGACATTGCGCATGAACTCGGCGAGCCGGTGCGGTTGAACCCGTCCGTTCGCATCGACCGTCAGGCAGTGGCAGTGGATTTTCACGGCCAGGCCGTCGCTGATGACGTCCCGCTCTACCAGCGCAAGGTGAACGTCGAGGACTTCGGGATCGCCGTGCAAGGCCGCCGTCAGCGCGCTCGCGTCAATGCTCGACGGGCGATCCATCATCTCTCAACGTAACGGAAGATTAGACTTGTAGAGTGCCGTTTGTCTCGTCTCTCTCAATCGGAGATGCATAGGCGGGAATCACGGCGCGAGTAGATCGACAATGATACGGCATTCTCATCGTAAGATTGCACGTTGGCAATGCATGCTCGTATGCCACAGAGCGTTTCTTGTCTGACAACAGGGCGGCGGATGGCGGCGTAAGTGCCGCCGTGGATGTCGGCCTTGGCGGCGGCAATGCCGCCATTGAGCGAACACTGGTAACCGGACTCTCGAAACGTCGCTCAAGGGTCAGATGCGCGCCGATTGGGGCAGCGGCTCGGCGCCATAAAGGGACATCTGGACCCGTCCGGTTTGCTGCCATTCAGGCTGCGCGACGGAATCGCTCGAACCGCAGAGCGAGACGGTCCTGGTCGGGCCAATCCTGCCGCCGCTTAGGTAGCCGCAGCGCTTGTCCGTCGAGGCTCTTGATCGCCTCGAGGATCGGGCCATCCTTTTGCGCGAGCAGCCGATCAGCCACATGCAGCTTGTAGTCGGGGTCGATGCCGATCAGGTGGGCGTCGAACGCGGCGTGGTGGACCTTCGAAAGTGGGATGCCGTTGCGCACGATCGGCTGTCCCAAGCGCTCGTCACGGTCTTCGACAATGTGGGCGGCGTCGAGCAGCATGGGCTCCGGCAATCCGGAGAGCGCACAACGGCCCCGATAGGCACCGATCACTGCCTCGCGGAAGGACGCCTGGTGCAGCCGCTGCTTGACCGTCCGCAGCGCGTAGTGGCGCTCGACGCCCGATGCCGGCGGCACCAGCGACCGCTGCTCCGGCGAGCCGAAGGCGATCTGCGCCTTCCTCTGGCCTGCATCCCACCCGCCGATGAAGGCCGGCAGGATGGCCTGATAACGGCCGGGCGCGATGCCCAGAAAGTAGATGATGGGGATGTTGTTCTCAAAGGCTTCGCGGAGCCAGCGGTTGTCGGCGGAGTCCGGGTTGTCGCCCATGAAGGCATAATCGACCATTTCATCGCCATCGAAGATCTGGCGGTGAACGTCGCGCTGGTCGTCGTACCAGACACGGTTGCCCGACTTCGGAAACACGGTGTTCAACGTGAGCAGAAACCGCATCTGCGCGGGCTTGAAGATGCCCCGCCGCGGATTGACCAGCGGAAAGCGTTGACCCTCAAACTGGAACCCCAACCCCAATTGCTGTGCGGTGAGGTGATCATGCACTTCGCTGAGGGAGTGCACCCGTTCGAAGGCCGCCGTCCGCATCAGGGCGTCGTGTTCGAGATCCGTCATCGCCCCCCCCACACACCGAGCGGCAGTGTTAACCCCCAATCTATCCCATCGGGAAGGCGATCGAAGACGGCGGTCGGGCTCACCACGCTAGAGGCAGACTCTAGCACCGCTCCAGGAGCCCGACGTTCGCGCGCGCGCGGACCTAACTTCTCGCTGAGGTGGCCAGTTCGATCTGCAAGGATGGATCGGTCTCTACCGCGTCCACGATGCCGTTGTAGCCCTGGACCAAGCCGTCGAACGCAGTCAAACGGCCACGACGTTCCCGGCCTGCTCGAGGACGCCAGCCGCCAACCATTGCTCAATATCCAAGACATCCAACCGATCAGCGATGGCGGCATTTTCTGCCAAGCCGGTGGCGGGCTGCCCGATCGAGGCACCGCAACCCGGATTCCAGTACGCCCCGACCTGCCTGTGGGGACCGAGCCTCTCGCGGAAGGATTGCGAGCTGCTCCGAGATCGGTCAGAAGTTGATCGGGGGGTGCCATGTCGACGGCCGACGTGACAGAGTCCGGGCCGCGTGCTCCGGCTCACTTGTTGGATCCGCAAGCGGATCCCCGCACGCACATCGACTACATCGCAAGCCGCAAGATCACCGGCTTCCTTGGAACGATCGACGAGCACGGGAAGTACTACGACTCCGTCCACAAGCAGAACCAGAGCCTCTCCCAGCACATCATCGCCGACTATCACGGGCGCTTCCTGATCGAGCTGATCCAGAACGCCCACGACGCCCATGCGCGGGACCGTCGTGACGGCGAAATCGCCTTGCTGCTGGCGAGCGACGAGGGCGAGAGCGGCACGCTCTACGTCGCGAACCGGGGACGTCCGTTCGACCAGCGCAATGTTGAGGCGCTCTGCGAGATGGGCCTGTCCAGCAAACCCCCCGGCGAGGCCGTCGGGAACAAGGGGCTGGGGTTCCGGAGCGTGCGACACGTCACCGATGCGCCGCAGGTTTTCTCGCGACTCAGGGAGGATGAGGCCGGCGACGCCTTTGACGGTTACTGTTTTACCTTCGCACGGGGGGCGGAGCTTGACCCGCTTGTGCCGGATGAGACCCGGCGTGCGCTGGCCCGCACGGACTTGCCGGCCTTCTACATTCCGCGGTGGATCGAGGACCATCCGGCTGCAGTATCGGCGTTCGGCCGGGCGGGATTCTCCACGGTCATCCGCCTGCCGCTTCGCAATGCCGCCGCGCTGGAGGCCGTGCGCGCAGAGATCGTCGCACTGACGACCACCGACGCGCCCACGCTCCTCTTCCTGCGGCGGATCGCCCGGCTCGACGCCCGGATCGAGGGGGAGCGGCTTTCAGCACACCACCTCGCGCGAGGTCTCACCCGCGTGGAGGTCGCGTTGGGAGACGGGGCGGGGCCGATGCTCGCGGACCTGGGAGCGAGCGGTCGGTTCTGTATCTCGCGCGCGGAAGTTCCGGAAGCGGAGATGCTGGCGGCGGTGAACGATGGACTGGCTTCGGGCGCGCTCCCGCAGACGTGGTCCGGCTGGACGGGGGCTGGCGAAGTGGCGTTGGCCGTCCCGGTCGATGACGACAAGTCTAGCTTCAACCCCCGCCTCTACACCTTTCTTCCCATGGGACGTGGCGCGACCGCCCCGTTCCGCGGACACCTGCACGGCAGCTTCTTCCCGAGCTCCAACCGCGTCAGCCTCGACCCGACCGTGAAGGTGAACGGGCTCGTGCTGGAGCATGCGGTGCGTCTGGCCGCGAGGAGCGCGCGATGGCTCGCCGACCGAGCGGCTGATGCGGCGGATGCGAGCGTTCAAGCGGTCACCGCGGCGCGGGCCGCTGTCGACCTTCTGGTCTGGAGCACGCCGGCGAGCCTGCTATCCGTAGACGCGTCCGAGCGCGCGCAGGACGACGCCGACGACGCCGTCGACCTCGGAAAAGCAATGGCCGCGGAGATCCCGCGCGCCTGGTCGGTTCCGGAGCTGGCCGATGCAGCGTTCATTCCTTGCCTGGCGGATTGGACGGGAGATCCGCTCGCGCGTCCGTCATTGGGCCCGCTTGTCTGGGCCAGTCCGGCTAGGGCGAGGCGACCGGCGACGGATGGCAAGTCATTCTCGCTGGACGTGATCGCCCGCCACGGGGCCGCGGCTGGCGTCGCGCCGATGTCGGCGGCCCTAGGCCCGCAGCGGACCGAGCGGCTCGCGGATTTTCTTCGCCGGCACGCCGGGGCGCGGTCCAAGGACCGGATCACGACGGTTGAACGCGCGCAGATCGTGCAGGCTCTGGCCCGGACGCTGGCCAAGTCGATGGCCAAGGGACGTAAGCCGGATTGGACGCGTTGGACCGCCTTCTACCGCGACCTCTCCGACTTCATGGACGGAGACGCGATCGCTTTGGCGGGACGAGAGATCCTTATCTGCCAAGATGGGAGCCTGCGGGCAACACGGTCGCGGGTCCAAGCGGATCCGGCCGCAGCGGATGGCTCGCGCAGACGCCGTCGGCCGACGCGGGAGGCGACTGTGTTCGTGCCGCCGCGCCGGGGCGAAACCGACGACGGGATCGGCGAGGAACTCTATCCGCCGGCGCCGGTTCGGGACTTCTTCGCCTTCCTGCATGACGAGCTGCCCTGGTTCGGCGATCTCTCGGCAGCGCGCCAGTTCCTCGAAAAGGACCTCGTCGTGGCCTTCGAGAGCGAGGCGCTGCTGACGCGGATCTCGCAGATCGTCGAGCAGGACGGCACGCGGAAGGTCATGGTCGCAGGGCTGAGATGGGCCTTCGCGATCTGGCGACGATCGGTTGCGGTAAAGCGCCCGGTCGCGCTCAGCAGCACCTACAAGCTGTTCGTTCCCACCCTGGACGGCGAGTTCATCCGGGCGACCGACGCCGTCTTCTCCTCGGCTTGGCCGGATCGTACCCTCGGACATGACCTGCAGCGCTTCCTCGAGCTGGCGCCGCGGGGGCTGGCGGACATCGAAGGCGTCCGAGTCGCCCGGCTCGCGCCCCCGTCGCATGCGGCGTTCGGCGTCCGTCACGTCGAGGCCTGGACGACATTCCTGTGGGGGCTCGGCGTTCAGCGCGGTCTGGAGCCGAAGTCCAAAGAAACCGAGACCTACACGCTAGCCTCGAACGTCTTGAGCTTCGGCTTCCTGAAGGACCTCGACCTGCCGGAGTCGTTCGGGCCGCTTCTGAAGACGGACATGGCGACCCGACCCGGCGTCTCGACCAGCCTCCACACGTCTACCGAATATGACGTCGGGGCGCTCTGGTGGTTGCCGGGACAGGCAGACATCGACGCGTTCAGCGATGACGCCATGGATGCCTATGCCCGGTTGGTCGTGGCCTGGATCGACCGCGCGGAACACAAACAGCTTTGGACGGTGGTAAAGCATAGGCACAACCATGTGTCCGATCGGCGCGAGTGGCCGACACCGCTCGCCGCATTCCTCCGCTCGGTCGCCTGGGTGCCGAGTGAGGAGCCCGGCGCCGACGACGTCCGGCGGCGGCGTTGCGCAGGGGGCGAGGTGTGGTTGCCCTCCGGCGGCGACCGCTATCCTCCGTTTCTGCGTCGCCCCACCTACCGGTTCGCGCGCGCGCTGGATCGCGCGTCGGACAAGGCCCTCGATCAGCTGCGCAACCTCGCCGGCTTCCGAACCTTCAACGCTGGCGACAGCCTGATCGAACAGGCGGCATTCCTGGCGGCGCAGTACGCCGATGGCTGCGTGCGACGCTTCTACGACCGCGAGCTGATGAATATCTACAGCCGTTGCTGGGTCCGCTTGGCGGATCAATTCGCCCAGGCCGCAGTTCCAACCGCCAGGGCCCCTGAGAGGCTTCTCGTACGGCGGCGGGGGCAATTGGGGACCGCGATCGTCCGCGGCTCAAATGCGGAGACCGTGTTCGTGCGCGACAGCGGCGACGTCATCGCCGCGAATCTCATCGAAGTGATGGGCGAACCGCTGTTCGACATCCGCACCCACGAACAGGCCCAGGTCGGTGATCTGCTCCACAAGCTCTACGGAAAGGCCGTCCGCCGGACTTCCACGCTCGCCTATGACGTTCACGTCGACGGGGCGCCGCTGGAGAGCCTGCCGGTGGACGCGTCGCTGGTGGAGGCGTGCCCCTGGCTGCGGCCCATGCTGGCGGCATCGCTCGAAGCCCTGGACGGCGTCGACTTCAATCGCCTCCCGGCGGACAGGTCGGGGATCCTGCAGATCCTGGACCGCGTCGAACTGCAGATCCGTTCGCGTGTTACCTTCGCCCTCGAGGGCGCAGACGTCACGCCGCCGACGCCACGGGCGGCCTACCACTTCCAGCGGGCGGGCGGCGCGCCCCTGCTCGTCATAATCGGCGACGGCGCACTGACCTGGTCCATGGTCGAGGCGGCGCTGCCGGCCCTGGGCGAGCTCATCCAGCACGCGGCCGTCGTGCCGCACATGAAGCTGCTGACGCGCCAACTGGCCGGCGAACAGTCGCTTGTCGGCGACCGCGCGGTCGGACTGCCGGATCTCCTGCGCCTTTGCCGCGCCCTCGAACTCGACGAGCAGGCTATCGAGGCGGCGAGGGACTCCCTCGGTGACCGCATCGACCGTCACCTCCCGTGGCTTCGCGCCATCGTCCATCAGCTCGGCGGCGAAGCTGCGTATGACGCCTGGATGCAGGGCGAGCCGGCTGCGGCGGAGGATCGCGTCGCCCTGATCGAGGTGCTTCGGCGTGTCCTGCCTCCCGGTGCGGCATCACCGGAAGAGGTCGTTCGAGCGGTGACGACCAGCTTCTCGGCCGCGGAGCTCCGCGAGCTGCTCAAGCTCGACTTCGCGGGCTACAACGCCAGCCTCGTCGCGACGGGCAGCCCGCCCGACACTGACCCCGAGGGGCAGCAGACCCAACTGACGCACTACGTAGACGACAACCGCAGAAGCCTCATCGACGCCCTGCGGACGATGGTGGCGCCGACCTTGTTCAAGTTCGAGCTCGACGGCCGGTACAAGACCGCAACGCAGGCCCTGAACCGCCTGAAGCCCGATCCGGATTGGCTGCCGCGGTTCGAGCGCATTCCCGAGGCTGCGCTCGCGGCTCATCTCGCCAATTGGCTGAGCTCAGTGGGCGCGCCGGACATCGGGGAAAATCCTCATGGCCTGGACGATCTGATGTCGGTGCGGACCGCCAACGCGACGACGCTGAAGTCGTTGGCTCGTAGCGCTCAGCCGCTCGTTCGCTCGTGGGGCCTGCAGAACGGCGTCGCAGTCCACACCGTCTGGCAGGATCCGACGACGGCCGAGATGGAGCTACGGCGGCGACTGGACGAGGCCGGCGCCTTCGATTGCCGCGCCTGGACCTCGGACGAATTCCTGACGTGGTTCGCGCAACTCGGCTTGTGGCCGCAGACCATGCTGCGCACCCTCGACCGAAGCATGGTTGGGATCGCGGAGACTGAAGTCGAGGCTGAGGCGCAGAGGGCGCGCGCCGACCGTGAGCGGCGGGAGCGCGAGGCGCGTTCAGTCCGGCTAAACGGCGAACCCCGCGACCCTCAGACTGTGGATTGGCTCGCGCTGTCGCGGGAAGTTTCCGATGGCCTGCCGAAAGCGGTGCTGAACCGGCCCATCGGCACGTTCGCGGACCTAGCCCCGGCCGAGTCCTCCCGCCGACGGCCGGGCCGCGCGGGCGGCTCCGGAGGCGGCGGTCCCCATCGCACGATCCCGCAGGAAAAAAAGGACATGATCGGGCGGCTGGGCGAACTGACCGTCTACCACTGGCTCAAGGCTCGACAGCGCGGCCAGGATGTCGACCTTGGTTGGGTGTCTGGCAACGCCGCGCCGTTCGTGGGGCGCCCGGGTGACGATGGGCTCGGGTACGACTTTCGTATCCGATTCAACAGCCAGACGTGGTTCATCGAGGTCAAGTCGAGCACGGAAGACCCGTGCCAGTTCGAGATGGGCGAGACGGAGGTCCGCTTCGCACGCGACGTGGCGCGGTCGCGAAAGCCCGAGCGGTACGTCATCGTCTATGTGGCCAACGTGGGACAGACCGGTCAGACGACCATTGACGTCCTGCCCAATCCGCTCAGCCCCGAGGCCGATGGATCCTTGAACATCGCGGGTGACAGCATCCGCTACACGTTCAAGCGGTCCTAGCTGCGAGCCCCAGCGCGGCGACACCGAGGCGAGCATCCTGCCGCTCCTAGTCCGCGCTGATGCAATCGTGCATCTCGACCGTCACGCCCTCGGATTTGTCCATGCGACGCTCGTAGCTCACGGAGAGCTTGGCTCACGCCGTCGGTCACTTCCACCGAACTGCGCTTCAGTTCGATTACGCCGACGGCGATGCCGTTCAGGTAGACGAGCAGATCGGGTCGCCGCTCATGCCCACCGCGTAAGGTGGTTTCCTCGGCCAGGGCAAAGTCATTCAGCTCGGGCCGTTCCCAGTCTACGAGGTGGACCGTCTTATACGATCGCCCGACAGCGGCCGGTACCGGGACGGGGGCGCGACAGTTGATAGGTGCGCGGGTTGGCTTGGTATAGCGTGACGCCGGTGGCATCGGCCGCCGCCAGCAGCCTCTGCAGAGCGGCGGAGATATGCGCGTCCGAGTAGCCCCGCGTCTGCAGATTGGAGCGGAGCAGGTTCGCCTCGATGTTGTGATTGTTTGGCCGCTTAGCTCGCGCCTTGCTGGCCGAGTGGCGGGATGCTTGTCGCCTGCTCGGCGAACCCGTAGCATTCATGCCCCCGGCCCCGCTACCTAACTTCTGAGCCGGAAGCGGACGTTCCGAACTTCGCCTTGGGGTCAGGTCGGGACCAGCCCTCACGGCTGAGACGCGCCAAAAGCGGAAGTCAGCGGCTTGCCTAGGAGCGGTCGTACGCCTGCCAGAGCTGCTCGCTATCGCCAATGAGAATGCCCGCTGTTGATCGCAGGCTCGGATCTGATCGGCAGAGTCCATATCGTAGTCGCGTTAGATTTATCGCTGGCGATGTCACACCGCGCTTCGTCCCGCTCGTCTTGCTCGCGAACGTCCTGATCGAGGGACCCAGCAACGCATGGAGCGGCATATGAAGATCGTGGTCATCGGCGGCACCGGCCTGATCGGTTCGCAGGTCGTAGCCCGCCTGAAGGCGGCCGGGCATGAAGTCGTCGCAGCCTCGCCAAAGACGGGCGTCAACGCGGTCACGGGCGAGGGCTTGGCGGAGGCACTTACGGGCGCGCGCGTCGTGGTCGACGTCGCGAACTCGCCGTCCTTCGCGGACGACGCGGTCCTGGATTTCTTTGTCCGCGCCGGTCGCAACCTTGCCGCGGCCGAGAAGGCCGCGGGCGTCGCGCACCACGTCGCGCTCTCCGTGGTCGGGACAGAGCGCCTGCTCGAGAGCGGCTATTTCCGCGCCAAGCTGGCGCAGGAGGAACTGATCGCCTCTTCCGGCATTCCTTGGTCGCTGGTGCGCGCCACTCAGTTCTTCGAGTTCGCCGGCGCCATCGCGGCGGCCGCGACCGTCGACGGCGTTACGCGCGCGACCTCGGCCGCGATCCAGCCTGTGGCATCGGCCGACGTCGCGGCGCTCGTCGCAGAGGTCGCGCTCGCCGCGCCGCAGAACGGAATGGTCGAGATCGCGGGACCCGAGAAGATGCCGATCGTCGAGCTCGTGACGCGATATTTCGAGGCCATCGGCGAGCCGAAGGACGTGGCTGCCGACGACGCGGCAGGCTATTTCGGCACGATCATCGACGACCGCTCGTTGACGCCCGACGACGGGGCGCGCATCTCCGAGAAGCGGTTCGGTGACTGGCTCGCCGCCCAGCCCAAGCGCACGGCCTGAAATAGGCGGCGCCGATGGACGCAGCCTACATCTCGGCGCTCGCAGCCCTTGCGGGCTCGGCCATCGGGGCGCTCGCGTCCTTCGCCACGACCTGGCTGACGCAACATGCCCAAGAGCGCGCGACTCTGCTGGTGCAGGACCGCGCGCGCCGGGAAGCGCTCTATGGCGAGTTTATCCGGGAGGCCTCGACCCTGTTCGGCGACGCTTTCCGGCATGAGCTCGACGATCCCTCCAAGCTCGTGAACCTCTACGCCATCGTCAACAAGATCCGGCTGTTCGGCGAGCCGGAGACGCTTGCTGAGGCCGAGCGCGTCATGCGGCGCATCGGCGAGACCTACTTCTCGCCGAACAAGGACCTTTCGGCCTTCGCGGACATCCGACACGCAGGCGACCTCGACCCGCTCTGCGACTTTTCGACCGCGTGCCGGGCCGAACTCGCGATCGCCCGGCGCTAACTGGCATCAGTGGGCGGCTTGCGCCCCCGCGCCGCCGCCGAAGCGCCCCACGAGGCGCTCGAGCTTGTCGGGATTGCGGGTGAAGTAGATGCCAACGATCAGGCCGTTCTCGATCTCGAGCGCCACCGTCTGGAACGCATTTCCAGGTTCCAAGCTGAAATAACCTGGCAGTCCGTCGATCCAGAGGTCCTGGAGCTTGCGCGCCTGCTGGATCCAAGATTTGCGCGCCACGCCTTCGAACATCCGCGAGACGCGGTCGATGCCGATGATCGGGCGCGGGAAGGCGTGCGCCTTGCCGCCGCCATCGGAATGCACGATCACCGACTCTGCAAGCATGGCCCGCAGCGCAGCGACGTCGCCGGACGCCGAGGCCTCGAAGAACGCTTTGGCGATCCTCGCGCCTTCATCCCGGTCGACAGGAAACCGTGGCTTGGCGGCCTGGATGTGCTTCCGAGCCCGCGAGGCGAGCTGCCGGACGGCCGGAGCCTCGCGCTCGAGCGTGGTGGCGACCTCTTCGAGCGAGACCCCGAAAACGTCGTGAAGGATGAACGCCGCCCGCTCTAGCGGCGACAGCCGCTCAAGCGCCAGCATCAGCGTCAAGGTGATGTCATCGCCGAGGTTTTCCTCCGGCGTCAATGCGAGGGGCTCCGGCAACCAGGTCCCGAAATAGGCCTCGCGTTGGACGCGTGCGGATTTCATGACGTCGAGGCAAAGCCGTGTGACGGTGCGCGAGAGAAACGCCCCGGGCGAGGCGACCGTAGAATGGTCGACCTGCCGCCAGCGGATCCAGGCGTCCTGGACGACGTCCTCCGCCTCGCCGAGCGAGCCGAGCATGCGGTAGGCGAGGCGCACGAGCCTCGCCCGCTCCGCCTCGAACGCGCCTGTCGCCCCGTCAGCGGCCAGCATGGCGCGCCGACCAGACCGTGAGCGCGACGGCGACGAGCGCGGGCGTCGTTACCGCCGGAAAGTCCCGCGCCAGCGCGTCGGGCCCGCAGATCCCCACAGCGACCTCCCAGAAGTGAAACAGCGCATGGCCCGACAACCAGACCGCGCCCGCGCCCCACAGCAGCGTGCGAACATCAAGGCGCGCCGCGCCGAAGGCGAACGCCGATCCGAGAAACACGAAGATCAGCCCGATGTCGCGGAGGAAATGCTGGTTGAACGGACCGGTCGTAGTCACGCCGGGAATGGCGAAGTACCAGGCTTGTGGATCGGTCAGCATGAAAAAGCCGTTCGCCGCGAGGCCGGCGCCAAACAGAACGGCGAAGGTGAGTATCGCTTTGGTCATGAAGGCGTCCCCGAACGGAATATTCGGGCTCATGACGAGCGGGCGTCGCCCAGTGTGACACGGGACGGAAAAATCCGCTCTGGTTCGCTGCGAGCGACTGACGACATCGCGAAATTATCTCGACCGTCGTGTCACACCTAAGCAATCGCCGATCGTCTTTGGCTCGCAGCGTCCGCGACGGACGCCTTGAGGCGAGAAGGAAACGAACATGCACATCGGCGTTGTTGACCGGGCTCCGCTGCAAAAGCCCAATGAGTTGGTGCCGTCGCGCTATGCGGTGCGGATCGGTGAGCTCGAGGTGCTCGTGATCAGCGACGGGGTGCTGCCGCTCCCGACCAAGATGCTCGGCCACAACGCCGAACTCGCGGACCGGACCGCCTGGCTCGACGAGATGTTCTTGCCCCGGGAGGCGTTCGACTGGTCGCTGAACGTTGCGCTGGTGCGCAGCGGCGCCCAGACGATCCTTATCGACGCGGGTCTCGGCTTCGACCCGGACCTGAACCTGCCGCGCGCCGGGCAGCTGATCATGCGATTGGAGGCTGCCGGCGTCGATCTGGCGTCCGTGACCGACATCGTCCTGACCCACATGCACATGGACCACGTCGGCGGGCTCATCGTCGCCGGCGTGAAGGAACGGCTGCGCCCAGACCTACGGATCCACGTCGCGACCGCCGAGGTCGAATTCTGGAAGTCACCCGACTTCTCGCACACCGCCATGCCGCAAGGCTTTCCAGACGCGCTCAAGTCAGCCGCCACGCGATTTGCGGAAGAGTATGCCGGCCAAATCCAGACGTTCGAGGACGAGTACGAGGTAGCTCCCGGAGTGACCGTCCAGCGCACCGGCGGCCATACGCCGGGCCACAGCGTGGTTCGCCTCGCCTCCGGCGGTGATCGGCTGACATTTGCCGGGGACGCCGTGTTCACGGTCGGGTTCGATCACCCCGATTGGCACAACGGCTTCGAGCACGATCCGGAGGAAGCCGCGCGCGTCAGGGTCCGCCTGCTGCGAGAACTCGCCGCGAACGGCGAGCAACTGGTTGCGACGCATCTGCCGTTCCCGTCTGTCGGCCGGGTAGCGGTTGAGGGCGAGACGTTTCGGTGGGTCCCTGCCTTCTGGGACTACTGAGTTCGGGACTGAAAGAGAGCTTCACCCGGGGGCGTACCTCGCTTCGGTGAGCATGCGTCTTAGTCCTCAGTCGCCCGAAAGACTGGCGGCAGAGCCTGACGTCCGCCGGCAGATCCTCACGTCTGCGCTAAAAGGAGCATCAAGATGATCCGCATTCTTACCGCGGCCGCGGCAATTCTTCTCGTCACTGCAGCCTATGCGGACGACGTTCCGCTCGCGAAGATCACCCCGGTCTTCGGCGCGGCCATCCCGAACATCCCCGGGAAGTCGTTGAAATCCGTTACGGTCGAATACGGTCCCGGCGGGAGATCAGGCAGCCACACCCACGCGAAGTCGGCCTTCATCTGGGCCTACGTCCTCGAGGGCGCGTTCCGCAGTAAGGTCGACGACGGTCCGGAGCGCGTCTACCGCGAGGGCGAGTTCTGGACGGAAAACCCGGGAGCGCATCACGTCGTGAGCGCCAACGCCAGCGACACGGAGCCCGCGAAGCTGCTTGCCGTGTTCGTCGTCGACACCCGCGACACGAACCTTACCGTTCCGGATCACCAATAAGACGCCGCAGCCGTGTGACCCTCCGCCGGGCGCCCGAGATGCACCCGGCGGCGATCGAACGCGATACTGGGCTAATGAGTGGGAACATAGCCAGACAATCTGGATTCGTTCCGCCGGGCCGGACCGAGAACGGCTTCGCGGGATCAAACCCTTCGCAATCGTAAATGCATCGAACCGCCTATGCGCCAGGCCTTTGGCTCTCTGGCGACAACCGGACCTACTGAACGACCGCTACGGGTCAGCTTGCGACATCCCTGGCGGAGCTCTGTTCAGCGGTATTGCGCCGGATATCTGACCGGCGTTCAGGCCTCGCCAAGCGCACTGTCGCTCACGAGACAACAGGGCAGAAGCTGGTTCTTTGCGTCGCGCGCCGCTATCTTTGGACCAGCAGATAGCTAGAGCGTTTGAAGCTTCTGCCTGATTGTCGATGTAACAGGGATACGTATGCGTTTTGGCCGACCGGCGTCTCGACGTGAGGCGGATCAACGGGTTGGCGGTGAATTGGTAGCAAGTCCCTCCTCCGCTACCACCTGCCCCCCAGCGAGGTCCAGACGGCGCCTTCGGCCGCAGCGTCGGCTTGCACGGCTCGATGAAGCTGGTCCGAAAGAGCTTTGCCTGGCGCGGGTCGATGCGCCGGACGAGGGTCGACCGACGAGGGCCGCGCTGTCCGCTTCCGTCGCCCGCTTGATCTCCTTAGGACGACGCGGAGGCTTGGCCATCGCCGAAACATCAGGCAAGCAGCTTAAGGCTCAGTTTCAGCGGACAAGCCAAGTTACGAAGGTGATGGGCTGATTTGTAATGAACGCCTTACGATCGGCCTTCCCGACCGATTGTCTTAGAAAAAAGTGAAAAGATGTTTATATACGCAGTGTTGTGAAATCTTGCTCGAGCGTCGTCTTCTTTTAAAAGGCTTATGCCCATTCCTGTGAGCCCGTAGTCGTCTACAGTCACAATATCAAAATCAATAAGTTTAATTGAATCCGGGATTTCGCGTATATTAGAATTTGGATCGAAGGCTTCTGTATCAGATTTCCATTTTTCAGCATTATGCAAATTCAATGAGAAGCATCGCTCTTTGATCGCCACGTAATCGAAATCCATATTCAAAGGTCCATGAGCAAACGCATTGCGTAATAATCTTATCGTGTCAATGTCCTCCTTTTCATCTTTGCTGATTAAACCCATCGCCCAGGCAATATTAATCTTTGAGAAAAAGCTAGAAAGATTTCCTCTATTATCAAAAATGGCGTCAGATTTGTTTGTAAACGATGCAGATATAGCTGCCTGCAACGCGTTATCAAGAAATGTTGCGGCGACGATGACATGAGACCGGTGCGGCAGATTGACAAGATCTTCCATCATCGCGCACATTTCGATGATATCCGGTTTGTAACTGGTTAGTTCTCGAAGCGAAAGGGCACGCTGTGAATCGTTATACATTGGATAAGCGCCCTAATACACGCAGTCGTATGGGGTCTATGCGCCCGATCTCTGCCACGCCGCGCCACTGGCGAGTGTACTGACTTGTGACCGTCACGCGGCGTAAGGATCGTTGATGTGGTCAGTCGGAAGGCTTCTTCTCGCAGGGCAGCAGGATTAATCGGCGAGTTGTCGCGACATTATTATCCGCTCGCGGACCCTGTTTGGGCTAGCAGAATTGTTGAGAGGCTAAGCAACTAACGTTAGCGAAAAGGTGACCGCGGATTGTCGGGGGCTGCCTGAAACGGACCTCCGCTACCAAAACAGATTGCACGATCAGCGGGCTAAGCGTCAGTTTTTCTTGGCGCCGCCGACGCGGTCGGCGACGACCTGGACTGCGCCGCCGCCTATCGCCAGGCCGACGCGGCTTTATTCGGCAAGGCGCCTGAAGGCCCCCTGTGAAAGATACGCGTCCAGGCCGGCTCGCCCGAAAACCGGGCAGGCCCGCGACGCCGTCGGCCGCGCCGCGATTTCTCGTTCTCCGACCGTCGTTTGACGCAGGTCAACGCGCCGCCGGTCCAGCCCCGCTACTGCTCGACTCGACGGGAATGAGACCGTCGTTCAGGGGCTTGGCTGACATGAAGCTGTCTTACGCGCTTTCGCTCGCGCTGCTCGCATCGACGTGGGCCATCGGGCCGGCGCGCGCGGCCGACATTCCGGAGACGCCGAGCTTCGCCGCGACGCCGCCCGCTGACTGGAGCCGGTTCATGGTGCGCGGCCGCGTGATCGGAGTGCTGCCGCACTCTTCGGCGAAGCTGAACATTCCCGGCCGCGCCCACATCTCCGACGACGTAATGCCGGAGGTCGACCTCAGCTACTTCTTCACGCCGAACCTGGCGGTCGAGGTCATCTGCTGCGCCTCCAAGCACAAGATCACCGGACGCGGCGCGCTCGCCGGGCTCAAGATCGGCGACACCTGGGTGATCCCCGCCACCGTCACGGCGCAGTACCACTTCACCAATTTCGGCGCGTTCAAGCCTTACGTCGGCGTCGGCCTGAACTATTCGATCTACTTCAACGAGGACAGCGGCCCCGGATTGTCGGGCCTGAAGCTCAAGAACTCGGTCGGCGTCGCGACGCAGGTGGGCTTCGACTACATGATCGACGAGCATTGGGGCGTGAACCTCGATCTCAAGAAGATCTACATGGAGCCGAAGATCAGGCTGGAGGCCGGCGGCGCCGACGTGCGGGGCAGGGCCAAGATCAACCCCTGGGTGACTGGCGCAGGCGTCACTTATCGGTTCTGATTCCCGTCCATGATCGCCGCCCCGACGCGTACGCGAAGGCGGCGCGCCTTCCGGACCGGATGCGAGGTCGGTCGTGGATCTGTCCGCCAGACAACGCCGCTCTGCGACCAGTGAGCCGCCAGCGCGCGGCCACGGCCGGTGTGAGGCGTTCCGCGCGATCCGGGCTGGGATCGTTCATCCCTCCTTGCCGACCGCGGGTCTCGGCGCCGTCGAGACCCGCGACGAGGGTCTGCTCGTCACGTTCAACGCCGGCTCGTCGACGGTGAAGATCGGCCTGTTCGCTCTCGAGACGGCAGGGCCGCGCCGCGTCGGCAAAGGGCTGATCGACTTCCGCCGCAAGCCGCTGACCTTTCATCTCGTCGAGGGACCCGAGGCCTTCGATGTCGCGCTGGAATCGGAGGCCGGCGAGGAGCTCGACGAGGTTCTTTCGGAAGCCTTCGCAAGACTCGGCGATCATTTCGACCTCGCGCGCGTTACGGCCGTCGGCCACCGCGTCGTGCATGGCGGCGACGTCTTCGCCGGCGCGGTTCGCGTCGACGATCGGACGCTCGGCGAAATGGAGCGGCTTTCAGCGCTCGCGCCGCTCCATCAGCCGCAGGCGCTGAGGCTCATCCGAGCGATCGCGCGGCTTCGGCCGGAGCTGCCCCAAACGGCCTCGTTCGACACGGCGTTCCACCGAACCAACGACCCGATTGCGCGGCGCTTCGCGATCCCGCGCGAACTGCACGACGCCGGGATCAAGCGCTACGGCTTCCACGGCCTGTCCTACAAGTCGGTCGCCGGCGAACTGCGCCGACGGGAGCCGGAGCTCGCCGCGAAAAAGGTCGTCGTCGCGCATCTCGGCAGCGGAGCGAGCCTGTGCGCGCTCGATGAGGGGGTGAGCCGCGACAGCAGCATGGGCTTCTCGACGCTCGACGGCGTGCCGATGGCGACCCGCTGCGGCGCGCTCGACGTCGGGGTCGCGCTGCACCTGCTCGGCCAGGAGAAGCGGACCCTGAACGAGGTGGAGGACATCCTCTATCACCGCTCCGGCCTGCTCGGCGTGTCCGGGATCAGCGCCGACAGCCGCGAACTGATCGAGAGCGACAGGCCGGAGGCGCGGGAAGCGCTCGACCTGTTCGCGTTCCGCATCGCGGGCGAAATCGCCCGCCTCGCCTCGACGCTTGGCGGTCTCGACGGCCTCGTCTTCACCGCCGGCATCGGCGAGAACCAGCCCCGCATCCGCGCAGCGATCGCCCGTCGCCTCGCATGGCTCGGCGCGTCGCTGGACGACGAAGCCAACGATCGGGGAGCCGCGCTCGTCGGCGCGCCCGGATCCCGCGTGGCGCTCCACGTGATCGCGACCGACGAAGAACAGGCGATCGCCGAGGAGGCCGTCGCCATTCTGGACAGGAAGGACTGAGCCATGGCCCCCCTAGCGGACCTTTCCGGCAAGCGCGGCCTCGTGCTCGGGATCGCCAACGAACACAGCATCGCGGCGGGTTGCGCGGCGGCGTTCGCCGAGGCCGGCGCGGAGCTCGCGGTGACCTATCTCGAAGAGCGCGCCAAGCCTTACGTCCAACCCGTGGCCGAGGCGGTCGGTGCGAAAATCCTCGCCCCGTGCGACGTGCGCGTCCGCGGCCAGCTCGAAGGATTGTTCCAGCGGCTCGAGCGGGAATGGGGTGAGCTCGATTTCGTGCTGCACTCCATCGCCTTCGCCGAGCGGGAGGATCTGCACACCAGCGTCCTCAACTGCTCGGCCGAGGGTTTTGCGCTTGCGATGGACGTCTCCTGCCACTCCTTCCTCAGGACGGCGAAGTTCGCCGCGCCGCTGATGACCAAGGGCGGCAGCCTCATGACCGTCACCTTCTACGGCTCCGATCGCGTCGTCGAGAACTACAACCTGATGGGCCCGGTGAAGGCCGCGCTCGAGGCGAGCGTGCGTTACGTCGCGGCGGATCTCGCCGACCGGGGGATCCGCGCCCACGCCATCTCCGCAGGGCCCGTGAAGACGCGCGCCGCCTCGGGCATCGGCCGCTTCGACGAACTGATGGACCAGGTCCGCGAGCGCACGCCCGCCGGCCGCCTCGTCACCATCGAGGAGATCGGCCGGATCGCCGCTTTCCTCGCGAGCGAGGCGGGCGCGCCGATGACGGGCTCCGTGGTCTACGCCGACAACGGCTTCCACACGGTGGCCTGACGTCGCGGCCGTCTTTCTGGACTGAAGGTTCCGCTCGGGAGGTGGGCATGCTTGGTTGGTTCGTGAGGCTTTCACTTGCTTTGGCGAGCTGGGTGACCGCGCTCTTTGTGGCGCGCGACGCTGTAAACTTCGGAATCGTCAATGTCTTCGTCGCCATACTTCTTCTGGCGCTCGGCGTCGGCGTTCTCGCCTTCTGGCCAATGATGCGAGACGCCTGCCGACTGTACTACAAAAACCTGCGGAGCAGGCCCTGATCCGAGAAGGGGACCACTGTGAGCCTGATCGGTCTCACGAGCGGTCTCGGATCTTCCTGGCGTAAACGCTTCTCCAGAGACGAAAGGACGTTCCAATGGCCATCCGGCAGGCCTCTGGCGCAGCTCTCGACGCCGCAACCCTCGCGGCCATGAACGCCTGGTGGCGCGCCGCGAACTACCTATCGGTCGGGCAGATCTATCTGCTCGACAACCCGCTGCTGAGGCGCCCGCTCGAGCGCGAGGACGTCAAGCCGCGCCTCCTCGGCCATTGGGGCACGACGCCGGGGCTCAACTTCATCTACCTGCACCTGAACCGCGTCATCCGCGAGCGCGACGTTGACGTGCTCTACATCGCCGGCCCCGGACATGGCGCGCCGGGCGTCGTCGCCAGCACCTATCTCGACGGGACCTACAGCGAGCTCTATCCTGAGATTTCGCGCGACGAGGATGGCGTCCGAAAGCTGTTCCGCCAGTTCTCGTTCCCGGGCGGCATCCCGAGCCATGCGGCGCCGGAAACGCCCGGCTCGATTCATGAGGGCGGCGAACTCGGCTATTCGCTCGCTCACGCCTTCGGCGCAGTGCTGGACAATCCCGACCTGATCGCCGCCTGCGTCGTCGGCGACGGCGAGGCCGAGACCGGACCGCTCGCGGCCTCCTGGCACTCGAACAAGTTCCTGAATCCTAAGACCGATGGCGCGGTGCTGCCGATCCTTCACCTCAACGGCTACAAGATCGCCAACCCCACCATCCTCGCGCGCATCGACCCGAAGGAGCTGCGCGCGCTGTTCGAGGGCTACGGCTACGAGCCGATCTTCGTCGAAGGCGACGATCCCGATTTGATGCATCAGGCGATGGCCGCCGCGCTCGACGAGGCTTTCGACAGGATCCGCGCGATCCAGAACGCGGCGCGCAGCGGTGGCGCGCCGACGGGACGCCCGCGCTGGCCGATGATCGTGTTCCGCAGCCCGAAGGGCTGGACCGGCCCAGCCTTCGTGGACGGGCTGAAGGCGGAGGGCTTCTGGCGCTCGCATCAGGTGCCGTTCAGCGACATGTCGAAGCCCGAGCACCTGACGCTGCTCGAAGACTGGCTGCGCAGCTACCGGCCCGAGGAGCTGTTCGACGAGGCTGGCGCGATCCGGCCCGAGATCGCCGCGCTCGCGCCCGAGGGCGACAAGCGCATGAGCGCCAATCCGCACGCCAACGGCGGCGCGTTGAAGAAGCCTCTGCGGATGCCGGACTTCACGGCGCACGCCGTCGCCGTCGAGACGCCCGGCGCCTCCACCGCCGAGGCGACGCGCGTCATGGGCGCGCTCCTGCGCGACGTGATGCGGGCGAACGAGCAGAGCCGCAACTTCCGCGTCTTCGGCCCGGACGAGACCGCCTCCAACCGGCTCTCCGCCCTGTTCGAGGTCACCGACCGGGCGTGGATGGAAAGCACGATCCCGGAGGACGACCATCTCGCGCCGTCAGGCCGGGTGATGGAGGCGCTCAGCGAGCATCTCTGCCAGGGCTGGCTGGAGGGCTATCTGCTGACCGGCCGGCACGGCCTGTTCTCCTGCTACGAGGCCTTCATCCACATCGTCGACTCGATGTTCAACCAGCACGCCAAATGGCTGAAGACGTCGAAGGAGGCCGCCTGGCGCAGGCCCATCGCCTCGCTCAACTATCTGCTGACCTCCCATGTCTGGCAGCAGGACCACAACGGCTTCAGCCATCAGGATCCCGGCTTCGTCGACCATGTCGTGAACAAGAAGGCCGACATCGTCCGCGTCTATCTTCCGCCGGACGCCAACACGCTGCTCTACGTGACCGACCATTGCCTCAGGAGCTGGGACCGCATCAACGTCATCGTCGCCGGCAAGGCGCCCGCGCCGCAGTGGCTCGACATGGACGCCGCGATCAAGCACTGCACGCAGGGGATCGGCGTCTGGGAATGGGCCAGCAGCGACAGGGGCTCAGAGCCCGACGTCGTGATGGCCTGCGCCGGCGACGTGCCGACGCTCGAGACTTTGGCGGCCGTCGACCTGCTGCGCGGCTACTTCCCTGAGCTCAAGGTCCGCGTCGTCAACGTCGTCGATCTGATGACGCTGCAGCCGAAGTCCGAGCATCCGCACGGCCTAAGCGACGCCGACTTCGACGCGCTTTTCACGACGAGCAAGCCGGTGATCTTCGCCTATCACGGCTACCCCTGGCTCATTCATCGGCTCGCCTACCGCCGCGCCAACCACGCGAACCTGCATGTCCGCGGCTATGTCGAGGAAGGCTCCACGACGACGACCTTCGACATGGTGGTCCGCAACCGGCTCGACCGCTTCCATCTCGTCGCCGACGTCATCGACCGCACGCCGTCGCTCGGCGCCTCGGCCGTCTACGTGAAGCAGGCGATCCGCGACAAGCTGGTCGGGCATGAGCGCCACATTCGGGCGCACGGCGTGGACATGCCGGAGGTTCGTGATTGGAAATGGCGTCAGAGGCCGACATGAGCGGCCATGCTTCCGTGTCGGCGACAGATCGTCGATGACGCCCTTTCCAATTCGAAGCCAGGTGGCGGAGACGCCATAAAAGCTGCGGATTAGACGGCTCGCGTGGACACCGTCCAGCGGATGCGGAATCGCCGTGCGAAGGAGAACGCCAATGCCTGACGCCGACGCCCCGATCACGACGGAGCCGAACTACGGCCAGCTCCTGCACGCCAACTTGGAGCGCGTCTTCAACGCGGGATGCCGGCAAACGCGCCGCAGTCTTGGCGGACCTCTTCGTGGACGAGGCGATTATGTACGAGCCGACCGATATCGTGCGCGGGCCCGAAGCCATCTCGGCCGTCGCCGGCAAGCTGTTGGAGCAGTTCGGGCCGACCTTCCGGTTCAGCCCAGTCGGCGCGGCCGTCGGACACCACGGCCCGGGTTCGCTGCGGTGGCAGGCCGGACCGGATGGCGGCCCGGTCGCGGTTACCGGAACCGACGTCGTTGAAGTCGTCGGGGGCAAGATCGCGCGCCTCTGGGTGCTGCTGAACCCACCGGAAAGCTGAGCGCCAAGTCTCGAAGCAACAGCGCGCTTGAGAATTTGTTACGCTTCGCTCCGCCCGACAGCGACGAGCGAGCTCGGGCCCGCGAAGCCGTTGAGCGGCGAGGACGCTTTTGCAGGGGTCTTCGCCATGCTCTTCTCGATGCGCTGGAACTCGGCCAGCGCCTGCCCGACCACCTGATCCATGTTGTAATAGCGGTAAGTCGCGAGCCGGCCGACGAAACGGACGTTGGGAGTCGACCTGGCCAAGGCCTGGTACCGTTTGTAGAGCGCCTGGTTCTCGGGCCGCGGGATCGGGTAGTAGGGGTCGCCCTCGGCCGTCGGGTACTCGTAGGTGACGGTCGTCGCATGGTGCTTCTGGCCGGTGATATGCTTGTACTCGCTGATGCGCGTATAGGCTTCGCTCATCGGATAGTTCACGGTGCCCGTCTCCTGGAACTGCTCCGCCTCGTGAGTCTCGTGCTCGAAGCGCAGCGAGCGGTAGGGCAGCTTGCCGAAGCGGAAGTCGAAGAACTCGTCGATTGGCCCCGTGAAGATCAGATGCCGGTGGGGAATGACGTCCCGAACGTCGCGATAGTCGGTCCGCAGCATGATGTTGATGTTCGGATGGTCGAGCATCTTCTCGAACATCCGCGTATACCCATGCTTGGGCATCATCTGGTGGGCGTCGGTGAAGTAGCGGTCGTCCTCGTTGGTCCGTGTCGGCACGCGCGCCGTGACCGAGCTGTCGAGCTTCGACGGGTCGAGACCCCACTGCTTGCGGGTGTAGCCGCGGAAGAATTTTTCGTAGAGTTCTCGACCAACCTTCGAGACGACGACGTCCTCCGAGGTCTCGACCTTCTCCACGGGCTCGGCTCGCGCCTCGAGGAAGCGCTGCGCATCCTCGTCGGTCTTCAGGTTCGCGCCATAGAGCGCGTTGAGCGTCGTCCTGTTGATCGGAATCGGCACGCGCTTGTCGTCGATCTGGCCGACGACGCGGTGCTCGTAAGGGCGCCATTCGGTGAATTTCGACAGGTAGTCGATGATCGCGTCGGAATTGGTGTGGAAGATGTGCGGGCCATACTGGTGCATCAGCACGCCCGCATCGTCGTAGCGGTCATAGGCGTTGCCTGCGATGTGCGGCCGCCGGTCGATGATGAGCACGGTTTCGTCGCGCTGCGAGGCGATCCGCTCGGCCAGCACGCTGCCCGCAAAGCCGGCTCCGACGATCAGCCAGTCATACATTGACGGCCTCCCTGGTCGAGGCCGGCTCCGAGAGCGCGTCGCCCAAGGCGCCCGCCGCGGCGGCGACATGGGCGTAGATCTCCGCGAAAGTGCTGTCCCAGGACGTATGCGCGAGCTTGCGATCGACTTTTTCGAGCCACGGCCCGCGGTCCATCTCCATGAGCGACTGCGCCACGCTCACGACGGAAGCGGCGTCGCCGGCGATCCGCACGAAGCCGTCCTCGCCGTAGCTGCGCACGACGTCATTGACGGCGGTCGAGACGACCGGGACGCCTGCGGCCAGGAACTCCGGCGTCTTGGTCGGGCTGATGAACCTGGTCGACTCGTTGAGCGCGAACGGCATGAAGCCGACGTCCCAACCGCCGATGTAGTCCGGCAGGTCTTGGTAGCTGCGGGCCCCGATCCAGTGGATGTTCGGCGCCTGCGGCAGGTCCGCCGGGTCGATCTTCACCACCGGCCCGACCATGACGAAGCTCCAGTCGGGCTTCGCCGCGGCGACCGCCTTCAGCAGGTCGCAGTCGAACCGCTCGTCGATCACGCCGAAGAAGCCGAGCCGCGGCCGCGGAAGTCCCGCCTGATCCTCGGGATCGCGCCGCCCAGGCTCGCGCCCGCGGCCGAAATGCGCGGCGTCGATCGAGCTCGGGAAGACGTGGATGTTGTCGTGACGATGCTTCTTCGCCTCGAACAGGCTGTGGCCGCCGGTGAACACGACGTCGGCGCGCAGCATCAGCTCCTCCTCCAGCGCGAGGAGCTCCGGCGGCGCGCCCTTGAACGCCGACAGCTCGTCCATGGAGTCGAAGACCACGACGTCGGCGTGGAGGTGGCGGCTGAACAGCAGCGCCATCGGCGTGTAGTACCAGAAGATGCGGCCGAGCCCGGCGAACTCGGCGAGCCTCGCGTCCAGAAGCTCGCGCTGCGCGTGAACCTTGCCGCTTTCGCTGAGGCCATGCGGAAGAACGGGGACGCAAACCTCGAGGCCTTCGCCGCGGCGCGAGCGTCGAAGCTCCGGCGCGGCGACATCTTCGAAGATCGGCTCCTCGATAAAGACGACGGGGTGGCGCCGCGCGAACCGACTCAGCAGATGCTGGGGCCGCTGATAGACGAAATCCCACCTGAGGTGAGAAAAGCAGATGACCGGCAGCCCGGCGATCGACGTGGCGACGTCCTTGTTCTCGGCCAGTTGAACTGATGATCCTTGACGCATGCTCGCGCGCTCTCCGGGTTCGTCTGGCCGAGACGCTGAATGGCGGCTTGTGCGCGGCGCGACCGAAAGCCGGCGCCTTCGCCGACAAGGCTGAAACTGAAGTTGGCTGGTACGGTTCCTTGCCTTTCCCGACGGTGCGAAACCGTACCGAGACAGCCTCCGGGGGCTTGGCGGCGGCGCGGCCGGCCCATCTAGGCAACGTCAGGCATCATCGCGGGAGGGCTTCTTGATCAATGACGCCGCGCGTTCGGCCGGCCTCCGCAGCTTCTTCATGGCAGGCTTCGAATGCGCCTCGCAGCGGCGTGCGGACGGCCGGCGCCTGGACCTGCTCGAGTCGACGGGACACGCCAGGCACGCTGCGTCGGACTACGCGATGGCGCTGCGGCACGGGCTGAAGTCGGCGCGCGACGGCATGCGCTGGCACCTGATCGAGACCGCCCCTGGCCGTTACGACTGGTCGAGCGTCGCTCCCATGGCGGAAGCCGCGGCGCGGGCCGGCATGCAGGTGATCTGGGATCTCTGCCACTATGGCTATCCGGACCACGTCGACATCTGGTCCGCTGCGTTTCCCGAGCGGTTCGCCAGCTTCGCCAAGGCGGCGGCCGGCTACCTGACCAGCTTCAGCGACGACCCGCCGTACTTCTGTCCGGTCAACGAGATGTCGTTCTGGGCTTGGGCTGGCGGCGACCAGGCGCGGTTCAACCCGCGGGCCACGCGTCGCGGACCGGAACTGAAGCTGCAGCTTGCCCGCGCTGCGATCGCCGCGACGAGCGCGATCCGCGAGGTCGCGCCGGACGCGCGGTTCATCGTGGCCGAGCCTTCGATCCACGTCGCCCCAAGCGGGGCTGGACCGAAATCGCGCGTGGAGGCGGAGGCTTACCGCCTCGCGCAGTTCGAGGTCCACGACATGCTCATCGGCCGCCGCAATCCCGAACTCGGCGGATCGGTCGAGACGCTCGACATCGTCGGCCTCAATTTTTACCCGGACAACCAATGGCGGCTCGGCCGCGCGACCATCCCCTTCGGCCACCATGATTACCGGCCGTTCCGCGAGATGCTGCTCGAGACCTACGAGCGGTACCGACGGCCGGTCATCGTCTCGGAGACCGGCGCGGAGGGCTCGGCCCGAGCCTCCTGGCTGCACTACGTCGCGGGGGAAATCGCCGCCGCGATCGACGCCGGCGCGCCGGTCGAAGGCTTGTGCCTCTACCCTGTGCTCGATTATCCCGGCTGGGCGAACGACCGGCTCTGCGAAGTCGGCCTGTTCGGGCAGCCAGAGGCGGACGGCGGGCGCAAAGTCTACCAGCCGCTCGCGGAGGAACTCGCCCGGCAGACGGCGCGCTTTACGGCGCGGTCCGGCGACGAGACTGGCCGGGTCGTGCCGCTGAGGCGCGACGCCTCATGAGCGTCGCCCAGACCGCGGATGAGATACGCGCCGAGGCTCCGGCCGCGGCGGCCCATACGAAGAGCCGCGACGACGGCCTCGCCGCCGCGCTCGCGAGCCCTCTCGCCTTCCTCTGGCGCTACGTCCGGCTCTGGCCCGGCCATTTCATTGCGCTGACGAGCGTCGTCTTCGCGGCCTCGCTCGCCGGCGTCGCCTCGCAATACGGCATGAAGCTTCTGGTCGACGCGATGGCCGCGCCGCCCGCGGGCAACGTCGCGGTCTGGTACGCGCTGGCCTTCTTCGTCGGCCTGTTCGCGCTCGAAGCCGCGCTCTGGCGCGTCAGCGGCTGGCTCGGCTGCCGCACGTCGGTCGGCGTTGGGGTCGACGTCCGCCTCGACCTGCTGAACTACGCGACCGGCCACCCGATGCGCTTCTTCCAGGAGCAGCGGGCTGGCTCCCTCGGGCACCGCATCACCTCGACGGCCGGCGACTTTGGCGCAATGATCAACAAGCTGACCTGGAACGTCGCGCCGCCGGTGGTCAACTTCTTCGGCGCCTTCGTGATCTTCCTCACGATCGACGCCGCGATGGCGCTGGCGCTCGCCGGTTTCGCCGCCGCCATCACACTCGGCCTCTATGTCTTCAGCGTGCGTGGCCGTCCGCTGCACCGCCGCTACGCCGAGCACGCCGGCCATGTCGGCGGCGAGATGGTCGATCTCCTCAGCAACATCTGGGCGGTCAAGGCCTTCGCCGCCGGCGCGCGGGAGCGCGCAAGGCTGCGCTCAAGCTTCGACGCGGAGGCCGAGGCGCAGCGCCGCAGCTGGATGTTCACCGAGAAGGCGCGCGTGCTGCACGACGTGCTGCTCTGGATCATGGCCGGCGGAATGCTGGTCTGGGCGATCGTCAAATGGCAGGCGGGCGCTGCTTCCGGAGGCGACGTGGTCGTGATCTCGACGCTCGTCTTCCGTATCCTGCACGGGTCGCGCGATCTGGCGCTCGCGCTGGTCGAGATCGAGCAGCACGTTAATTACCTCGCCGAGACGCTTCGCGTGCTAGGCGCGCCGCACGAGGTGGTGGACGCTCCCGCCGCCCGGCCCTTCGCCCCCGCAGGCGGCGCCGTGCGGTTCGAGAACGTGACCTTCGCCTATGGCGGGCCTCGCCCCGTGCTCAAGGGCTTCAGCCTCGATATTCCGGCTGGCCAGAAGGTCGGCGTGGTCGGCCCGTCCGGCGCAGGCAAGTCGACCATCATCCACCTCGTCCAGCGTCTCCACGACGTGGAACGCGGCCGTGTGCTGATTGACGGCCAGGACGCTCGGACGCTCACGCAGGAGTCGCTGCGCTCGGCGATCGCCGTGGTGCCGCAGGAGATCTCGCTGTTCCACCGGAGCGTGATGGAGAACATCCGCTTCGGGCGTCCGGACGCGAGCGAAGACGACGTCCGCGCCGCCGCCGCCGCCGCCCAGTGCGGCTTCATCGACGACCTGCCGGAAGGCTACGACACGATCGTCGGCGATCGCGGCGCAAAGCTGTCCGGCGGCCAGCGGCAGCGCGTCGGCATCGCCCGCGCGATCCTGAAGGACGCACCGATCGTCATCCTCGACGAGGCGACCTCGGCGCTCGACACCGAGTCCGAGATCGAGGTCCAGCGGGCGCTGGACAGGCTGACCGCGGACCGCACCGTCATCGCTGTCGCGCACCGGCTGTCTACGCTTTCGAGCTTCGATCGCATCGTCGTGCTGATCGACGGCGCGGTGGCCGAAGACGGCTCGATCGAGGAGCTCATCGTAAAGGATGGCGTCTTCGCCCGCATGTCGCGGCTGCAGGTGCGCGGCATCTCGGTCGACGTCGCCCTCGAGGAGACGCGCTAGCGCGCTATCACATCGCCTCGCAGCCGCAGGAGAGCGCCGCCAGCTTTCGCTTGTCGCGGACGGTGATGCGCCTGTGCTGGCAGACGATCGCGCGCTCGCCTTCGAGCATGTGCAGACCGGTCGTCACGCTGGCGCGGCGGACGCCGTGCACGTCGGCGAGCCGCCGGTGGGTGATGTCGATGCGGTCCGCGCCGAGCAGGTCGCTCGCTTGGAGCAGCCAACGGGCGAGGCGTTGCTCGACGGAATGCAGCGCAACACATGCGCAGAGCCTTTCCGTCGAGGCGATCCTGCGCGTCGCATAGGCGCCCATCGCGCTCCAGAGCCTTTGGTCGTGCCCGGCCTCGCGGCGGAAGCCGGCCGCCGAAATCGAGACGCCGCTCACTGCGCTCAGCGCGATCGAGTCGCCGCTCGCGACCGCCGGGCCCAGCACCGCCGCATAGCCGACGACGCCGCCGGCGCCGACCAGGCCGGCTCCGGCTACGGCCCCCACAGGCGGCCGTTCAAGGATCGCGACCAGGCCCTTATGCGGGAGAAACATTCGCTCGATGTTCGCTCCAGCCGCGATCAGCGCCGATCCTTCACAGCACTCGAATTGCTCGGCGTCCAGAGCGCGGGCCGGCGAGACCTCGATCGTCGCCGGGCCGATACGGATGTTCATCGGGCAACTTCCAACGCCTGCTGGCGGCCAACGCGCCTTGACCCAAGGTAAGAACTGACCTTGCCGATTGTTCCTGCGCGCGCGGTTGGGCGCTTTGCCCGATACGAACGCCGCCCGGCGTCGAAGCCGCATCGGCGAGTTCAAGGTCGCCAGCGGCTCCTCGCGGCTTCGAGCCGAACACCGCGCTGTGGTGATGGCTCGACTCTTGCGTCGGTCAGCCACAACGCGCCGCTTCCATAGGGCGGGTGAGAACGATCGAAGTGCAGCGTCAATGGCCGATATGATTGCGTCAGTCGGAGCGCACGAGCAGAAACTCGGCGCGATGTTGGTCTCCGCGAGGCGGGCTCGCCCAGGCGGATCCGCCCTCCTCCTTGAGGGCCTCACCGAAAGCGAGATCGAGCGGGTCAACAGCGCCGGCAAGCGAAGGGTCATCTATCGCGGCGCGACGCTTTTCCGCCAGGACAGCGCGCAGGACGGAATCTTTCTGATCGAGAGCGGGCGCATCAAAGTATTTTACGTCGCGCGGACCGGACGCGAGATCACGCTGGCCTATTGGCATCCTGGGAATTTCGTCGGCGGGCCGGATGTCTTCAGCAAGAGCACCCATGTCTGGTCTGGCGTCGCGGCTCTCAACAGCAGCGTTCTCTACCTTCCCGGAGACGTACTGCGCGAGATGGTCAGCGAAATCCCCGCGCTGGCCATCAACGTCATCCGTGGCCTCAGCTTCAAAGGCCGTTGCTACTCCATGCTTGCCCAGATGCTTGGAACGCATTCGCCGTCCGAGCGTCTCGCGCATTTGCTCTTGCAACTGATGGAGCTTTACGGCGTCGAAGAGCCCAAGGGAACTCTGATCGCGGCCTCCTTCACGCACGCCGACATAGCGCACATGATCGGCGTGACGCGGCAGTGGGTGACCAAAGCTCTGAAGCAACATGCCGAAGCCGGCATACTCTGCACGCATGGCGCGAGCATTGTGGTGAGGGATCCGGGCGCCCTGAAGGATCTCAGCGAAGGCCAGTGAACTTGGCGCCGATCGTGGGCTCGTACACGACCGTCGCGGAGCGCCGAGCGCTGTTTCGGCTCGGCTCGCTGCACGCCCTGTTCATCAGGGACGAGAGCGGCGACTACCGGTCTGGTTCCGGCGCCTGAGATGCTCTCGATCGATCAGTCAGACGAGGCCAACGGGTCGCTGGTCCGGTGCGAGGACGTGAACCGCCGGGGTTTGTCCGCAATGGTGTACCGCGTCGCCCGCGCCGGTTCGACCCGCCGGTCAGGCCAACTGGCCGCGCAGGCGTTCGTGGAACGCGGTGCTGCGCTGATCGAGGCCGGTGAAGGTCACGATGCTTCCGCGGGCTTGATATTTGGTCTCCACCGAATCCAGCGCCGCGACGGTGGAGGCGTCCCAGATCTGTGAATGGGTGAGGTCGATCGTCACCTGGGCGGGGTCCTCGCCATAGGAGAACCGGCCGACCAGATCGTTGCTGCTGCCGAAGAACAGCGGCCCGTACACCGTGTAGCGCACCGAGGCGCCGTCGGCGCTCGGGGTGCGCTCGACGCGGATGACATGGGCGACGCGGCGCGCGAACAGCACCATGGCGAGCAGCGCGCCGCTGGCGATGCCGAGGGCGAGATTGCCGGTCGCCACCGTCACGATCGTGGTGAGCGCCAGCACCAGCGTCTCGGAGACCGGCATGCGCTTGAGGGTCGACGGCGCGACGCTGCGCCAGTTGAAGGTCCTGATCGCGACGATCATCATCACGGCGGCGAGCGCGACCATCGGGATCTGCGCCATCAGATCGCTCAGCACAGTCACCAGCGCCAGCATGACGATCGCCGCCACCGCGGTCGAAATCCGCGTCCTGCCGCCGCCGAACTTCACGTTAACGACGGTTTGGCCGATCATCGCGCAGCCGGCGACCCCGCCATAAAAGCCCGAGGCGATGTTGCCGAGGCCGAGCGCCCAGCATTCCTTGCCCTTGTGCGAGGGCGTGTCCGTCAGCTCGTCGACGAGTTTTGCCGTCAACAGCGTCTCGAGCAGCCCGACGAAGGCGATGCTCAGCGCGGTCGGCCAGACGATGCTCAGCGTCTCGAGATCGAGCGGAACCAGGAACGGCGTGAGGCCCGGAAGTCCCGGCGCCATGGAGCCTTCGCCGCCGACGTTCGGCACGGTTAGATTCCCGAAGATCGTGATCGCCGTCACGATCACGATGGCGACCAGCGGCGCCGGGATCGCTGTGGTCAGCCTCGGCGTCGCCAGCACGATCGCGACCGTCAGCGCGAACAGCGCGTAGACCGGCAACGACACATTGAGGACATGCGGAACCTGGGCGAGGAAGATCAGGATGCCGAGCGAGTTGACGAAACCGATCATCACCGAGCGGGGGATGAAGCGCGTCATTCGCGCCAGCCCGAGCAGGCCGAACGCGATCTGCACGGCTCCCGCCAGTAGGACGGCCGGCAGGATGTAGCCGACGCCATGCGCTTTCACCATCGGCCCGACGACCAGCGCGACCGAACCCGCCGCGGCCGTCACCATGGCTGGGCGGCCGCCGAGCAGCGACATGATCAGGCCGAGCACGACGGAGGCGATCAGCGCCGATTTCGGGTCGACGCCGGTTATGAACGAGAACGAGATGACCTCCGGTATGAGCGCCAACGCCGTGACCGCGCCGGCGAGGGTCTCGCGCGTCAGGACGGCCGGCGATCTCAGCGCGGCGAGCGAGGACGAGCGGGCTTCGGGCGTCGTGGCCCCGGCATGGTCGGTCATGCGTGATTCATCCGTCAGTCGAGAGACCACCGAGGAGAGCGCGGTTTCAGGCGCCGCTCGGAGCAAGGTCAGTTCGGCGCGGCGTCGCGCAGGACGCAGCGGAAGCCGATGTGGCAGGTGGAGGTGTCGGGCGTTTCGCCCTGTCGCGCCGCCGGCCGGAACCTGAGGCAGTAGTTCGGGGCGCAGAGATGTGAGCCGCCCTTGACCACGTACTGGACGCTGCTCGGGCGCTTGTCCCCGCTCTGGCAGCAGGATTTTTCAGCCGCCAGCCCTGATGCGAACGGGGTCGCTGTCCACTCCCAGACATTGCCGACGATGTCGTTGAGACCGTAGCCGTTGGGCGGGTACGCTCCCACCGGCGAGGTGCCGGCGTAGCCGTCCTCGGCGATATCCTCGTAAGGAAAGCGGCCCTGCCAGCTGTTGGCCATGTGCCGCCCGTTCGGAGTCGCCTCGTCCCCCCAGGGGTAGGCGGCGCCCTCGAGCCCGCCGCGCGCGGCGAACTCCCACTCGGCTTCCGTCGGAAGCGCCTTGCCGCACCACCGCGCGTAGGCGAGCGCGTCCTCATGGGCGACATGGACGACCGGATGATCGTCCTTGCCGTCGATCGAACTGCCCGGGCCGGAGGGATGGCGCCAGTCCGCGCCCGGCACGTAGGCCCACCAGGCCAGATTGTCGCGCAGGCTCACCGGCCGATTTGGTTTCACGAAGACGAGCGAGCCCGGAACCAGGAATTCCGGCGCCGCGTCAGGATAGGCCTCGGGCGACGGCGCCCGCTCGGAGAAGGTGACGTATCCCGTCTCCGCCACGAAGCGCCGGAATTCGGCGTTCGTGACGGGGCTCGTGTCGATCCAGAACGCCCCGACCGTCTCGTCGCGTACGGGACGCTCCTCGCGGTAGAAGGCGTCGGACCCCATCAGAAAGGTTCCGCCGGGAATGAAGCTCATCCCCTCCCGGCGGCTATCGCTCCGGGCGCGCCCGGCCATTAAACCGCTCGCGCTGGCCAGCGGCTTATCCGCCAAACAGCTGCGGGTCGCGCGTGCTTCCATGACCGGGCTCCCGTCCATCGCTGGTCAGCCGGCCGAGGCCTGCTTGGGCACGAAGTCGAGCGGCGATCCCGGCGGGATCAGTTCCTCCGTCTTCACGCTCTCCTCGAAGTCCCGGACGATGCGATGGGCGTGCTGCATCACCCACCAGCGCACGTAGCGCTGGTTGACGGCCTCGCGCTCCTTCGGGTCCTCCTTGAGATGCGTGATGCGCGCGAAGCCGAGCGGCAGCTCGGGGTCGTGGAAGTGCTGCTGGCGTTTGAAGTTGATCTTGAAGTCCTTCCACTTCACCGCGTGCAGTTCGTCCTTGAGCCAGACGATGCAGGACTCGCGGTTGGAGGTCTCCTGCTTGCCGAGGAAGAAGTCGCTCTGGTCGACGCCGTCGATCAGGCGGTCCTTCGGCGGCTCGCATCCGACGAACTTCAGCAGGGTTGTGAACATGTCGGTGACATGGACCATCTCGTTGCTTTCCGTGCCCGGCGCGATGTGGCCCGGCCAGCGGATCAGAAGCGGGGTGCGGATGCCGCCCTCGGCCGAGCTGAAGTAAGAGCCGTCGAAGAAGCCGCCGGTGCCGCGGCCGGCCAGATGGTCCTCCGCGCCGTTGTCGCCGCACATCACCACGATGGTGTTGTCGCGCACGCCGAGTTCGTCGAGCTTGTCGAGCAGCACGCCGAAATCGTGGTCGAGCATCAGCAGGCAGTCGCCCCAGTCGCCGTTGTCGCTCTTGCCCACGAACTCGTCGCGCGGGCTCATCGGGAAGTGCATCAGCGAGTGGTTGAAGTAGACGTAGAACGGCTTGTCGTCCTCGACCGACTTCTCCATGAACTTGATGGCGCGCTTCTGGTATTCGAGATCGCAGGTTTTTTTCGTTTCCATGGTCAGCTGCTGGTCGAGCAGCGGCCATGCGCCCTTGCCTTTGACTCCCTCATGCATGTGCGAGAAGCCGTCCCGCTCCGGAACGTAGTGGGGATCTTCAAGCCACATGCACTCGTCGTAGGTGCGCAGCGGGCCATACCACTCGTCGAAGCCATGGTCCGTCGGGAAGCGGCCGTCCTCGGCGCCGATGTGCCACTTGCCGTAGATCGCCGAGGTGTAGCCGTCCTCGGCGAGGATCGAGGCGATCGTGCGCTCCCAGGAGACGATGCCGCCGCCATTGCCGCCGAGCGCGATCGTGTGGTTGCCGGACCGGATCGGGAAGCGGCCGGTCATCAGCGCCGAACGGGTCGGCGTGCACTGCGGCTCGACGACGTAATGCGTGAGCTTGGCGCCTTCCTTGGCGAAGGCGTCCATCCGCTTGGTGTCCGCGCCGCGCAGCACGCCGCCGCCGTAGCAGCCAAGCTCGCCCATCCCGAGATTGTCGACATGGAAGAACAGGATGTTCGGTTTCTTGGTCATTGGTCAGTCCACTCCGATTTCGGGCGCGTCGCGCCCATCACTGTCAGTCAATTCTTGCGAAGGGCGTCGGGGGCGCTTCCATAGATCTCGCCAACGCTCTGCGGCCCGACCTTCATGCCGAAGCCGGCGAGACCGCCCTGCTTGATCTCCGGGGCCATGGCGGCGAGGGATTCTTCGCGGATCAGGCCCTTGAGCTCGTGCACGAGCTCGACGAATTCCGGCGCGTCGTGCATGTCCGGCGTCCGCGGGCGCGGCAGCGGGACCTTGATCTCGGCCTTGATGCGGCCTGGCCGGGCGGTCATCACGTAGACGCGGTCGGACAGGAAGATCGACTCTTCGATATCGTGCGTGATGAAGAGGACCGAGATCCGGAACTGCTGCCAGATGTTGGTCAGGATCTCCTGCATCACGACGCGCGTCTGGGTGTCGAGCGCGCCGAACGGCTCGTCCATGAGCAGCACTCGGGGGCTGGTCGCGAGCGCCCGGATGATGCCGATGCGCTGCTTCATTCCGCCCGAGAGCTGGTCGGGATAGTGGTTCTCGAACGCCGCGAGGCCCGCGAGGTCGAGCAGCGAGCGCGCGGTGACGTTGCGCGTGCTCTGGTCGACCCCGGCCATCCTGAGCCCGAATTCGACGTTCTTGCGGACCGTGAGCCACGGGAACAGCGAATACTGCTGAAACACGACGCCGCGTTCGGAGCTCGGCTTGGCGATCGGCTTGCCGTCGCAAAGCGCCGCTCCCGACGACGGGTTCAGAAACCCGGCGACGATGCTCAGGATCGTGGACTTGCCGCAGCCCGACGGGCCGATCAGCGAGACGAACTCGCCGGGCTCCACGTGGAGGTTGACGTCGTTGACGGCCGTCACCTCGGTGTCGCCGGCGCCGAAGACCACCCCGACATTGCGGACGTCGACATGTCCAGTTTGCGTGTCCATCACTTCTTGCTCCCGGGCGCGAAGGCGAGCCACGGCATCAGAAGTTTGCCGGCGATGCGGATCGCTCCGCTGCAGACGAGCCCCAGGACGCCGATCGTGATCATTCCGAGGACGATCGCCGGGTAATTGACCAGGGAGTAGGCTTCCCAGGTGAAGTAGCCGACGCCGAACTGGCCCGAGATCATCTCGGCGGCGATCAGCGAGACCCAGGCGACGCCCATTCCGACGGCGAGGCCGGTGAAGATGCTGGGCATCGCGCCCGGCAGGATGACGTGCCTGAACAACTGCAGCTCGCTGGCGCCGAGCACGCGGCCGGCGCGGATGAGCACGCCGTCGAGCGCATGGACGCCGTGCACCGTGTTCAGGAGGATCGGAAAGAAGGCGCCGATGAAGGTGATGTAGACGATGCTCGCCTCGTTGTTCGGCCAGAGCATGATGGACATCGGGACCCAGGCGATCGCCGGGATCGGCCGGAGAATTTCGATCACCGGCATGAACAGGTTCGCCACGCGCTTGTATCTGCCGATCGCCAGACCAAGCGGAACCCCGATCCCAATCGCGATGAAGAAGCCGAGCAGGATCCGCTTCACGCTGTAGAGCACGTTGGTCAGAAACGCTGAAGATAATCCGACGTCGACGGCCTGTTGAAAGACTTCATAAGGCGTCGGAACGTTCTTGAAGCGGATATAGAATTCCAACCGATACTTCGTCCCGAGGTACCAGACGACGAACAGTGTCAGGATCGAAGCGCAGCCGAGCAGCGCCGCGACGACCTGATCCCGCGTGACGCGCTCGAGCAGCGGGCGCATCTTCGGTTTGACGGGCGCGACGGGCTGGCTCGTCTCGGCGGCGGGCGGCTTGGACATGGTGACGAGCGGCGTGGCTGCGGCCGTGGCTGCGTCGGCAGGAGCCACCAGCGACAAGGTCGGCGTCTTCACGGGTTCCGGGCTGGGCATGACGGTCTCCGGGCTACTGAGAGACGTCGACCGCGGCGAGGACCTCGTCGTAGCTGGCGAGCTTGCCGTTGTTTTTCGCCGCGTAAGCTTCCGCGTCGCGCTTCAGCAGGAACGGGGCGATCTCCGGCTTCTTGGGATCTGTTCCGCTGACAGCGTAGAAGGCCGCGTCGGCGAAGACCTTGATCCCGAGCTGGCGGTCGACCAGGTAGACTGCGCTCGTCTTCTTGCCCTCGGCCGCGAACTTCTTGACGCCTGCGAGCGTGCAGGCCGGCGAGCTGAACGAGAGGATGTCGCCGCCGTCGATCCAGATCTGCCCCGCCTGGGCCGGCTCGCTGACCGGGCTTCCGCAGACAGGGTCCGTGCCCGTCACGTCATAACCGGCGAAGGACGCGAGCTGCTTGTCATAGTCGGCGCCGACATTCTTGAAGGCCTGCCGAACGTAGGCGTCGTTGACCCAGGCCTCAATCTTGAGGTCCTTGATCATGTTGAGGCTCTTGAGCACCTTGTAATTCGCGCCGACGGCCTCGACGAATTTCGGCTTTATCGTCGGGTCGAGCGTATGGACGCCGCCGGGGCCGAGGAAGATGTAGGCGACTTCCTTATTGATCCCGGTCCATTCCTCGATCTTCTCGGCGGCGAGTTTGGGGTTCTGTCTGACCCACTCGTTCGCCTCCATCAGCGCCTCGATGTAGGCGGTGACGATCTCCGGATACTTCTCCGCGAAGTCCTTCCGGACCACGACGCCGTGGAAGGTCGGCGAGTTGGTCTCGACCCCGTCGAAGATCTTCCGCGCGAAGCCGCGGAACGGCAGCAACTCGGCGAAGGGCACGAAATCGCCGTGGGCGTCGATGCGCTTCTCCTGAAGGTTCGTGCTGCCGACCTCCGGCGACTGGGACACGAGGTTCCAGAAGTCCTTCGGATACCCGCGCTTCTGCAATGCGCCGAGCATCATGCCGTGCGCGGCCGAGCCGAACGGCACGGAGACGTTCTTGCCCTTGAGGTCCGCGAGATCGAAGTAGGGGCTGTCCTTGTGGACCACGATGCCGTTGCCGCCGCCGAAGGCGTTGTAGGCGATGATCGCGATCAACTGGGTTTCGTTGCCGGTGGCCTGACCGGTCGCGCCGTTCACCATCAGCGGATAGTCGCCCATCATCCCGATCTGGATATTGTCCGCCATCATGCCGTTGGTGATCGGCGGGCCGGAGGTGAAGTTCTGCCAGGAGAACGAGTAGCTGACGTCCTTGTACTTGCCGCTTTTCGGCAGGTGCTTCTCCAGCAGTCCGAGTTCCTTGAGGACGACCCCGCCCGTAACGGTGTTGGTCGTGGTGTTCTGCGTCCCAAGACCTATGTGGATGGTCTCGGCCGAAACCGCGGCCGGCGTCAGCAGCGTCGTGGCGAGCAGGGTGATCGCCATTCGCGGCGCGAGAGACGGGGCTTTCATCGACAATCCCTTCGGCATGCGCTCGCGATCCAGTTCGAAGCCGCGAACGGTGGTCCGCGCGAGCGGCCGCCTGATCCACGGTGCGTTTCCCGCATGTCGCTGCGCTCCATCGGAGCGTCGCGGCGGCATCCAACCGAAGGCGACGGCTTCGTCGCATCAGTCCCGGCCCTTTGTACGAGCCGGAGTTTGCGACCTGGTCGGCCCGGTGAAAACGAAGAAGCCGCCGATCCGGCAACCCGTTGCTCACAAAACGAATCTGGTGAAAAATTAGGCGAAAACGAGCGGGGCTTTGAGCGCAAGGTGTGCGGCCACCACCTACTCAGGCCGAGCCCCAGAGTCCGCGCCACCAGGAACCTGCGGCTGCTCCATGGCCCATGCCGAGCGCCACCTCGGGTTATCCAAATCGTCGCTTTTAGGTATGACAGGGGCGTCGTCGCCAGGCCGGCGGCGCGATCATGGCGCTCGGTCGCCATGATGGTGGAGTGGTCAGGTGACGTCTGAAACCGTGAACTCGAACCCGTCGCCGGCGAGACGGCAGAAGCCTCGAGCCGAAATCGTCCGGAACGGTTCGGCGGCCGGGCCGGAGACCTCCCGGCAGCAGCGGCGTTTTCTCGCCCGCAAATCCGCGATCCTCGACGCGGCGCTGAGCCTGTTTTCGCAATCGGGGCTGCGCGGCGTCAGCGCCGAACAGATCGCCGAGGCCGCCGACGTCTCGAAAACCAACCTGTTCTACTATTTCTCCTCCAAGGAGGAGATCTATGTCGGGGTGCTGAAACGCCTTCTGTCCGACTGGCTGGCGCCGCTCGACGCCCTCGACCCCCAGGCGGACCCGATCCAGGCGATCGGCGACTATGTCCGGCTCAAGATGGAGATGTCGCGCGCAGACCCGCACTCCTCGCGCCTGTTCTGCCTCGAGATCGTTCAGGGCGCTCCGATGATCGGGGACGAACTCAGAACTTCGCTCAAGACGCTGGTCGACCGGAAGGCCGCGGTGATCCGGCGATGGAGCGAGGACGGCAAGATCGCGCCGGTCGACCCCCATCACCTGATCTACGCCATCTGGGCCATGACCCAGCACTACGCCGACTTTTCCGCGCAGATCGCCGCCGTCTCCGGCCGCACGCTCGACGACGAGCTCTTCTTCCGGGAGGCGACCGAAAACGTGCTGCGCGTGATCCTCGGGGCGCTTTCGACCGACGCGGGCGCGAAGTCTCCGCAAGGCGCCGCCTGACGTCGGAGGTGGCGCCTGCCGCCGCTTATTTCGGCAGTTCCCGGACCGGATGATAAAAAACGGACTGTTTGGTCCGATTTATCCGGGCTTAATCCATTAAGATATTGAGATAGCTACACTTTACTTGTTGGCACGCGGCCTGCTTCGCATCGGACGTCCATTGGCGACGTGGCGGCGCTGACTGCCGCCGAGGAGTGCGCGATGCAGATCGGCGTGTTCATTCCCATCGGCAACAACGGTTGGCTGATCTCCGAGACGGCGCCGCAATACATGCCGACTTTCGAGCTCAACAAGATCGTCACCCAGAAGGCCGAAGCCATCGGTCTCGACTTCGTGCTGTCGATGATCAAGTTGCGCGGCTTCGGCGGCAAGACCGAGTTCTGGGACCACAACCTCGAGTCCTTCACGCTCATGGCCGGCCTCGCCGCCGTCACCTCGCGGATAAAGCTGTTCGCGACGGCGGCGACGCTGGTCGTGCCGCCTGCCATCGCCGCCCGCATGGCCTCGACCATCGACTCGATCTCGAACGGCCGTTTCGGCCTCAACCTGATCACCGGATGGCAGAAGCCGGAATATTCCCAGATGGGGCTGTGGCCCGGGGACGCGTATTTCGGCCGCCGCTACGAGTATCTGTCCGAATATGTGCAGATCCTCAAGGAGCTCTGGGAGACCGGTGTCTCGAACCGCAAGAGCGAGTTCTTCCAGATGGAGGACTGCCGGCTGAGCCCGAGGCCGCAGGCCGAGATGAAGATCATCTGCGCCGGCCAGAGCGACGCCGGCATGGCGTTTTCGGCGAAATACGCCGACTACAATTTCTGCTTCGGCAAGGGCCTCAACACGCCCACCGCCTTCGCGCCGACCGCGGCGAAGCTGACGGAGGCCGCGGCGAGGACCGGGCGGAACGTCACGTCCTTCGCGCTGTTCATGATCATCGCGGACGAGACCGACGAGGCTGCCCGCGCCAAGTGGGAGCGCTACAAGGCGGGCGCCGACCAGGAGGCGCTGAAGTGGCTCGTCGACCAGTCGGGCGTCGACAAGACCTCCGGCAAGGACACGAACGTCCGGCAAATGGCCGACCCGACCTCCTCGGTGAACATCAACATGGGCACGCTCGTCGGCTCCTACGCGACGGTCGCCCGCCTGCTCGACGAAGTCGCGACCGTCCCCGGCTGCGAGGGCGTGCTGCTCACCTTCGACGATTTCGTGAAGGGGATCGACGATTTCGGCGCGCACATCCAGCCGCTGATGCGCTCGCGCGCGGACGCGCCGATGCTGGCCGAGGCGGTCTGATGGCGCGTCCGCTCCATGCCGGCTATGCGGTGCCGCGCCATGACGATCACCTCGTGCTGCCCGCGCGCCCCGAGCCGCTCGCGCTGCGGGCGAGCGAGACCGCGGTGATCGTCGTCGACATGCAGAACTCCTACGCCTCCGAAGGCGGCTATGTGGATCTCGCCGGTTTCGACGTGTCTGGGACGGCGAGGGTCGTCGAGCGGATCGGGACGGTGCTCGACGCGGCGCGCGCCGTCGGTGTCGTCGTCGTCTACTTCCAGAACGGCTGGGACCCTGGCTATGTCGAGGCCGGCGGGCCGGGCTCGCCCAACTGGCACAAGTCGAACGCGCTGAAGACCATGCGCGCCCGCCCGGAGCTCGACGGGACGCTGCTCGCCAAGGGCGGCTGGGACTACGACATCGTCCGGGAGCTGAAGCCGAAGCCGGGCGACATCGTCATCCCCAAGACCCGCTACAGCGGCTTCTTCAACACCAATATCGACAGCGTTCTGCGCGCCCGCGGGATCCGAAACCTCGTCTTCGTCGGGGTCGCCACCAACGTCTGCGTCGAGTCCTCGCTGCGCGACGCCTTCCACCTCGAATATTTCGGCGTCGTGCTCGAGGACGCCGTCAATCATCTCGGCCCGGACTTCGTGCGCGAGGCCAGCCTCTACAACGTCGAGACGTTCTTCGGCTGGGTCTCCACCGCGGCCGATTTCTGCGGCGCGATTTCCCAGCGCCCCGCCAGCCTCTGAAGGACCGAACATGCCGAAGTCCATCGTCGTCCCGGCCGGGACCGCCAAGCCCATTGCGCCCTATTCGCCCGGGACGCTCGCCGACGGCGTGGTCTACGTCTCCGGCACGCTGCCCTTCGACAAGAACAACGACGTCGTCCACGTCGGCGACGCCGGCGCCCAGACCCGCCATGTGCTGGAGACGATCAAGTCCGTCATCGAGACGGCGGGCGGCACGATGGAGGACGTGACCTTCAACCACATCTTCATCACCGACTGGGCGAACTACGGCGCGGTCAACGCGGTCTACGCCGAGTATTTTCCGGGCGACAAGCCGGCCCGCTACTGCATCGAGTGCGGCCTCGTGAAGCCCGAGGCGCTGGTCGAGATCGCGACCATCGCGCATATCGGCAAGGCCTGATCGGCTTGCGCTACGAGGCCACGGGCCGCGACGGAGCGGGCGTGGAGACGGTCGTGCTCTCGACCGGCCTCGGCGGTTTCGGCGCGTTCTGGCGTCCCCAGCTCGCGGGGCTCGCCGAGCGCTACCGCGTCATCGCCTACGACCATCGCGGCTGCGGCGCGAACGCCGGTCCGCTGCCCGATCCTTACGCGATCGCGGACATGGCGGACGACGTGCTGGCGATCCTCGACGACGCGGCCGTCGAGCGCTGCCATTTCGTCGGCCATGCGCTCGGCGGGCTGGTCGGGCTCGAACTCGCGCTTACGGCGTCCGAGCGCGTGGCGAGCCTGACGCTCGTGAACGCCTGGGCGGCGGTCTCGTCCCACACGCTGCGCTGCTTCGAGGCGCGGCTCGCGCTGCTTAAGGCTGTCGGCGTCGAGGCCTATGTGAAGGCGCAGCCGATCTTCCTCTATTCCGCGGCGTTCGCGGCCGAGCGCGAGGACGCGATCGCGCGGGAGGTCGCGCATGGGATCGAGACGTTCCAGGGCGAGGACACGCTCTTGAGGCGCGTCGGCGCGCTCAAGGCCTTCGACATCCGCGACCGGCTGACCGAGATCGAAACGCCGACGCTGGTCGCCGCCGCGCGCGACGACGTGCTCGCGCCCTGGACAGCCTCGCGCGATCTCGCCGCCGCGCTTCCGAAGGCGCGGCTCTGGCTGCAGGACGAGGGCGGCCACGCCTTCACCGCGGCCGATCCGGAACCGTTCAATGAGGAGCTGCTGCGGTTCCTCGAAGAGAGCCGCGATGGCTGACGCGCCGGAGCGCAAGGGAGGCTGCGGCGGGGCCTGCGGGTCCTGCCGGCGCTCCGCCGCATCGCTCTCCGCGCCTGAAAAGGAGGATGCGATGATGCACGCCCAGCCACTGGCTCGCCCCGTCGAGCCGCTCGGCCTCGCGGTCGGGCGCGAGGCGTTTCGGGAAGGCATGTCGCGGCTTGGGGCCGCGGTGACCGTCGTGACCACCGACGGCCCGGCGGGCCGCGCCGGGTTCACGGCCTCGGCGGTCTGCAGCGTGAGCGACCAGCCGCCCTCGCTGTTGGTGTGCCTCAACCGGTCGGCCTCGGTGTTCGACGCCTTCTCGCAGAACGGCGCGCTCTGCGTGAACGTGCTCGGCCCGGACCACGAGGCGCTGTCGCGCCTGTTCGGCGGCAGGACCCCGATGGCGGAGCGCTTCGAGGCGGCCGACTGGACCGCCTCCGTGTCCGGCGCGCCGCTGCTCGACGGCGCGACCGCCTCGTTCGACTGCCGGGTGGTCGAGACCTCGACCTTCGGCAGCCACGACGTCCTGTTCTGCCACGTGCTGGCGGTGCGGCTCGGCGGGGAGGCGGCCGGCCTCGTCTACTTCGACCGCCGCTATCACAGGGTCTGAGCTTCGCCTTCAGCCCTGCCGATCCCATTCGGCGACGAGGTCCGCGCTCGTCGTCACGACGCCGAGATGGAGCGAGACCATGACGAGCGCCGCAGCCTCGAGCGCGGCGTCCGTGCCGCGCACGAGGTCGGACAGCACCGTGACGCGGTAGCCGAGATTGCTGGCGTCGAAGGCGGTGTTCAGCACGCAACAATCCGCCATGCAGCCGGTCAGGACCACCCGCTTCACGCCCATGTTCCGGAGCAAGAAGTCGAGATCGGTGGGGTAGAAGGCGGACAGGCGCTTCTTGCCCGACACGATGTGGTCGCTCTCCGCGACCTCGGTGACGAATTCGGTCCAGCGGCTGCCCCTGATCGCGTGGGCGTCGGCGTTGGGGATCTCGCCGACGTAGAGCGGGAAGGTCATGCGCCAGGCGGAGGGCGTCCCGTTCACGTCGTCGACGCCGCCCGGGCGGAGTTCGCTTCGAACATGGACCACCGGCACGCCGAGCCGGCGCGCCTCGGCGTGGAACGCATTGACCCCGTCCACCACCTCCCGCGCCCTGGGCGCCGGACAGGGGCAGTCGGGGTCTGCCGAGAGATGGCCCTGGTGGAGGTCGATCGAGATCGCGGCGGTCGCCTCCCGGGTCGTGAACTCATCGAAGGCCGCCGGCAAAGCGCGCTTCTCGCCATAGACGAAGGCGTCCATCGAAAAACTCCTTACCTCCGCTCCTCGCGGACATGCGGCACGCCGAGCGCCCCCGGCTCGTCCGGCGCGGCGCCGCGCCGCGCCGCGGCGATCCAGATCATCACGCCGAGCGTCGCGAGGTAGGGGGTCATCAGCATCAGATACTGGGGCAGGCGGACGCCGGCCGCCGCGAGCTTCGGCACCAGGGCTTCGATCGCGCCGAACAGGATCGCTCCGGCGAGCGCCCGCCATGGGCTCCAGCGGGCGAAGATCACGAGCGCCACGGCGATCCATCCGCGACCGGACGTCATGTCCTCGACCCAGATCTTGGCGCTGCCGACCGAGATGTAGGCGCCCGCGAGCCCGATCAGCGAGGCGCCCGCCATCACCGACAGGAAGCGGACGCCCGATACGTCGATGCCGGCGGCGTCGGCGGCCTCCGGGCTTTCGCCGACGGCGCGTAGCCGCAGGCCCGTATGGGTGCGGAACAGCACATAGACGACCCCGAGAAAGATCGCGGGCGTCGCATAGATCACGACGTCCTGGGCCGCGAGGATCGGGCCCAGGACGGGCACGTTCGCGAGCGGCCCGAGTTCGATCTTGGGCAGGCCCGTGAACGGCCGATTGGTCCAGCCATATTGCGAGCCGATCAGGCTCGTCGCGCCCTGGCAGAAGAACACCATGACGAGACCGGCGATCACCTGGTTGATCTTGAGCCAGACGACGAGCGCCGCGAACAGCGTGCTGACGAGCGCGGCCGCGACCATGGCCGCCACCATGGCGGGCAGCGGCGGCATGCCGAAAGACAGGATCATGCCGACGCCGATCACGGCGCCGACCAGCATGAAGCCCTCGGCCCCGAGGCTGAGGACGCCCGCCCGCTCGCTCACGATCAGCCCGAGCGCGGCGAGCGCGTAAGGCGCGGCGAAGCCGGGCGTGTTTGCGATCCAGGACACGAGAAAGTCGATCATGACGCCCTCAGCGGACCCATCGCACGCGGTGGCGGACGAGGAAGTCGGAGGCCGCGACGCAGATCACCACCAGCGCCTGGATGAGCTGCACCATCGCTCCGGGGATCGCGTAGAACACCTGCAGGTTCTGGCCGGCGACGTAGAGCGTCGCCATCAGGGTCGCGACGATCGCCGCCGCTAGAGGGTTGCTGCGGGCGAGGAAGGCGATGAGCACGCCGGACACGCCGTATCCGTGGAAGAACGACTGGGTCAGCCGCCCTTCCTGTCCGCTCACGATCACGAAGCCGGCAAGCGAGGCCAGCGCGCCGGAGAGCAGCACGGCGAAGATCGTCACGCCGGCGACCGGAACGCCGAGCGCGCGTGCGGCGCTCGGGCTCGCCTCGACAAAGCGCATGTAGATTGCGGCCCGGCTGCGGGCGAGGAGATAGACGCAGAACGCGACGGCCGCGAGCGCCACGACGAGCGCGGCGCTGAGGTCGAAGGCGATCGTCGGCAGCGTCTCGAACGGCGCGAAGGCGGGCGAATGCGGGAAGCCGTCCCTGGGGTCCTTCCACGCGCCGTAGAGCAGGTGGAACAGCAGGTTCATGGCCACGTAGTTGAGGAGCAGGGTGGAGATGATCTCGTTCACCCCGACCTTGAGCTTCAGAAGCAGCGGGACGCTCGTCCACGCCATGCCGAACACGATGGCGGCGAGGCCCATCATCGGCAGGCGAAGGCTCTCCGGTCCCACGCCTGCAAGCGAGACCGCGGTCGCGCCGATCCCCCCGAAGATCATCTGACCCTCGAGGCCGAGATTCCAGAACCGCACCCGGAAGGCCATCGCGGCCGCGAGGCCAAGCAGCATCAGGGGCGCCGCCTGGAACAGGACGGCGTGGAGGTTCTGGCCGTCGAACAGCGTCTGGACCAGGAGCTCGTCGACGAGGTTCGCGGCCGGCACGCCCGCCGCGACGAGGATCGCGGCCGACAGGCCGAGTCCGAGCGCGACCGAGGCTGCGGTCAGAAAGGCCCGCCACGCGGCTCCCGCCTCGCGCCGAACCTCGACGTTGAGCCGTCCGAGACGGAATCTTCCGCGTTCGCCCGCCGCGGCGGTCATGCCGCGATCGACGGCGCGATCGCTCATCGCCTGATCGCTCATCGCCTGATCGGTCATGGGGCCGTCGCCGCGTCATGCGCCGGCGCCGAGTGGTCGACCATCGCGCGACCGATCGCCTGGCGGTCGAAGGGCGCTTCGAACTCGGCGACCAGCTTCCCGCCGGACATGACGCCGATGCGGTCCGCGAGCGCCGTGACCTCGTCGAGATCCTCGCTCACCAGGAGCACGGCCGCGCCCCGGTCGCGCGCCTCGGCGAGCCGGCCGTGCACGGCGGCGGAGGCGCGCACGTCGAGCCCACGACTCGGGCTCTGGGCGACCACGATCGTCGGCTCGCCGCCGAACTCGCGGGCGATGACGAGTTTCTGCGCGTTGCCGCCGGAGAGCAGCGCCGCCTTCTGGTCGAGGCTGCGCACGCCCTGCACGTCGAACGCCTCGACCGCAGCGGCGGCGTCGGAGCGGATCGTCCCGCGCCGGGTCCACCCGACCGGGCCGTAATCGCCGCGGCGCACGCGCCCGATCGCATAGTTGTCCGCGACCGAAAGGCCGCCGGCGAGGGCGTAGGAATAGCGGTCCGCCGGGATGAACGCCGCGCCATAGGCGCGCAGCCGTGACGGCGACGCAGCCTCGACCGACTGTCCGGCGTCCTCGAACTGGATCGCGCCGCGATCGACCCGGCGCAGGCCCATCAGCGCCTCTGCGAGCTCGCTCTGGCCATTGCCGCTGACGCCCGCCAGCCCGTAGATCTCGCCCGCGCGGACATGGAACGACGCGCCATCGACCGCCGGCGCGCCGTCGCGGCGCAGGCATGTGAGGTCGATCGCCTCGAAGCGCCTCCGGCCGACGCGCGACGTCCGGCCGACCGTGGACAAGGGCGCGTCGCCGACAGTGAGGCGCGTGAGTTCCGCCGTCTCCGTCTTCGCCGGATCGACGGTCGCGACGGTTCGGCCGCCGCGCATCACCGTCACCCGATCGGCGAAACGCCGGACGTCGGCGAGCTTGTGGGTGATGAGCACGATCGCGGTCCCGCGCGCGGCGAGCTCGCGCAGCGTCTCGAGGAGCCTTTCGGCGTCGGAGACGGCGAGCACGGCTGTCGGCTCGTCGAGGATGAGGATGCGAGCGCCCGCGACCAGCGCGCGGACGATCTCGACCCGCTGCTGCTCAGCGACCGACAGCGTGTCGACGCGGGCGTGCGGGTCGATCGAGAAACCGAGCGCCGCTCCTTGCGCCCGGATCGCTTCCGCAGCGGCCTCGACGGAGGCGCCGTAACGGGCGCGGCGTCCGGCCCCGCGCCCCTGCAGCACGACGTTGTCGACGATCGAGAACGGCCGCACCAGCTTGAAATGCTGGTGCACCATGCCGATCCCGAGCTCCGCCGCCTGCCGAGGGCCGGAGAGCCGCACAGGCGCCCCGCCGACCAGCACCTCGCCGGCGTCCGGGGCGTAGAGCCCGCAGGCGACGTTCATCAGCGTCGACTTGCCCGCGCCGTTCTCGCCGAGAAGCGCATGCACCTCGCCCGCGTCGACCGCGAACGAGGCGTCCTTCAGCGCCGCGAAGCCGTCGAACGACTTCTCGACGCCGCGGAGGGAGAGGGCTGGGCCGGTCACCGCGACCGCCCCGCCGGCGGGCGGCAGGGGCTCATTGCTGGGCCACGACCCCTTCGACGAACCAGTCCATCTTCCAAAGGCCGGCGTCGTCGATCTTGGCGCCGGCGGCGAGCCTCTCCTTGCCGTCGCGATCCTTCAACGGCCCGGCGAAGATCGGATCGCCGTCGATGATCGCCTGGCGGGCCGCCATGATCTTCTCCTTGGCCTCGGCCGAGACCGCCGAGCCGCAGCAGGCGACGTCGGTGCCGCCCTCCTTGATGCCGGGAAAGGCCCCGTAGGGCTGCGGCTTCCAGTTTCCGGCCTTGATGGCCTCGAGCTCCGGCCCGAGGAACTTCGCCCAGGTCCAGATCGACGAGCACTGCGTCGCCTTTGGCGCGAACTCGGAAAGGTCGCGGTGGTGGCCGGTGCCGTAGACGCCGCGCTCCTGCGCGACGATCTGCGGGGTCGGAGTGTCGACATGCTGGCCGATGACGTCGGCCCCCTGGTCGATCAGGGCGGCCGCGGCGGCGCGCTCCTTCACCGGGTTGTTCCAGGCCCCGGTGAACACCACCGTCACGGTGGCGTTCGGGTTCATCTTCTTCGCGCCGAGCTCGTAGGCGTTGATCGTCCAGTTGACGACCGGCAGCGGGTTCGCGGCGACGAAGCCGAGCTTTCCGGACTTCGAGACCGCGCCCGCCACCATCCCGCAGAGGTACTGGCTCTGATAGGTGCGGCCGTAGAAGGATTCGAGGTTCGGTCCATTGGTGATGCCCGAAGCGTTGAGGAACGCGACCTTGGGATGCTTCTCCGAAAGCTTCTTGAAGGTGTCGGAATAGCCGAAGGCGGTGCCGATGATCACGTTGTGGCCGCGCTGGATGAAGCGTTCGACCGGCGGCGTGATGGAGGCGGCGTCCTCCGGCACCTTGTCGACCACCGGGATGGTCGCGCCCATCACCTTCTCGAGGCTCGGCCGCGCCTCCTCGAAGGCCTGGCTCCAGCCGCCGTCGTTCTTCGGCCCGAACAGCACGATGGCGACCTTCGGCGCGCCCTCGACCTTGAAGACTTCCTGGGCGACCGTGGGCGTCGCAGCCCCGATGGCGAGCGCCACGAGCGCGCAAATGCGGACTTTAGACATGCCAACCCCCGTCGCCGGCCGCGCCGGCCGTTGCGTTGTGATCAGAGCATCTTGTTGATGCGGAAGACGTTTTCTTCCGGGTCCAGCAGCACCGACTGGTACCAGTTGTAGTAGGTCTTGTAGGGCGGCTTGATCAGCCGGGCGCCGAGCTCAACGGCGAGCGGCGTCATGCGGTCGACGTCCTCGACGCTTTCGACGTCGAAGTTGAGCAGGAAGTTGACGCCCGTCGGGTCCTTGAACTCCGACAGCTGCAGAAGGTCGTAAGCGTCCTGAGCGTTGAAGCCGAGGTTGCTCTGACCCGTGCGCAGCCCAACGAAGATCGGGGAGCGGATCTCCTCGATCTCCGTAAAGCCGAAGACGTCGCGGTAGAAGCCGGAGAGCTTCACGACGTCTTTCGAGAAGATGTTGACGTATGACAGCATCGCGGCGCGCCTCGCTCAGGCCGCCTTGTCGCCCTGGCCGAAGGTCGTCTGCTTGACGAACTTGCTGCGCAGATGGTCGCCGGAGGAGATCGGGCCGTATTTCGGCGGGTTCTCAGAGCTCTGGCAGCTCGGCAGGCACTCGACCACGGCGTCGAAGTTCGGCTGGTGGAAGAACACGATCGACATGCGGTCGACGTTTTCCGGAGAGTCGAAGTCCGGGTTGACGACGCGATGGACAGTCGAGCGCCAGAGGTCGTTGGTCCACTGCTGCATCAGGTCGCCGATGTTGATGATGAACGAGCCTTCGACGACCGGCACGCTGACCCAGTCGCCGGCGAGGTTCTTCACCTGCAGGCTGCCGTCCGACAGCTCCTTGCGCAGGATGGTCATCGAGCCGTAGTCGGAATGGGCCCCGGCGCGCAGCTGGTTGGGCAGAGGCTGCTCGGTCTGGCGCGGATAGCGCAGCACCCGCATCATCGAGATGTTCTTGTCGATCGTCCCGTCGAAGTAGTTTTCGTCGAGATCGAGCGCGAGCGCGAAGATGCGCATCATGTCGGTGGCGAGCCGGTCGACCTCTCGGAAATACTGCTCCCAGACCGGCTTCAGCTCGGCGGGCTTCTCCGGCCAGACGTTCGGCGCGAAATGCGGCCCGGCCTCGGCGCTCGTAAAGTACGGATCCCGCGCGGGAACGTCGACGGGGCCGATCGAAAGCGACTCCTTGATGTCCGGCGGCGTCGGCTCGTCGAGGCTGTAGGACAGGCCCTCGCCGCCGACGGCGCTGTAGCCGCGAACCTGGTCGGGCGCAGGGCGGTCGGCCTTGACCTTCTCGCCATGCGGCAGGGCGAAGAATTCCTTCGAGACGTCGTAGGTCTTCTTGATCAGTTCCTCGGGAACGCCATGGCCCGAGACGACCAGAAAGCCGATGTCGCGGCAGGCCTGGCCGACATCTGCCGCGACCTTCGCCTTTCCTTCCGCCGTGCCCTCGCGATAGGGCGTCAGGTCAATCACGGGGACATGAAGAAGCGTCATGGCGGGGCCCTCTCGATTGGTGCGGGCCTCTCACTGCACAGCGCGTGCCAATACCGCCGCTGCGCTCCAGCCGCCGGAGATTCCAGACCATTCGGTCCATTTTTGATTGGTTGGTCCGAGAGTCGCGGCGCGTCGCCGCCGAAATGTGCGTCAGACGCCTAATTCGAAATCAGGCTGCCGATCCCTCACGGCTGTCGACGCCGGCCGCGCGAGCGCGTCGCCGGCGGCCGTGGCGCGTTTCGCCGCGGCGCCGTTCCGCGCTAGACCAGCGCAGCTCGGATTCTCCGCCCCGGGGCCCGCGCCCGCGCCCATCCGCGCCGGCGTCGAGGCTCTCGCCGGACGCAAGCGCAAGGACCCCCATGACCGGCATCGTCGATCTGTTCTCCGACACCCAGACGCGCCCGACCGCCGGCATGCGCGAGGCGATGGCGCGGGCGGAGGTCGGCGACGAGCAGTCGGGCTCGGATCCCACGACCAACGCGCTCTGCGCGCGGGTCGCGGAGCTTCTCGGCAAGGAGGACGCGGTCCTCATGCCGTCCGGCACCATGTGCAACCTTGTTTCGATCCTCGTGCAGACGAAACCGGGCGACGAAATCGTGGTCGACGCGACCTCGCACATCTTCAACACCGAAGCCGCCAGCGCCGCGGCGATCGGCGGCGTCTCGACCATGGCGCTCGCAACCGCCGACGGCGTGTTTTCGGCCGGGCAGGTCGAGGCCGCGATCCGCGCGCCGGTCCGCACGGCGCCGCGCTCGGCCCTTGTTTCGGTCGAGAACACCACCGCCTTCTCGGGCGGCTCGGTCTGGCCGATCGAGACGGTGAGGGCGGTCCGGGACGTCGCGAAGCGCCACGGCCTGAAGGCGCATTTCGACGGGGCGCGCCTGCTCAACGCGGTCGCCGCGACCGGCGTTTCGGCGGCGGATTACGTCGAGGGCTTCGACAGCGCGTGGATCGACCTGTCCAAGGGCCTCGGCTGTCCCGTGGGCGGCGTGCTTGCGGGCTCGAAGGACTTCATCATCGAGGCCTGGCGCTGGAAGTACCGGCTCGGCGGCGCGATGCGACAGTCGGGCGTGCTGGCCGCGGCCGGCCTCTACGCGCTCGACCATCACATCGCGCAGCTTGCGACCGACAACCAGAACGCGACGACGCTCGACGCCGGTCTGCGCAAGATTCCGGGCGTCGCCTTCGAGGCCGGGACGCAGTCCAACATCCTGCGCTTCTCGGTCGAGGGGCTTGGCGTCGGGGCGGCGGAGTTCGCGAAGGCCTGTCTCGAACGGGGCGTCCGGTTCCGCGCGACCGGCGCATATGAGATCCGCGCGACGACCAGCCTCGAGGTCGACGCCGCGGGCGTCGCGCGCGCCATAGAGGTCGCGCGCGACGTCGCGGCGGCGCTCCGGCAGGGCTGACGCCGCGGGTCAGGCCTCCAGCGCCAGATCGAGGATGCGGACGACGTGGAGCGCCTCGCGGGACGCGCCCTCCTGGATCTGGTGGCGGCAGCTGGCGCCGTCGGCGACGACGAGGTCGCCGGGAGCGGCCTTGCGGACCGCGGGCAGCAGCGAGAGCTGGCCTAATCGAAAATAGAAGAGAATGATTTTTCTCCTGCTGAAACTGACTGTCTGATGTGTCTGCGGCGCGATGAAAATCCCGCCGGCAAGCATCAGGCAGGTCTATTGATGAATAGATCCCGGCTTGCTTGCGGCGGCGGCAAGGTCACGACGATGGTCGGGCCTGCGGGGAGGACGTTTCATGACGAAGGCAGGCGACCCGCGCGCCGCTGAGGCGGTATCGTGGGGGCATCAGGATGAAGGCGAAGCGGCCGGGGTGATCATGCCGGCGTCCACGCCGCGCCGCGGTTTTCTCAAGGGCGCAGCTCTCGCCGGCGCCGGGCTCATGACGGGATCGGTCGCGAAGGCCGCTCCATTGCCCATTCCCGAGAGCAACACCGTCATGGGCGACCCCATTCCGGCGGAGAGCTACGGGCTTCCGACCGAGTTCGAAAAGCACGTGAAACGGCGTCGATCCGACGTTTTCAAGAACAAGCAGAACTTTTCCGACTGGAGCATGACGCCACTCCAGCATCAGATCGGTATCGTCACCCCGAACGGTCTCTTCTTCGAGCGTCATCACAACGGCGTCGCGAAGATCGACCCCGACAAGCATCGGCTCGTGATCCACGGCCTGGTCGACCGGCCGCTCGAATTCTCAATGGACGACATCGTGCGGTACCCGTCGGTGTCGCGCTTCCACTTCATGGAGTGCTCGGGGAACACCCTGACGGACTGGCGGGAGCCGAAATCCGTCACCGTCCAGCAGAGCCATGGTCTTCTGGCCTGCGCTCAATGGACCGGCGTGCCGCTGTCCTGGCTCTTGGCGGAAGCCGGGGTCAAGCCGGAGGGCAAATGGGTGATGTTCGAAGGCGGGGACGGCTCGGGCCATCTGCGCTCGATCCCGATCGAAAAGGTCATGGACGACGCCCTGTTGGTCTATGGCCAGAACGGCGAGCGCCTTCGCGCCGAGCAGGGCTATCCCATCCGCGCCTTCTTCCCGGGCTGGGAAGGCAACACCTGCGTGAAGTGGCTGCGGCGCATCAAGGTCGTCGCCGAACCTGACCAGATCCGTGGCGAGACCGCGCGCTACAGCGATCCGATGCCCAACGGAAAGTGGCGGCAGTTCTCAATGGTGATGGAGTGCAAGTCGGTCATCACCAGCCCGTCCGGCGGCATGTCGCTGAAGGGACCTGGCCTCTACGAGGTTCAGGGGTTCGCGTGGTCCGGCAACGGCAAGATCACCAATGTCGACCTCACCTTCGACGGCGGCCGCACGTGGCGCGAGGCCGCGATCGAGGGGCCGGCGCTGGACAAGTGCCTGACGCGCTTCCGCTATCGCTGGAACTGGGACGGCGGCCCCGCCAAGCTCGCCAGCCGAGCCATGGACTCGACCGGATACGTCCAGCCGACGGTCGAAGACATCGCGCGCGTCCGCGAGATCAGCGGCTTCGTCCAGCATCACAACGGAATCTTTCCTTGGACCGTTGCGCAGAGCGGGGAGGTCTCCAATGCGATCGCGTGATCTCCTCGGCCTGGTCGCAGGGGCCCTGCTGGCCGGCGTGTCGTCGGTCGACGCGGCGGATTACGGCCAGAGGCCCGAGGTCGGCTACGGAAAACCTGTGGCCGACGCCGACCTGGTCCTTTGGAACATCGACATCCACACGCCGGACGGAGCCAACCTTCCGGCCGGCGAGGGCACGGTCCCGGCCGGCAAGCTAGTCTACGAGCAAAAGTGCATCGCTTGCCACGGCGAGAAGGCGGCCGGGGGACCCGTTTACGGCACGCTGGTCGGCGGCATCGGCAGCATGACCAAGAGCCCCCGGGTCCTGACGCCCGGCAGCATGTACCCGTATGCGCCGATCCTGTTCGACTATGTCCGTCGTGCGATGCCGATGGACGCCCCTCAGTCGCTGACCAACGACGAGGTCTATGCGGTCGCGGCGTACATCTACAATCTCAACGGCCTCGTGCCCGACGATTTCAAGATGAACGCCACGACGATGGCCAGGATCGAGATGCCGAACCGGGACGCCTTCGTCAGGGATAATCGACCCGACACCCTAGCCGAGCGCTGCATGAGCGATTGCAAGCCGATCGGGACCGTCGCGGACGCGTCCAAGCCTGCCGCCGCGCCACGGTGACGGCTCCATGGTCGCGTGGCGTCATCCCCGCCGCGCGACCATGATTCCGGCGACGACGACCAAGCCGCCGGCGATCTGGGCGGCCGTCAGGCTCTCCCCGAACAGCGCCCATGCCAGCGCGCCCGCCACGAACGGCTGTATCAGCATGGTCAGCGACGACAGCGTGGGAGACAGCCACGCGATCGCGAACGTCACCAGCCCCTGACCGCACGCCTGTACGATCCAGGCCAACGCGATGAGCGCCGCCCAGCCGGAGACGCTATCGGGCGCGAAGGCGCGTTCCGTCAGGGCGAGGGGCAGCGTGACCACGGCGGCCAACGCCGCGCTCCCAAACATCACCGACGCTGTCGAGAACCGCCGGCGCGCATAGCCGAGCGCCAGGAAGTACCCGGCGTAGATCGCGGCCGCCGACAACGCGATCGCGTCGCCCGAAAGCCTTCCCCCTCCCGCCGCCGATCTCCCGGCCGTGAGCAGCGCGACGCCGGCGACGGAGATCGCGACGCCTGCCGCGAACACACGTCCGACAGGCCGTCCGAAGATCGCCCAGCCGAAAAGGGCGGCGAAGATCGGCGTCAGGTTCACGAGCAGGGTCGCGTTGGCGACCGACGTCATGTGAAGCGAGATGTGCCAGACGACGAGCTCGAAGCCGAGGAAGGCGCCCGGAGCGGAAACCGTCAGCCACTCGACGATGGTCTTCGGCGTGGCGGACGCGCTGGTGCGGCCCGCCGCGTAGGCGGCGATGAGGGCGAGCGGCGCGAGAGCCAGCGCGACGCGCCAAAACGCCGTCGCCGCCGGCCCGGCTTCAGACAGCCGAACCAGTATCGGCGCGCACCCGACCGAGACGCCTCCAAGCAGCAAGGCCGGAAACGCAAAGGACCGCAGGGTCCAGCGTGGAGGTTCGCTGTCCGACACGCGGCCGGCCTGCCCGGCTCAACCCTGGAGCGGAGCGACGACGCCGCTTGCCGGCTGGTCGGGCGTCGCCCGCGGACACTCCCGGAAGATGCGCGACGGGCAGGTGGAGCAGATCTCCCGATCCAGGGTCGCCGTGATCCGGGAGATGGCCTCCTCCTTCGTCTCGAAGACGTTGTCCGGCCCGAGAACGTCGAGCACATGGAAGCGCTCGAGCGTCTTCAGCAGCGGCCGGAACCGGGCGACGAGATAGAGGTCGCCGCCACGTGCGCGCCGGCGCCGCGCCTCGGCGATGATCAGCTCGGCGCCGGGCATGTCGATGTCGCCCACGCCGCGCAGGATGAGCACCAGCTTGCGCTGCCGCGGGCGCTCCCAGGCGAGCCGCTCCAGCTCGCGCTCGAGATAGTCGACGGAGCCGAAGTAGAGAGCGCCGTCGAGCCTCACGAAGGCGGTCTGAGGACACTCCGCAAGCTCGTAAACGACGGCGTTCCGGAACGGCCGATGAGGCTTGCCGCCGTCCGGCGCCGAAACCGACAAGGTCGGCTTCGCGCTCCGCGACAGGAAGATCAACAGAGAGACGATCACGCCGCCGTAGACGGCGAACTCCAGATTAACGAACAGTCCCGCGACGAAGGTGACGCCGGTGATGATCGCCTCGCTCCGGCTCGTCGAAACGATGTGACGAATGGCGGCGATGTCGACCAACCGATAGGCGACGTAGAGAATGACGGCCGCGACCGCGGGGATCGGCACCTGGCCGAACAGTGGAGCGACCACCAGCAGGATCGCGACCAGGAACGCCGAGGACAGGATGGCCGAGAGCGGCGTCGCGGCGCCTGCCTCGTAGTTGACCCCGCTGCGCGTGAACGATCCGGAAGCCGGATAGCACTGGAACACGCCGCCCACGACGTTCGAAACTCCTTGAGCGACGATTTCACGGTTGGCGTCGAACGGCCGGTTCTGCTTCAGGCCGAAAGCGCGCCCGATCGAGATCGCCTCGACCAGGCCGAGCAGAGCGATGGCGAAGGCGCCTTCCGACAGCCTGCTGAAATATTCCAGCGAAACGGTCGGCAGCGCCGGCAGTGGCGCGATCGAAGGTAGAACGCCCACCATGCGTACGCCGAGCGACCCGGCTTCCATGTAGATGCCGACGCCTGCGCCGACCGCCAGCGCGATGATGAAGGCCGGGAGCTTCGGCGCCAGAATGCGGATCACGATGAGCGTCAGCAGGGTGGCGGCGGCGATGCCAGCCGCGGCGAGGTTCGCCGAACCCGCGCCCGCGACGAGGTTCGCCACCTGCTCGAAGACGCTGTGGCCGCGCTTGGCCACGATGCCGAACGCGTCCTTGATCTGGCTGACCGCGATCAGCACGGCGGCCGCCGCCGTGAAGCCGACCATGACCGAATGCGAGATGAAGTTCACGAAACGGCCGAGCCTCAGCGCGCCGAACAGGCACTGCAGCATGCCGACGAAGAAGGTCAGGAAGATCGCTTGTGCGATGTACTCTTCGGAAAGCGGCTGGGCGTGGGGAAGCAGCGTGCTCGCGACGAGCGCCGAGATGACGAGGGTCGGGCCCGACACCATGACCCAGGACGAGCCCCACAGGCCCGCGATGATCGGAACGACGATCGCTGTGTAGAAGCCGTACTGGGGCGGCAGGCCCGCGATCGCCGCGAACGCGACCGCCTGCGGCAACACCACCGTCGCGCTCGTCAGCCCGGCGATGACGTCCGACTTGACGGTGGACGGCGTCGTCGCGCGGAGCCAGACGGGGCAAAGCGTGCGCCCCGCCCGCGTCCAGAAGCCGTCCTCCATCCCGGTCCGTCCGAGCAGGTGGGATTGGTCGGTCACGCCGCCTTCGCCCCGTAGAACAGGGTGACGACGTGCTTGGCCTCGGCGAAGAACAGCCAGCGCTCGGCGAGAACTCCGACGGCCGCCGATACGACCGCTGTGACAGCGAACAGCGTGCCGAACAGGCCGCCGACCGCCATTGCGAGCAGCGTCGAGACGAGCGGACCGACGAAGAGCGTCAGGACGGTCAGCAGGCGGAGCTTGGCGACGTGCTTGCGCGCGATAGCGAAGCCCATCTCGCGCATCAGGTAGTTTTCTTCCGTGTGCGGAGCTTCGAACAGCCTGACTTCGCCAAATCGGCCCAGGCCCGTCGCGGTTTCGGCGGTGCTGACGCGTGACGGCGCGTCGATGCCGCGCCAGTAGAAGTGCTTGAGAGCGAACGCAGCCGAGCCGGCCACGAGCGCCGCAAGTTCGACGCCGAGCGCCTCGGTCCCGAACAGGCGCGTCATGGCGGAGAATAGGAGCGCGCCGGTGAGCAGCGAGAGCGCGAAGTAGTTGGGGACGGTGAGCGGGTGGCGCCACTGGCGGATCGTCTTGAGGGACCCGTAGATCATCGCCGTGCAGTAGGTCGTGGCGAGGGCCGCAGGGATCGTCAGCAGCGCGAGAACCTGCGCCAGGACCCCAGGACTGGGAGACGCCATCCAGCACAGCGCAAGCAAACCCGTCGGCGCGAACGCTACGATCGCCGCGACGCCTTCGCGAGACAGCCACGAGGAGCGCCACTGCGAGAGCGCACGCCAGGCGCGTTCGGGACGTCCGAGATGCAGCGTCGACGAGCCCAGACCGGCGCAGACCAGGGCCAGTCCGAAGATCAGCGTCGTCAGCGCGAGCGGACGGTCGATCCAGGACGGGCTCGAAAGAGAGAACAGCGCGAACCAGGCGAGGAGGCCATATCCGGCCCCCGACGCGGTGGTGAAGACGATGACGGAGAAAGCGGGATGCATCGCGCGCGCTCCGTCAGCGTGAAAGCATGCGGTCGGCCCAGCGCAGGAACGCCGCGCCTTTCCCGCCGCCAACTGGATAATCGTCGGCGAGCAGTTCGGTCGGAGCGGCGTCCTTCGCCCCGATTTTCACGGCGAGCGCTTCGGCGCGTTGCTTCTCGGCGCGCTTCTCCGCGAGGTTGATCAGAGAGATCGTGTCCTCGGAGCCCGAGGAGCAGCCGGTCTTCTTCGGCCGCGGCGGCAGGTACTTGTTGACCGGGCGGTAGCCCATCTCTGGCATCAGGTCGTAGCCGCCGCGCTCGGCGACCAGCCTCGAGACGTCGGAATTGGGGTCGCCGAGATCGCCGAAGTGGCGCGCGCTCGCCGGGCAGGTCGAAACGCAGGCCGGCTGACGGTCGGCTTCGGGCAGATTGTCGTTGTAGATCTTGTCGACGCAGAGCGTGCACTTCTTCATCACGCCGTCCTCTTCGTCGAACTCGCGGGCGCCGTATGGGCAGGCCCAGGAGCACAGCTTGCAGCCGATGCAGGTCTCGGCGTTGACGAGCACGATGCCGTCCTCGGCGCGCTTGTAGGACGCGCCGGTCGGGCAGACGGTGACGCAGGCCGGCTCCTCGCAATGCAGGCACGAGCGCGGGAAGTGAACGGTGCGCGAGGTCTCGCCGCGGCCGGCCTCGAAGGTGTGGACGCGGTTGAACCAGACGCCGTCGGACTTCGACTGGAAGTCGGAGAGCGGGCCGGAATGGCCGCTCGCGTTCCACTCCTTGCAGTTCACCGCGCAGGCATGGCAGCCGACGCAGGTGTCGAGGTCGATGACGAGCCCGAGCTTCTTCTGGCCGGGAACGCTTTCGGGAAGGCAGGTCACGAGGCGGCCCTCCGACCGGAGGAGTTGGCGGGACGCTTGTCCCATGGGTTCTCGCGGCCGCCGGCTTCAAAGCGCAACACGTCTGGGCGCTGGGGCATGTGCGGCGGGTTCGGCAGCGGGGGGAAGCTCGGCGAACAGACCTGCTCGCAATCGGCCTTCTCGATCTTGACCCGCAGATCGTACCAGGCGGCCTGTCCGGTGACGGGA
>JADBEO010000022.1 GCA_031316315.1 Chelatococcus sambhunathii
ACCCTGCCCTCCCCTGTCCCAGGGGAGGGATGAGCCGGACTCATGAGCGAAGCAGCGGTCACAGGCTGGTCCCCAGCCGTTCCGCCATCTGGGGCACGTCCTTGTCGCCTCGGCCGGAGAGGTTGACCACCATCAGGTGGTCCTTCGACTTCTGCGGCGCGTGCTCCAGCACCTTGGCGATGGCGTGGGCGGTCTCGAGCGCCGGGATGATGCCCTCGAGCTTGGAGAGGACCTGGAACGCCTCGACCGCCTCGTCGTCCGTCGCCGAGAGATACGTCACGCGACCGATATCGTTCAGCCAGGCGTGCTCGGGGCCGATGCCGGGATAGTCGAGCCCGGCCGAGATCGAATGGCCCTCTTCGATCTGCCCGTCCTCGTCCATCAGCAGGTAGGTCCGGTTGCCGTGCAGCACGCCGGGACGGCCGCCCGCGATCGAGGCGGCGTTGAGGTTGGAGAGGCCGAAGCCGGCCGCCTCGACGCCGTAGATCTCGACCTCCTTGTCGTCGAGGAACGGGTGGAACAGCCCCATGGCGTTGGAGCCGCCGCCGACGCAGGCGAACAGGCTGTCGGGGAGCCGCCCCTCCATCTCCAGCATCTGCGTCTTGGTCTCGTCGCCGATCACAGACTGGAAGTCGCGCACCATCGCCGGATAGGGATGCGGGCCGGCGACCGTGCCGATGCAGTAGAAGGTCGTCGCGACGTTGGTCACCCAGTCGCGCAGCGCCTCGTTCATGGCGTCCTTGAGCGTCTTCGCGCCGGACTGCACCGGCACCACCTCGGCGCCCAGCATCTTCATACGAAACACGTTCGGGGCCTGGCGGGCGACGTCGACCGCGCCCATGAAGACGATGCATTCGAGTCCGAAGCGGGCGCAGAGCGTAGCGGTCGCGACGCCGTGCTGGCCCGCGCCCGTCTCGGCGATGATGCGCTTCTTGCCCATGCGCTTGGCCAGGAGGATCTGGCCGAGCACGTTGTTCACCTTGTGAGAGCCGGTGTGGTTCAGCTCCTCGCGCTTCAGGTAGACCTTGGCCCCGCCGAGATGCTCGGTCAGCCGCTCGGCGAAATAGAGCGGGCTCGGCCGGCCGATATAGTGCGCGCGATAGCCGTCCATCTCGGCCTTGAAGGCCGGGTCCTTCCTCGCGTCCTCATAGGCCGCCTCTAGGTCGAGGATCAGCGGCATCAGCGTCTCGGCGACGAAGCGGCCGCCAAAGATGCCGAAGCGGCCGCGCTCGTCGGGCCCGGTGCGGAACGAGTTCAGCTGCGGCTGGGCCGTCACGGGTCGACTTTCCTCAAGGCTCAGGCGGAGCGGGCCGCGCGGACGAAGGCCGCGATCAGCTCCGGCTCCTTGACTCCCGGCGCGCTTTCGACCCCGGACGAGACGTCGACGGCCGGCGCGCGGGTCGCCCTGACCGCAGGTCCTACGGTCTCAGGCGTCAGGCCCCCGGAAAGCACGAAGCGGCGCTTGGGGTCAAGGCCGGCGATCAGGTCCCAGTCGAAGGCGACGCCGTTGCCCCCCGGAAGCACGGCGCCCTTCGGCGGCTTGGCGTCGAACAGGACGCGATCGGCCACATCCCAATAGGGGTCGGCGGCGGCGACGTCGTCAGCGGTCGAGACGGGAACGGCCCTCCAGATCTCGCGGCCATAGAGCGTTCTCAGTCGCTTGATCCGCTGCACGGACTCGGCGCCGTGAAGCTGGAGGATGTCGGGCGCGACGGCGGAGACGAGATCGGCCAGCAACGCATCGTCGGCGTCGACCGTCAGCAGCGTGACGCGGGCCTTTCCGCGCGCGCGCTCGGCCAGCGCCGCGGCCTGCTCCGGCGCGACATGCCGCGGGCTTTTCGGAAACGACACGAACCCGACAAGGTCGGCGCCGGCGTCGAGCGCCGCGTCGAGCGTCGCTTCCGTCGAAAGGCCGCAGATTTTGACTTCGATGCTCACGCGATTTCGGTCCGGCTGAAGGCGACACCGAATGACATGTGGGGATCAGCGGGTCCACTCTCAATTATACATACTAATTTCGGTTATTCATACAAATACGTGTCTGCTCGTGTACTTCATTGCCTTTCGGAACTCAGGAGACTAGACAGTCGGCGTGGCCGGGCGAGCGCCCGGCTTTCCGGAGCGCCTTTCCATGCACGCCCAGTTCCTGCGCCGCGCCGTCCTCGCCTTCGGCCTTGCCGCGCTGACGTCCTTGCCCGCCATTGCGCAGGAGCCCACGACCATCCTCAACGTCTCCTACGACATCGGCCGCGAGCTCTACGCCGCGATCGACAAAGCCTATTCCGAGCAGGTGAAGGCCAGGACCGGCAAGGACGTCACCGTCAACCAGAGCCACGCCGGCACATCGAAGCAGGCCCGCGCGATCCTAGAGGGTCTCGAGGCCGACGTCGTCACCTTCAATCAGGAGCTCGACGTCCAGACGCTGGTCGACAAGGGCGGCTTCGTCGCCGCGGACTGGAAGAAGCGTTTCCCGAACGACGCCTCGCCTTACTACTCGCTGCCCGCCTTCGTGGTGCGCGCGGGCAACCCGAAGAACATCAGGAACTGGGACGACCTGATCCGCGACGACGTCAAGGTCGTGTTCCCGAACCCCAAAACCTCCGGAAACGCGCGCTACACCTACCTCGCCGCCTACGCCTACGCGATCCGCGTCAACAACGGCGACGAGGCGAAGGCGGACGCTTTCGTCAAGAAGCTCTTGGAGAACGTGCCGGTGTTCGACACGGGCGGCCGCGGCTCGACCACGACCTTCGTGGAGCGGCAGATCGGCGACGTGCTGGTGACCTTCGAGGCCGAGACCGCCGCGGTGAAGAAGGAGTACGGCGCGGACAAGGTCGACGTCGTGGTGCCGCCGGTCAGCCTGCTCGCCGAGTTCCCCGTAGCGGTCGTCGAGAAGGTGGCGGCGAGGCGCGGCTCGACCAAGCTCGCGACCGACTACCTGAACTTCCTCTATTCGAGCGAAGGCCAGCAGATCATCGCCTCCTTCAACAACCGGGTGCGCGACGAGCAGATCATGCTCGCCAACAGGGACCGTTTCCCGCAGGTCGATCTGCTGAAGGTCGACGACGTTTTCGGCGGCTGGAAGAAAGCCAACGAGGTGCACTTCTCGTCAGGCGGCAAGCTCGACCAGGTGTTCGCGGGCCGGTGATCCGGATCCGTCATCTCGGGCGCGGCTCGCGGAGTCGCGATCCTCGATCGTTCTCCGTATAAGGCGCTCGAAACTGAAGACGGTCCCGGCTCGACGCTGACGCGTCGTCCGGGACGACGTTTGTTTGAAGTCCGCATGTCCCGCACCGTCCTCCCCGGATTCCGCCTCGCGCTCGGCTGCACGCTCGCCTATCTCGGCGTGATCGTGCTGCTGCCGCTGACGGCGCTCGTCTGGCAGTCGGCGGGGCTCGGCTGGACGCAGTTCGTCGCGGTCGTCACCAGCCCGCGCGCCCTCGCCTCCTTCAGGATCACGGTTCTGGCGGCGCTCGGGGCGACGGCCTTCAACGCTGTGTTCGGACTCGGCCTCGCCTGGGTGCTGGCGCGGTACGAATTTCCCGGAAAGCGGCTGCTCGACGCGCTGGTCGACGTGCCCTTCGCGCTGCCGACGGCCGTCGCCGGCGTCGCGCTGACGGCGCTGTTCGCAGCCAATGGCTGGTACGGCCAACTGCTTGAACCGCTTGGGATAAAAGTCGCCTACGCGCCGCTCGGGATCATGGCGGCGATGGCGTTCACCTCGGTCCCCTTCGTCGTCCGGTCGGTGCAGCCGGTGCTGGAGGACCTGTCCGAGGAGACCGAGGAGGCGGCCGCGACGCTCGGCGCCGGGCCGCTCAGAACCTTCATGAGCGTCGTCTTCCCGGCGATTTTTCCGGCCTTCCTGGCCGGCTGCAGCCTCGCCTTTGCGCGCTCGCTGGGGGAGTTCGGCGCCGTCATCTTCATCGCCGGCAACCAGCCCTTCCGCACTGAAATCGCTGCGCTTCTGGTCTTCATCCGGCTCGAGGAATACGACTACCAGAGCGCCGCCGCGATCGCCGTCGTGATGCTGGCGGCCGCCTTCGCGATGCTGCTCGTCGTCAACGCCATCCAGCTCTGGCACCTGCGCTACATGCGGGAGGGCGATTGATGGCGGCGCGCCCGCGGATCGGCGACGGGCCCGTCGCGAAAACGGTGGTCATCGGGTTGGTCACCCTGGCCACCCTGTTCATGATCATCGGCCCTCTCGCCGTGATCTTCTACGAGGCGCTGAAGCTCGGCCTGGCCACCTACCTGACCAACCTGTCCACCCCCGACACACGGCACGCGATCTGGCTCACCGTCGCGACGGCGCTGGTCGCCGTGCCGATCAACACCGCCTTCGGGATCGCCGCCGCCTACGCCATCGCGAAGTTCGAGTTCCGCGGCAAGGGACTTCTGACTGCGCTGGTGGAGCTCCCCTTCTCGATCTCGCCGATCGTCGCCGGCGTCGCCTATCTGTTCGTCTATGGCGGGCAGGGCTGGTTCGGTCCGCTGCTGCAGGACGCCGGGATCAAGGTGATGTTCGCCTATCCGGCGATTGTGCTGGCGAGCCTGTTCGTCACCGCGCCATTCGTCGCGCGCGAGATCCTGCCGCTGATGCAGGCCCAGGGGAACCACGAGGAGGAGGCCGCGATCTCGCTCGGCGCCTCGGGCTGGCGGACGCTCTGGAGCGTCACCCTGCCGAACATCCGCTGGGCGCTGCTCTACGGGATCGTGCTGACGAACGCGCGCGTCATGGGGGAGTTCGGCGCGGTCTCGGTCGTCTCCGGCTCGATCCGCGGCGTCACCAACACCCTGCCGCTGCAGATCGAGCTGCTCTACCAGGACTACAACGCGGCGGGCGCCTTCGCCGCCGCGACCGTTCTCGCCGGCATTGCGCTGCTGACGATCCTCGCCAAGCTGGTGGTGGAGTGGATCGAGCCGGGATGTTCGCGCGGCGAGGCGGGGTAGCCCCTTGTTTCGGCTTTGAGCCGGGACCCAGACGCGCCGACGCCTCATGATCGAGCGCTCATCCTCCGCTTCGTTATTCCTCGGCTCGTCAGGGCCCAAGGCCGATGCGAACGCCCCGAAATCTCCAAATTTGGGTCAGCGCGCACCGTCGGATCGAAATCTGCAGTCTGGCTGCATGGCGCCGATACGCTCCATGTGGACATTCTCAACGGAGTTACGGATCATCGGCGGGATCGAATATTGTATTTTTACGCCTTCTCTCGTTTCGTTGTACGAAATGAAAAATATTTCGCCATCCTCGAATTTCGCAATGTAGCTATCGATACTTGGAAACGCCTTATACTGTCCTAAGAAAATATACTTCTCTATCTTTGAATCAAAAGATATCCCCTGTTGACTAGCTACCGTTACACAATCGTCGGCATCATCGCCGCAAACATATTCATAGCTGTAGTATTTATTATATATTAAGACGCTCATAAAGTGATATACACTCCTCCAATTCGCTATCGAACTCGCGAGCAAGATAATAAATAATGCGTTTAGTGCTACTGCCTTCTTAGATATAGACATGTTAGATCCAAAATTTGCTATCTTTCGGGATATACTTGAGCGCCTATGCCCATGCTCACTCAAGGCTCCCTAGTAGTCGAACTCTCCATCATCAGGAGCGCGCCAAGCTCGCCGCTACGCGTCTGAGCGTACAACGCTCCCCGGATGCCCTACCCCCTTGTTCAAACAACGCACGATGGGCACCTCACGCGGCGCATAGAAGACGCCGACATCCAGACGAGCCGGACGTGGCGGGGTAGCGCTGAAGTGCTTATGCGTTTGGATTGCGGCTCTTCCGCCGATGGAGACCGCGCCCGCCTCTACCCCGCGTGCAGCCAGCCGACGATGACGAGCCCCGCGATCGCGAGCGTCGTCAGGCCGAGATAGCCGGCCGCGTCCGCAGACAGCGCCAGCGATCCGTCGGGGCGGCGTCGCGTCCCGAGCCAGCTGTGACGAACGTTTTCTGCAAAGGGCGAATCCACCACGACCCAACCGAAGGTCGCGAGCCGAACGAGCAGCGCCCCCGCCTGATAGGCGAGGCCGTCGAACAGAAGACTTCCGAGGAACCTGACCGCCTGCTCCAGCATGGCGTGGCGTGGGGCGACCCGCCGCCCCTACGCCGCCCGCTGAGACGTCGGCGCCGGGAGCGCCGCGGCGCTGCTGCGCCGGGCGGCGGCGGCTTCGCGGCGGGCAGACTCCAACTCGCTCTCGAGCCGGTCGATCTCCTGGCGGCGGCGCTTGGCCTCCTTGCGGTGCTTGCCCTGGCGCAGCCACGCCGCGCAACCGCCGACGGCGACGCCGATCATCAGCGAGACCAGAACCACGGCGAACAGCGGGAGCGACAGCGACAGCGCCGGCGCCTCGGGCGAGAACGGGTCGAAGCCGAGCGTCACGGACTGGCGATTCGCGACCGCGAACAGCACGAAGGCGAGCGCCAGCGGCAGCCCGATCAGGCCGGCCAGGAACTTGCGGAACCTCATGCCGAGGCGCCCTCCTCGTCCTTGTTGAGACGCACGCGCATCTCCTTGCCCGTCTTGAAGAACGGCACGACCTTGCCGTCGACCGAAACGTGCTCGCCGGTGCGCGGGTTCCGGCCGACGCGGGCGGGCCGCGCCTTGACCGAGAAGGCGCCGAAGCCGCGCAGCTCGACGCGGTCGCCGCGCGACATCGCGTCGATGATCTCGTCCAGGATCGCGTTCACGATGTTCTCGACGTCCCGCTGATAGAGATGCGGATTCATCGTCGCGATCTTCGCGACAAGTTCCGATTTTATCATTGGTCGCTCCCCTTCAGCCAAAGAATACGCCCAAAGACGTAAAGTATTCCCGACCGACTATTTTACAGCGAAGGGTGCCAGAGGGCCAAAACACCGTCAAGGACAAGCGTATTACCCGTTCGACGAAGACCTTCGGCGATGCCGTGCAGACCCACCGCGTCCGCGCCGAAGGCCGCGACCGACGCCGCGCCGGCCTCGCCAAACCAGCCCTTGCGCGGCTTCCAGTCCTTCACGGGAAGACTGGTGTCGACGCCCTTCGAGCCGAGCCAGGCGAGCGCTTCCTTCTCGCCCCCGATCTCGTCGATCAGCTTGAGGTCGAGCGCCTGCCGGCCGGTGAAGATGCGCCCGTCCGAGACGCCGGCGAGCGCCGCCCCGTCGAGCTTGCGGCGGTCGCGCACCACGCCCTTGAACCAGTCGAAGCTGTCGAGGATGAGCGCCTCGATCGCCTTGCGCGCTTCCGGCGTGGTCGGCTCGACCCCGTTCGGCGCAGCCTTCAGAGGCGAGGACTTGATGCTCTCGACCTCGACGCCGACGGTCTTCAGCAGGCCGGTGAAGTTCGGGAACTGCGCGAGCACGCCGATCGAGCCGGTGATCGAGGTTTTGCGGGCGACGATGTGGTCGGCGGCGATGGCGGCGATGTAGCCGCCGGAAGCGGCGACCGTCCCGACGACGGCGACGACCGGCCGGTCCTTGGCGATCGTGCGGATCTCTTCGTAGAGATCCTCCGAGGCGGTGACGCCGCCGCCCGGGCTGTCGACCAGCAGCAACACGCCCTTGGCGTCGCTCTTGGCGAGCTCCGTCAGCAGCTTGGTGCGCTTCTCGTCGTCGAAGATGACGCCCGATACGGCGACCTTGGCGATGTGCGGGCCGCGCTGGCCGGGCGCGCCCGGCGTTCGGCCGCTGAGGCCGAGCGCGGCGACGACGATGACGGCGGCGACGAGGACGAGCGCGCCGATCCGCCAGAAGGCGAGGCGGCGGCGCAGCGAGCGGCGGTCGAGAATCGCGTCGGCGTCGAGGGGCATCGGCTCTTATCTCTCGGGGTCGGCTCCCGAGGCGGGACCGGCCAAAAAGACAGTCGAACCATCGACGTAACACGACGAAGGCCCGCGCGGAACTCCCCGCGCGGGCCTTCTTGAGCGTGCGATGAGAAGACGCCCGCCGCGGAGGCGGGCGCCTGGAAGTCTCAGTCCTCGGAGCCCTCTTCGCGCTTCTTGAGCGCGGCGCCGAGGATGTCGCCGAGAGACGCGCCCGAGTCGGACGAGCCGTAAGTCGCGACGGCCTCCTTCTCCTCGGCGATCTCGAGCGCCTTGATCGACACCGCGATCTTGTGCGCCTTCTTGTCGAACTGGGTGACGCGGGCGTCGAACTTCTCGCCGACGGCGAAACGCTCCGGACGCTGGTCCGCCCGCTCGCGGGCGAGATCGGCGCGGCGGATGAAGGCCGTCAGCTCGGTGTCGACGATCTTCACCTCGAGCCCGCCGTCCTTCACCTCGATGACCTCGCAGGTGACGACGGAGCCCTTGCGCATCTCGCCGGTGGTGTCGACGAACGGGTCGCCGCCGAGCTGCTTCACGCCGAGGGAGATGCGCTCCTTCTCGACGTCGACGTCGAGGACCTGGGCGCGGACGATGTCGCCCTTCTTGAACTCCTCGATCATGACCTCGCCCGGACGATTCCAGTCGAGATCCGACAGATGGACCATGCCGTCGACATCGCCGTCGAGCCCCAGGAACAGGCCGAACTCGGTCTTGTTCTTGACCTCGCCCTCGACCTCGGAGCCGACCGGGTGCTGTTCGAGGAACGCCTCCCAGGGGTTCTGCATGACCTGCTTGAGGCCGAGCGAGATACGGCGCTTCACCGGATCGACCTCGAGCACCATCACGTCGACTTCCTGCGAAGTGGCGACGATCTTGCCCGGATGGACGTTCTTCTTGGTCCACGACATCTCGGAGACGTGGATCAGGCCCTCGATGCCCGGCTCCAGCTCCACGAAGGCGCCGTAGTCGGTGATGTTGGTGACGCGGCCGGTGAACTTGGCGCCCGCCGGATACTTGGCCTCGATGCCCTGCCACGGATCGTCGAGCAGCTGCTTCATGCCGAGCGAGATGCGGTGCGTCTCGTGGTTGATCTTGATGATCTTGACCTTCACCTGCTGGCCGATCTGCAGCAGCTCGGTCGGGTGATTGACGCGGCGCCAGGCGATGTCGGTGACGTGCAGCAGGCCGTCGATGCCGCCGAGGTCCACGAACGCGCCGTAGTCGGTGATGTTCTTGACGACGCCCTCGATGACCTGGCCCTCTTCGAGGTTCTGGACCAGCTCCTGGCGCATCTCGGCGCGGGACTCTTCAAGCACGGTGCGGCGCGACACGACGATGTTGCCGCGGCGGCGGTCCATCTTGAGGATCTGGAACGGCTGCGGCGTGCCCATCAGCGGGCCGACGTCGCGCACCGGGCGGATGTCGACCTGGGACCGGGGCAGGAACGCCGTCGCGCCCTGAAGGTCGACGGTGAAGCCGCCCTTGACCTGGTTGAAGATGACGCCTTCGACCTTCTGGTTGTCGTTGAAGGCGACCTCGAGCTTGACCCAGCTCTCCTCGCGGCGCGCCTTGTCGCGCGACAGAACGGCCTCGCCGAGCGCGTTCTCGACGCGCTCCAGATAGACCTCGACCACGTCGCCGACCTTGAGCGGCGCGTCGCGGCCGCCGGCCCCGAACTCCTTGAGCGCGACGCGCCCTTCCGTCTTCAGGCCGACGTCGATGACGGCCATGTCCTTCTCGATCGCCGTCACGGTCCCCTGGACGACGGAGCCTTCGGCGACGTCGTGGTTCTCAAAGGACTCCTCGAGCATCGCGGCGAAATCATCGCGCGACGGAGCGGCGGCTGAAGCAGTTGCTGACATGAAATCTCCCAAAGCCCCTCTGGGGCCACGGCGCCGGCGTTGGTGTTGACGAAAAGGCCCGTCATGGAAGCCTGCGTCCGGTGGCCGCCTCGCTTGCGGGAGGCGGGCCGGCGCCGGGACGCGGGATGCGACCATGGGACCCTGCCCGAAAAGCCCCTCGCGCTCAGCCGGCGGGCATGGCCCGACCGGCCGGAGAAGCGCAAAGCCTGTCCGGACGCGCGCTCGTTAGCAGATGAGGGGAATTGGCGCAATCCGGGACGAGGCTCGCGCGAGCGGCGTAAAGCTCAGTCCCGGTCCGGCGCGCCGAGCGGGAACAGGGGGCGGTAGGGCCGCGCCTCGTCGACCGCGCGGGCGAAGGACGGACGCGCCAGCAGCCGGGCGCGATAGGCGCGCAGCCGCGGATAGGCCTCCGAGATCGAATGCGTCCAGTCGGCGTAGAACAGCGAGGGCGCGGCGGCGCAGTCGGCGAGGCTGAAATCGCCGCCGGCGGCCCAGGCCTCGCCCGAGACCCGCGGCTCCAGCCAGGCGTAGGCGAGCTCCAGCTTGTCGCGCGCGAACGCCATGGCGTTCGCGCGCTTGACCGGATCGCCCGTCAGCGCGCCGGCGACGGCGTGCTGCTGGACGTTCATGACGTGAAGATCGAAGAAGCGGTCGAGGAATCGGACGTCCAGCGCCGCCATCGGGTCGTCCGGCAGCAGGCGGACCGGGCCGGGACGAGCGATGTGCAGATATTCGATGACGACGCTCGCTTCCGCGACGTCGCGGTCGCCGTCGACCAGCACCGGGAATTTGGCGATCGGCCAGCGCCGCAGCCAGTCCGCCACGTTCTCCGGGTCGTCCGGCCCGAGCATGCGGAATTCGAAGGCGATGTCGTTCTCGTAAAGCGCGATCAGCGCCTTCTGCGTGTAGGATGAGAAGGGATGGCCATAAAGCGCGAGAGACATCGCCGGCTCCGATCCGCGTGCGACTGCAATCAGATCCTAGAACAAACTGATGTCGGCATTGATCCTTGTTGTGTTAGCAACGGCGATAATTGATTTGATTTCAGCGCTCAAACCGAAGACTGCCAACAGCAGATCGGAGTGCTGCCAAGGTTGCCCTATCGTTGTGCTCCGTCTGTATTCCGATAAGTAAGAACCGGCCATCGCGCGGAACCACACACATTTCGTTGGCGACTCGATAGTGTCCGCTCGTGAGTGAGCCTTCGGTGTAAAAACCCACGCATACCGCTGGAATTCCTCCAATGTTAATCTCTTTTGGAGTAGAATACACCGATATAGTCGACAATGTCCGTGACATAGCGAGAATAAATGCATCACCGATATCTTTGATCGGCTGTCCTAATAGCTTGTCATTGCGCGAAACAGTTATAAGAAACGTGGAATTAAGTCCATCGTATGGCTCCTTAAATTTGGAAAGTGCTATTATTGGACGTCTGACAGATGAGATAAATCTTTTCTTATCTTCGGAAGAAACAATTTCCCGATCAATGCGCCGGCGATAAGCTTCGAAAGAAAGGTTTTGCCATCCATTTGGTTTCGCGAGGCTGAAGCGGAATTCTTTATTCTTTACGATTTCAGCCTGCGCGGGTGAGGCAAGCAAACCAAGAGCGATGAACAGCCAAGCAAACTTGCAAAAATCACCGTTAAGACCCCGAGATAAAATCACCACTCTATCCACGATCTAATTCTGCCCGTTCGGCTTCGACGTCTCAATTGAACATCCTTGAGCCGCGGCTCTTTAGCAAGCGCCGTCAGGCCGTCCGCCGCCGCTTCGGATTCCCCTCGACGATGGCGAGCGCGGCGCGGAAGGCGGCTTCGGCGTCAAGGTTCGTGGTGTCGAGCGTCACCGCGTCATCGGCGGCTTTGAGAGGCGCGACCGCGCGGGTCGTGTCGCGCTCGTCGCGGCGGCGGATGTCTTCTAGGATCGCCGCCTGATCGACCGGCTCACCGCGCCCGGCGAGCTCCGACGCACGGCGTCGGGCGCGCTCCTCCGCCGAGGCCGTGACGAAGATCTTCACCTCGGCGTCCGGGCAGATCACCGTACCGATGTCGCGCCCGTCGATCACCGCGCCCGGCGGCGTCGCCGCGAAGCTCCGCTGGAAGTCGAGCAGCGCCGCGCGGACGCCCGGATGGGCCGAGACGATCGACGCCCCCTCCCCCGCATGCCGGCCCCGGAGCGCCGGATCGCCGAGCGTCGCGGCGTCGAGCGCGCGCGCCGCTTGCGTCGCGGCCTCCGGATCATGGAGGTCGCCGCCGCGCGCCGCGACGTGGTGCGCGACCGCCCGGTAGAGCAGCCCGGAATCGAGATGCGGCAGGCCGTAATGCGCCGCGAGCCGGCGCGCGAGCGTGCCCTTGCCGGACGCCGCCGGCCCGTCGATCGCGACGATCACGACGACGCCCCATGGAGTTCGACTTGGCCTTCGACGTCGATCGCGGCGCCGAGGCCGCGCATCAGCGGGACGAAGTCGGGAAAGCTGGTCGCGATCATCGCGGCGTCGTCGATCGCGACAGGTCTTTCCGAGGCGAGCCCCATGACGAGGAAGCTCATGGCGATGCGGTGGTCCAAATGGGTCGCGACCGGCTCGCCGCCGCCGGGCACGCCCCCCTTGCCGGTCACGATCAGGTCGTCGCCCTCGATGCGCGCCTCGACGCCGCAGGCGAGAAGCCCGGCATGGACCGCCGCGAGCCGGTCGCTCTCCTTCACGCGCAGCTCGTGCAGGCCGCGCATCCGCGTCTCGCCCTCGGCGAAGGCGGCGGCGACGGCGAGGATCGGATACTCGTCGATCATGGTCGGCGCGCGCTCCGGCGGCACGTCGACGCCTGCAAGCCGGCTCGCGCGCACGACGATATCGGCGACCTCCTCGCCGCCGACCTCATGCACGTCGGACAGCGTGACGTCGGCGCCCATCTCGATCAGGGTCGTCATGAGGCCGGTGCGCAGCGGATTGGTCATCACGCCCTCGATCACGATCTCCGAGCCGGGCGTGACCAGCGCCGCGACCAGCGCGAAGGCGGCCGAGGACGGGTCCGCCGGCACCGAGATCTGGGTCGCGCGCAGCTCCGGCTCGCCGACGAGGCGGATCGCACGGCCGTGCGCGCCGTGCGGCTCGACCGTCACCTCGGCGCCGAAGGCCTTCAGCATCCGCTCGGTGTGGTCGCGCGTCGCCTCGCGCTCGATCACGGTGGTGACGCCCGGCGCGTTGAGCCCGGCGAGCAGCACCGCCGACTTGATCTGAGCGGAGGGCGCCGGCGTCTCGTAGGTGATGGGGATGGTGCGGTTCGGCCCGCGCAAGGTGAGCGGCACGCGCCCGCCCTCGGCGGCCGACACAACCAGCGCGCCCATCTTCTCCAGCGGGTCGAGGATGCGGCGCATCGGACGCGAGCGCAGCGAGGCGTCGCCGTCGAAGGTCGCCTCGATCGGATGGCCGCCGACGACGCCCATCATCAGCCGCGAGCCGGTGCCGGCGTTGCCGAAATCCAGCGTCTCCGCCGGGGACTTCAACGCCCCGACGCCGACGCCCGATACGCGCCAGCGCCCGGCGGCGAGGCGCTCCACCGTCGCGCCGAGCGCGGCGCAGGCGCGGCCGGTCGCGAGCACGTCCTCGCCCTCGAGCAGGCCCTCGATCCGCGTCTCCCCGACCGACAGCAGGCCGAGAATCAGCGAGCGGTGCGAAATCGATTTGTCGCCTGGCACGCGCGCCCGCCCTGTGAGGGCGCCGGAGCGACGGGAACGGGCGGGGGAAGGCGGCAGGGATGAGGACACTGGGCGGGCCGGATCGATCGCTTTTTTAGGGGCGCCAGCGCCGGAGCGCGCCTCCGGCCGGCTCGGAAAGCGGGTTGGCTCTTGACAGCCACGTCCGCCCACGTCAATCCACCGCCTCGCTTCGACAGACCGGACCTGACAATTGGCCAAGCCCGAACTCGGCGCCAAACGGACCTGCCAGTCCTGCGGCGCGAAATATTACGACCTGATGCGCGACCCCGCGACCTGCCCCAAGTGCGGCGCGGTCTTCGTCGCTGTCGCCATCGTCTCGAGCGCGACGGCCGCCCGCGCGGCCCGCGCCGATCTCGCCCGCAAGAAGGCCGCGGCCGAAGAGGATGAGGACGTCGTCGAGGCCGAGGTCGAGGACGAGGAGGAGGACGTCGACGCCATCTCCCTGGAGGACGCCGACGAGGAGACGACGGGCGCGACGAAGAAGACCGCCAAGCCGGACGTCGACGCCGAGGACGACGAGGACGTCGAAGTGGAAGTCGACGACGACGACGATTCGGACGACGAGAACTTCCTCGAGACCGATGACGAGGACGGCGACGACATGACCGACATCATCGGCGATCGGGAAAAGGACGACGAAGCCTGAACAGGCTTGAACGCGTCCGCGAACTATGATTGGAGATGCGCCGCGCCGGCCACCGGCGCGGCGAACTGATCCGGCGCTCTCGCGCCGGTCGCTTCAAAAGAGCGAAACGTCCGGTCCGTCACGGCCCCAACGCCGTGGCATCTTGGGACCGCACCCCGGTGGGGCCATAGCTCAGTTGGGAGAGCGCTTGAATGGCATTCAAGAGGTCGGCGGTTCGATTCCGCCTGGCTCCACCAACACACTTTCAGCGAACTCCGGAATTTTCAGACTGGACGAATTGTCCGGTCTTTTGCGTGACTTAGCGGATGGGCGGCCCGGCCTTTCCGTCTCTCGTCCGCGTCGAACGCTCCAACAGGCAGCAGAATGACCGGCCGTCTCCGCTCTCAGGAAGCCACGTCGTAGGGCGCTGTGATGCGCTCGCGGGACGCCATCACGGGCGCGGCGGGTTCTGTGCGCGAAGACCCGCCGACAGCTTCATGAGAATGCGCCGGCTCAGGCGGCGGGCTGCTCGACCCCGATCATCCGCCCTTGCGCGGACCAGAGCATCGGCGCGTTCGCGAGCGCCGCCGCGGTGACGCCGCGCGGCGGACGACAAGCAGCGATCACCTTTGCGAGGCTCGGTGCGAGGAAGGCGCAATCGATCATCCGCTCGACGCGCCGCCGGCTGCATCCATGCCGCGCGGCGAGCTGATCGAGATCGACGCCTCGTCCCCGTTCGAGCTCCGCGGCACATCGCCTGCCGAGCGCGATCCACCGCAGCAGGACGACGCGCGGCCCGAGACTCTGCGGCCAGACAGATCAAGCCGTCGAGCAGCGCCGGTCCGGGCGCATCGCGAACCTCTTCGTCAGCTCGGCCGCCGCCAGATAGCCGAAGCTGACGAGCAGCATCGCGGCGAGCGCCGGAGCGCCGGGATCGACGAAGCCGAACAAGGCGCCGAGCGGCGACAGCGCGACTGCGATCGCGCAGCCGAGGGCCCCGAGCGACGAAGCCGCGAGGAGAGGGTGAGGCCGCCTGGTCCAGAAGGGGCCGCTCGTCCTGATGATGAAGACCACGAGGATCTGCGTGATCATCGACTCGATAAACCAGGCCGTCTGGAAGCTCGCCTCCGGAGCCTCCAGAAGGAGCCGGAGGATCGCGAAGGAGGCGAGGTCGAAGGCCGAAGAAAGCAGCCCCATGACCAAAGTGAAGCGGTAGATGCGCGCGATGTCCCAGCCGTGCGGGGCGCGCGCCTCGTCGGGGTCGACGGAATCGTACGGGATGCCGGCCTCGCTGACGTCGTAGAGCAGGTTGTTGAGCAGCACCTGCGCCGGAGCGAGCGGGAGGAACGGCAGCGCGACGGAGGCGATCGCCATCGAGATCATGTTGCCGAAGTTCGAGGATGTGGCCATGCGGATGTATTTCAGAATGTTCGCATGGGTGCGCCGGCCTTCCTGGACGCCTTCCGCCAGCACCCCGAGATCGCCTTCGAGCAGGATCAGGTCAGCCGCTGAACGCGCCACGTCCGTCGCGCCGTCGACGGAGAGCCCGACGTCCGCCGCCCTGATCGCAGGGGCGTCGTTGATGCCGTCGCCAAGGAAGCCGACCGTGCTTCCGGTCGCGGAGAGCGCCCTGACGACGCGCACCTTTTGCTCCGGCTCAAGGCGCGCGAACAGATCGACGTGGGCGGCTGTCTCGGCCAGAGCCGCGTCGCTGAGCCCAGCCACCTGATCTCCGGACAGCACGGATGACGGCGGCAGCCCGACCTCGCGGGCGACGTGGGCGACGACGGCCGGAGCGTCGCCGGAAAGAATCTTGATCCGCACGCCCATCGCCGCAAGCCGCGCGATCGCCTCGCGGCTCGTCGGCTTCACAGGGTCCGCGAAGAAGCAGAGGCCCTCGAGCGTCAGCCCGCGCTCGTCGGCGGGCGAAAGCTTTGGCTCCTCCGCAGGAGATGGCGTCCCCGTCGCGACCGCCAGACAGCGCAGGCCCCGCCCTGCCGCCTCGTCCACGATGCGCAGCGCCTGCAGCCGGGCGTCGTCCTCCAGGGCGCGTGTCTGCCCTGCCCGCTTGATCGTGCGGCAGGCCGCGAGCACCGCCTCCGGCGCGCCCTTCACGATGATCAGCCGATCGCCTGCCTTTTCCGCAAGCACGGAAGACCGCCGCCTCTGGAAATCGAACGGCGCCGAACAGAGCACGCGCCACTCCTCGGCGGCGGCCGGACGGGCGGCGGCCAGCGCCTTGACGAGAGGGCTGTTGTCCCCGCCGAGACTCGCGCCCGCTGACGCCAGGGCGAGGACCCGCGCGCTCGGCCGCCCCTCGATGTCGAGCGCGGACGCCAGCTCGATGCGCGCCTCCGTCAGCGTGCCGGTCTTGTCCGTGCAGAGCACGTCCATTGCGCCGAGGTCGTGGATCGCGGGCAGCGCCTTGCAGATGACGCGCCGTTCGGCCAGCCGGACGGCGCCGCGCGACAGCGTCATCGTCGTCACCATCGGCAGCAGTTCGGGAGTCACCCCCACGGCGAGGGCGAGCGCGAACAGGAAGGCGTCCATGAGCGGGCGTTCGAAAGCGACCTGCGCCACGATCACGAAGGCGACGAGCAGGATCGTGAGCCGCACGATCAAGCGGCCGAGATCGGCGAGGCCGCGCTGAAAGGCGGTCGGCGGCGGCTCGCTCTCAAGCGACGCTTCCACCGCTCCAAGGGTGGCGCCCGCGCCCGTGACCGCGACCAGCATGACGCCCGCGCCGCTGAGCACGCTCCCTCCGGCGAACACGGCGTCGTAAGCCTCGGCGCGGGTCCTAGCGCCGCTCGGCCCCAGCCGCTTCTCGACGGGATAGGGCTCGCCGGTCAGCGCCGCTTCGTCCACCCTCATCGACTGGCTTTCGACCACCCAACCGTCCGCGGGCACGATGTCGCCGGGATGCAGTTCGACCACGTCTCCGGGAACGAGCCGCGCGACGGGAACTTCGACGACGATCCCGTCGCGCATCACGGCGGCGCGCATCGCGACCGATCGCTTCAGCGCCTCGGCGGCGGCCTGGGCTCGCCCTTCCTGCCACGTCTCGAGCGCCACCGAGAGCAGGACCACCACGGCGATGATGCCGCTGCTGACGAAGTCTCCGACGACGCCGGCAAGCACGGCGGCGATCAGCAGCAACGCGACCAGCGGCTCCATCAGCCGGCGCAAGAGCCCGCGCAGGATCCCCTTCCGACGCTCGGTCGGCGCCTCGTTGGGACCGAAACGCGCCAGCCGCGCCTTCGCCTCCACGCTCGAAAGCCCGGCCCGCGAGACGCCGAGCTCGGCGAAGCCCTGCGAGACCGGAACGGACCAGAAGGGCTGCGGCTCGGCGCCGTTCTTCGCCGGGCGACCATCCCGGCGCGCCGGCCCCGGCCGGGTGACGTCGTCGAGGCGTGCGGCTGCGTCCATGTCGTCTGACTGTCTCGGCGGCGCCCGCGACGCGGGCCTCAGCGCGGGCATCGCCGCCCCGCCCCGCGGGGTCCATGATCTTCGTCAATCGCGACAGGCCGGGAGCGCCAGGCGCGCCTAGCGAAGCGACCTGCGGAAGCGCGCGAGCGAGAACGCGAAGAAGGCCGCGCCGATCCCCGCGAGCGCGAGCAGCTGCGGCCAGATGACCGAGAGCCCGGCGCCGCGATAGAGCACGCTCTGGGCAAGCATCACGAAATGGGTGTTCGGCGCGGCGAGCATCAGCGTGCGGATCGCCTCCGGCATGCTTTCGCGCGGCGTGGCGCCGCCGGAAAGGATCTGCAGCGGCAGCAGGACGAGCATCAGCAACATGCCGAACTGCGGCATCGAACCCGCAAGCGTCGCGAGAAAGACGCCAAGCGAGGTCGTGGCGAACAGCTGAAGCGCGGCGCCGAACAGGAACAAGCTCACCGAGCCGTAGATCGGGACGCCGAGCGCGCCCTCCACGATGGCGTAGATCGAGAAGGCGGTGGCGGCCAGCACGACCAGGCTCATCGACCAGATCTTGGCGACCATGATGTCGCCGGCGCTGACCGGCATCACCAGCAAATGCTCGATCGTGCCGTGCTCGCGCTCGCGGATAAGCGCCGCGCCGGCCAGGATGATCGACAGCATCGCGACATTGTTGATCACGTTCATCACCGCGCCGAACCAGGTCTTGTCGAGGCCCGGGTTGAACCGCGCGCGGATGACGAGGTCCGCCGGCGGCGTCGCGACTGCGCGGTAGCGGTCGGCGAAGGCCGTGACCTCGCCGGAAACGATGGCCTGAACGTAACCCGCGCCGCTGAGCCCCTGGCTCATGCGGGTCGCGTCGACGTTGAGCTGGATCGTCGGAGCCCGCCCCGCCAGGAGATCGCGCTGGAAATCGGCGGGGATATCCAGCGCAAACGCGATCTCGCCCTGATCCATGAGGCGGTCCATCTCGGCGGCGTCGATGAGCCGGGGGGCCGTGAAGAAAGGCGGGTAGAACGCGCTCGCGATCCGCGCGGACACCGGCGAGCGGTCCTCGTCCACGATCGCGATCGGCGCCCTGTTCAGGGTCTCCGGTATGGCGCGGGACTGCGAATAGACCGACAGGGTGAACGCGTAGACGATCAGGATCAGCATCATCGGGTCGCGCGCCAGACCGCGCAGTTCCTTGACGCCGAGATGAAGGACGTTCGCGGCTCGCATGGCTCAGCGCGCCTGCTTCCTGAGGAGCATGACCGCCAGTCCGAGCAGGACGGGGCCGGCGAGCGCGAGCGCCGCGAAGGACGGGCTGAGATCCGCGACGCCGAGCGCCTTGGAGAAGGTCGCGCGGGAGATCGTCATGAAGTGCGCCGTCGGATACACCCGCCCGATCGCGGCCCCGACGCCTTCCAAAGACGACACCGGGTCGATCATCCCCGAATACTGGGTGGCCGGCACCATCGTCAGGATCGTGGTCCCGAAGATCGCGGCGATCTGACTCGACATGAAGCTCGAGACGAGCAGGCCGAACGCGGTCGAGGCCACCACGTAGAGCAAGGCGGCGGCGCCGTAGGCGAACAGGCTGCCGGTGAACGGCACGCCGAAGCCGAGCGTCGCCGCAAGCCACAGCACCGCCGCGTTGAACATGGCCAGCGCGACGTAGGGCGCCTGTTTGCCGAGAAGGAATTCAAGCCGGCTCACGGGCGTGACATAAAGATTGACGATGGAGCCGAGCTCCTTCTCCCGCACGACGCTGAGCGCTGCAAGCATCGCGGGGATCAGCATCAGCAGCACCGGGATGACGGCCGGGACCATCGCGATCACGCTGACGACGTCCGGATTGTAGCGGTAGCGCACAGCGAGGGAGAACGGATCGGCCGCAGGCGCGTCGGCGCCCGCGCGCGCCTTCTGCGTCAGCCAGTAGGCGTGCATCCCCTGCACGTAGCCGCGCGCGGTCTCGGCGCGGCTCGGCATCGCCGCGTCGATCCAGGCGCCGATCGCGGTCGGGCGGCCATGCGCGACGTCACGAGCGAATCCCGACGGGATCTCGATGGCGAGGCTGAGCGCTCCCGCCCGCATGCGGGCGTCGAGATCCTCGTAGCCGGTCACGGGCGGCTTCTCGTCGAAATACCGGGAGCCGGCGATGTCGAGCGCGTAGGCGCGACTGGTCGTCGTGTCGTCGCGGTCGAGCACTGCAAACGAAAGATGCTCGACGTCCAGATTTACGCCGTAGCCTATGACGAACATCAGCAGCACGCTGCCGAGCAGAGCGAGGGTCGCGCGGATCGGGTCGCGCCGCAGCTCCAGCGCCTCGCGGCGCATGTAGCTCATCATCCTGCGCGGATCGAAGCCGCGCCGCTGCGCAGGCCGGGCGATCGCGGGCTCGGCGGCTCCGAGGGCCGCGGCCGAAGCGCCCTCGTCCGCGCCCGCCGCCCTGAGCCGCGTCACGAAGGCGTCCTCCAGAGTCGCGACGCCTGACTGCGCGACGATCGCGGCCGGCGCGTCCGTGACGAGCACCCGGCCGGCATGCATTAGGGAGATGCGGTCGCAGCGCTCCGCCTCGTTCATGAAGTGCGTGGAGATGAAGATCGTCACCCGGTCGCGCCGCGACAGCTCGACGAGGATGCGCCAGAGCTCGTCTCGCGCGACCGGATCCATGCCCGAGGTCGGCTCGTCGAGGATCAGCAGGCGCGGGCCGTGGATCAGCGCGGCGGCGAGCGACAGGCGCTGCCTCAGGCCCAAGGGCAGCGCGTCCGGGAAGCTGTCGAGCTCCGGTTCGAGCGAAAGCCGCCGCGCCATTTCGACGACCCGTCCGGCGATCGTGTCCTCCGGCAGGTCGAAGAGCCGCGCGTGGAGCGCGAGGTTCTGCCGGACGGTGAGTTCCGAATAGAGCGAGAAGCTCTGCGACATATAGCCGACGTTCCGCCGGGCCCGCAGGTCGCGCGGGTCGCGCGGGTCGATCGCGCGGCCGAAGAGCTTCGCCTCTCCCTCGCAGGCCGGAAGGAGGCCCGTCAGCATCTTCATCGTCGTGGTCTTGCCGCAGCCGTTCGAGCCGAGAAAGCCGAAGATCTCGCCCTCGCCGATGGCGAAGTTCACGTGATCCACAGCCGTGAAGTCACCGAACCGCATCGTCAGCTCGCTTGCTTCGATCGCGACCGGGGCGGCGGCGGAAACGTCGAGGGGCGCGATCTCCAGGACCATGTGCCCGCGGCGCTTCGCCTCCGGCAGCAGGGCGATGAAGGCGGCGTCGAGGTCGTCCGCGCCGGCCCGCCGCATCAGGTCGGCGGGCGAGCCCGTGGCGAGCGTCCGGCCGTCATCCATGGCGGCGAGCCAGTCGAACCGGGCGGCCTCCTCCATGTAGGCGCTGGCCACGATGACGCTCATGCCCTCGCGGCTCAGCCGGATGCTCTCGATGAGCTCCCAGAACTGTCGTCTGGAGAGTGGGTCGACGCCGGTGGTGGGCTCGTCGAGGATGAGCAGGTCCGGGTCATGTATCAACGCGCAGCAGAGCCCGAGCTTCTGCTTCATGCCGCCTGACAGCTTCCCCGCCGGCCGATCCCTGAACTTCTGGAGGCCCGTGCTCGTCAGCAGATGATCGATGCGGCGCGCGCGCTCCTCCCGGTTCTGCCCGAAGAGGCGGCCGAAGAAGTCCGCGTTCTCGAAGACCGAGAGGGTGGGATAGAGGTTCCGGCCCAGCCCTTGCGGCATGTAGGCGATGCGAGGACAGACGGAGCGGCGGTGGCGCGCGTCGGACATGTCTCCGCCGAGCGTCTCGATCGTCCCGGCGCTGATCTTCCGGGCGCCGGCCACGAGCGAAAGAAGGGTCGACTTACCGACGCCGTCGGGCCCGATCAGACCGGCCATGCAACCGCCGGGGATGTCGAGAGTCAGGTTGTCGAGCGCGCGCTTGGACCCGTAGGCGAGGCTGACGTCCGAGACCCGTACGACCGGCGGCCGAGCCGCTGCGTCGCCGCCGGTCATTGCGGGAGTTTCGTCTTGAGCGCGTCCGGCCACTCAAGGTCGCGCCGCGTGAGCACGTAGGTGACGCCCGGCAGACCGGTCTTCACCTGCCGGATATGCTGACGCAACAGATCCGGATCGATCCGCGCCTTGATGCGGAACATGAGCTTCTGGCGCTCCTGCGCGGTCTCGACGGTCTTGGGCGTGAACTGGGCGACGTCGGCCACGAACGAGACGCGCGCCGGGATGACGTATTGCGGGGCGGCGTCCAGCACGATGCGCGCATCCGCTCCGTACGAGACGCGGCCCGCCTGCTCCGTCGGCAGGAAGAAGGTCATGTAGACGTCCCCGAGGTCGACAAGGTTCAGCACCCGGCCACCCGCGGCGAGCACCTCCCCTGGCTGAGCGACGCGGTACTGGATCCGCCCGTCTCGCGGGGAGGTCAGGACGCTGTCGTCGATGTCCGCCTGGACCCGCTCGATGGTGGATCGTGCGGCGTCGCCCGACGCTTCGGCGTCCACAATCGCTGTTTTCGCGGTCGCGATCGCCGCGTCGTCGGCGGCGGCGTCGGCCTCGGCCGCGGCCACCGCCGCCCTGGCGCCTGCGGCGCGCGCCCGGTCGTCGTCCAGCACCTGTCGAGAGACGTTGCCGGTCTGCGCCAGCTTTTCGGAGCGGTCCAGCTTGGCGAGAGCCGCGTCAAGCTCGGCTTGCCGCTGCTGGATCTTCGCGGCCGAGGCAGCGCGCTCCGCCTCGCGCTGCTTCACGAGGCTGCGCGCGGACTGGACCGCGATCAGCGCTCTTTGCAGTTGCGCCTCGCCCTCCCGCTTCTGGGCCGCAAGCTGCGCGGTGTCCATCCGCGCGAGGACCTGTCCCGCGCTCACGAAGTCGCCTTCGTCGACCAGGACCTCCTTGATCCGGCCGGACGTCCGCGTCGCGACGTCGATCTCGACGGCTTCGATCCGCCCGTTGCCGCTCGCGACGCCCTCCGGCAGCGCCGGCGCGCGGTATGTTCGCCAGGCGAAGACACCCGCTATGGCTCCGACGATGGCGACGGCGCCGATGGCGTTCCGGAGGGTGATGCGGTTCATGCGTCGCCGGTCGGCTTCTGATCACCGAAGGCGATCTGTTGCGGTGCACCGCTTGTCGGACGGCGCCGCACGCAACGCCTTGATCTCCGTCAACGGATGCCGACCGGCGGCTTGCTACGTACCCTGCATGGACAGTCTCACCACACCTGCGGCCGGTTCGAAGAAGCCGACGCGCATGAGGCGCAAAGCCTCTCACGATCACGATGGCTCCGCCGCGCAGATCACGCTTCGGGTCGATGACGCGAAGCCGTCTGAGCGGCCGGTCGAACCGTGGCGCCCGAGCGCCGCGCCTGCAGAGCGCGTCCCGGAAGACGAGCCGCTAGGCCTCGAGGCGTTCCGCGCGCTCGACAACGGCGTTCAGGCGCTCGTCGCTCAGGCGACCGGCGGTCTCTCGCCCGCGGCGCTGTCCCTCGCCTTCATCGACTGGGGGATTCATCTGGCCGCGGCCCCGGGAAAGCGCGCCGAACTCATCCTCAAGGCCGCAAGGAAGGCGGCGCGCCTCGCAGGCTATCTCGCTTCGACCAGCCTCGACCCGCACGCGCCGCCGGTCATCGAACCGCTGCCCTTGGACAACCGCTTCCGTCATCCGCGCTGGAACGACCAGCCTTACGCCTTATGGCGTCAGGCTTTTCTCCTGAACCAGCAATGGTGGCACAACGTCACCCACGAGGTCCCGGGGGTGTCGCCGCATCACGAGGACGTGGTGTCGTTCGTCGTACGCCAGGCGCTCGACCTCCTCTCGCCATCCAACATCCCGCTCGGCAATCCGGAAGTCGTCGACAGGACGCGCGAAACCGGAGGCGGCAACTTCCTGCGCGGCGGCCTGAACTGGCTGGAGGATGCGACCCGGATCGCGACCGGCGCGCCGCCGGTCGGCGCGGAAGCCTTCCAACCGGGAAGAGACGTCGCCGTCACGCCGGGCAAGGTCGTCTTCCGGAACAGGCTGATCGAGCTGATCCAGTACGCGCCTTCGACCCCGACGGTGGCGGCCGAGCCGGTGCTGATCGTGCCCGCCTGGATCATGAAGTACTACATCCTCGATCTCTCACCCGAGAATTCGTTGATCCGGCATCTCATCTCGCAAGGGTGCACGGTGTTCTGCGTGTCCTGGCGCAACCCGCGCGCCGAAGACCGCGACCTCACGCTCGAGGACTACCGCCGCCTCGGGATCATGGCGGCGCTCGACGCGATCGGCGCGATCGTCCCCGACCGGAAGATCCACGCCGCAGGCTACTGCCTCGGCGGGACACTGCTCGCCATCGCGGCGGCCGCCATGGCCCGCGCCGGAGACGAACGTCTCGCTTCCCTCACTCTGCTCGCCGCCCAGACCGATTTCACCGAACCCGGCGAACTCGCCCTGTTCGTCGACCACAGCCAGACGCAGTTCCTCGAAAGCGTGATGTGGAACCGCGGCTATCTCTCGGCGGACCAGATGGCGGGCGCGTTCCAGCTGCTCCGGTCCAACGACCTCGTCTGGTCGCGCATGGTGCGCGAATACCTGATGGGAGAGCGCGCGCCGATGTCGGATCTCATGGCGTGGAACACCGACGCCACGCGCATGCCGTTTCGGATGCATTCCGAGTACTTGCGCAGGCTCTATCTGAACAACGATTTCGCGTCCGGCCGCTACGTCGTCGACGGTCGGCCGGCCGCCCTGCAGAACATCCGGATTCCGCTCTTCGTGGTGGGCACGGAGCGCGATCACGTCGCGCCCTGGCGCTCCGTTTACAAGATCCACGCTCTGACCGACGCCGACGTCACCTTCGTGCTCACAAGCGGCGGGCACAACGCCGGCATCGTCAGCGAGCCGGGGCATCCCGGCAGGCGTTACCGCCTCGCCCTTACGCGCGAGGCCGACCCGCGCTTGGGTCCCGAAGAGTGGGCCGCCGCGGCGGAGGAGAAGGAGGGCTCATGGTGGGACGCATGGGGCCGATGGCTTTCCGAAAACTCTGCCGCGGAGGGGGTCGCCCCGCCGGCGCTGGGCGCGCCTTCCCGAGGCTATCCGCCGCTCTGCGACGCGCCGGGCTCCTATGTTCTCGAGCGGTGATGCGACCTTGAGCGAGGAGAAGTTGCGCAACCGAACCTTCGACGAACTGGCGATTGGCGAGGCGGCGTCGATCACCCGGGTCGTCGGGCGCTCCGACATTGATCTGTTCGCGGCGGTTTCGGGCGACGCCAATCCCGCGCACCTCGACGCCGACTTCGCCGCGACCGACCTGTTCGGCCACGTCGTGGCGCACGGGATGTGGACGGCGGCCCTTGTCTCGGCCGTGCTCGGAACCCGCCTTCCCGGTCCCGGCACGATCTATCTCGGGCAGACGCTGAGTTTCCGCCGTCCCGTGACCCCCGGCGACGCCATAACCGTAACCGCCACCGTCCGCGAGAAGCGGGCCGAGCGGCGCGTCGTGCTGGAGACGGTCGCGGTCAACCAGCGCGGCGACAGGGTGCTCGAGGGCGAGGCGACGGTCATCGCGCCGGAACGAGCGGTTGAGTGGCCGCGACCCGACCTCCCAGACGTTAATTTGCGCCGGCACGATCGCTATGAGGCCTTCGTGCGAGACGCCCGGGCCCTGCCGACGCTCAGCGCGGCCCTCGTGCATCCCTGCTCGCCGGAGGCGATCGCCGCCGCCGTCGAGTTGCGGCTGCAGGGCCTGCTGGAGCCAGTTCTGGTCGGGCCCGAAGCCAAGATCCGCGCCGCCGCGGACGAAGCGAAGGTTTCGCTCGACGGCCTTCGCATCGTTCCCACGGAGCACAGCCACGCCGCCGCGGCGCGCGCGGTCGAGCTTGCGGCGACGGGTGAGGTCGCCGCGCTGATGAAGGGCAGCCTTCACACCGACGAGTTGCTGGCGGCGGTGATCGCGCCGAACTCCGGGCTGCGGACCGCGCGCCGGGTAAGCCACGTCTATGCGATGGACGTGCCTGCCTACCCGAAGCCGCTGATCGTCACCGACGCCGCCATCAACATCCAGCCGACGCTCGAGCACAAGCGGGACATCTGCCAGAACGCGATCGACCTCCTGCGGCTCGTGGGCGTCGAGCGGCCGAAGGTCGCGGTGCTCGCGGCGGTGGAGACCGTCAGCGCGAAGATGCCGTCGACGTTGGACGCAGCGGCGCTCACCGTCATGGCCGCGCGCGGCCAGATCACGGACGCCGATGTCGACGGGCCGCTCGCCTTCGACAATGCGATCAGTCCCGACGCCGCCAAGATAAAGGGCATCGCCTCGCCTGTGGCGGGTCAAGCCGACATTCTCCTGGTCCCCGATCTCGAAGCGGGGAACATGCTCGCCAAGCAGCTGATCTATTTTGGCGGCGCGGACGCCGCCGGGCTGGTGCTTGGCGCGCGCGTGCCGATCATTCTGACGAGCCGCGCCGACTCGCTGCGAACCCAGATCGCCTCCGCCGCCCTCGCCAAGCTCGTCGCGTCCCGGCAGGCCGCGCAGGCGCGGATGCCGCGTTAGCGCGCCAGTCGATTCATCAGGGCGGTCGAACGGCGCCGGCTCGCCCTCCGCTGCCGATGTCGCTGAGCTGCAGGTCGCTGCGCCCGCGGACGAGCCGGCGGAGGTCGGGCCGTGCGGCTCGCCCGCCCGTCGTCCAGCGAAGCTTGATCCTCGTCAAGGCGTGGCCGCCGGATGGCTGTCACCGTGACCGCCGTTCTCGAGATGGAGGAGAAGATGATCTCGCCAGAAGAAGCCGCCGCTGCGGCCATGACCGCCGAGGCCGCCATGCCCGATCCGGCGATCGCAGCCCTGAGCGTCAAGTCGCTCGTTCTGGATCTGCCGCTCGCGATCGCCGTCGAGGTCGTCCGGTTCAACGTTCGCGTCGCGATGGCCTGGCTCGATCACGTCGCGATCGTCGCCGCGCTGAACCATCCGACGGACAGCGTCCCGCCCCTCGAACCCCATGCGCCGCCGCTTCGCGTCGCGTCGCCCTTGCCTGGCGACGCGGCCGCCAAGATCGCAGCATGAGCGAGGACAGACGAATGACTTCGCCAGCCTTTCGCGTCGAGCGCACTCCTGCGAGGCGCTTCAACTCAAAACTCAGGACCGTCCGGCTCCACCTCGCGCGGGAGCCGAAGCATCCGAACGGCAGCGAGTTGCACGGCTACGGCCTCATCGCGCCGCTCGACGCGCACGGAATGCTCGACCCGTCACTCTGGCGCAAGGAGCGCGCGCAGTGCCGCGTGGTCCGCTTCTGGGCCGGCGAGCAGACTTTGTTCGGCATGCTCGTGCGGCGGCACGGCGGCGCGGGCGGCGCGACCTGGGGGTTCGATTTCGATCCCGATCGCGCCGACGACGACGAGATCGGCGTGCGTCTCGACATTCATCGGTTCCGGACCGGCGACTACGTCACCATCAAGCATCTCGGCGAAGCCCACGTCTTCCGGGTGGCGAGCGTCGACGACTTCGCCCCCGAGAACCGTTTGCCCCCCCTCGCGCCGGGACGCTCCAAGACGGAGCGCGACGACAGCCCCGCGGCCTGAGAGGGGAAGCGGCGCAGGGAAGCAGCGCAGGACGGCGCTCGCCGACCGAAGTCAGGCCGCGCCGCGCGCCAGCCGCGCCTCCAGGCGATCGACGAAGACGCCCTGGGCCGGATTCAGCTTCGACCTCGCCTCCACTGTCCCGAACCATGCGACGCGGTCGATCTCGGGGAACCGGGCGATGCGGCCGGATCGAGGCGGCCACTCGATTTCGAACAGATTGCTTCGCATCAGATCGACGTCGAAGTCGCCCGACGCAGCGAAGCAGCGGACGATCTTGCCGGCGCGCTGAGTCGCGCTTCCGAGGTCGACGAGTTCGCCTTCGAAAGCGTGTCCGAGCTCTTCGAGGAACTCGCGCCGAGCCGTCGTCTCCTCGGTCTCGTCCAGTCGGACCTCACCCTTGGGGATCGACCAGGCGCCACGATCCTTCCGTCGCCAGAAAGGCCCTCCCGGATGGGCGAGCAACAACTCGAGGCCCGCAGGGCCCTTGCGATACAGCAATATACCGGCGCTCGTCATCGATCGTGCGGTCATGGACCTCATCGCCGCGCGCAGGTCTTGAGCTGGGTCAAAGCGGCTTCCGGAACGCAGGCCCAGTCTTTGGCCGCAAGCCGTCCACTCTCGAAGGCTGGAGCGATCAATGTCCAAGGACCTCAGCGAAACCCGGCCGGTGGGCAAGACCCCCGCGCGCCAGCATATCATGCGCGAGTTCGACCGCTTCTTCGACCGCATGTCTTCCGCCATCGGTCCAAGCGACGCGTGACCATCTGCGGGCGCGTCCGATTTTGTGATGCGCTTCCGTCATGTTCGCAGCGCGCGGAGGCGGCCGCCAGCGTTCAGCGCCAAGCCAGAAAACGCGACACCCGATGCATAGCGCGACGCGAAACTCCCTGCGACGGGTCGGTCCGGTCCTCCTGGCCGCAGCCGGGCTCGTCGCGGCCGTCATCCTGTTCGGCCTCGCCTGGCGGGGAGCCGGTCGCGACGACGGCGATCGCGGCGCCCGGAGCCAGATCGACGCCGACTGCAGGCGATCATGCGGCGCATGGCTCGCTCCGCAGTGCGACGCGACGGCGTCGTCCTCCCGCGAAAGCCTGGTCGAATGCGTCAGCCGCCTTGCGCCGGTTCTTCAAGGCTGCCTGGACCAATGTCGTCGCCGCCGATGAAGTCCGCGGCGGAGCCCGGCCGGCGCGCGCATCGCCCGGAAGCTTGCCGCCTCGATCGTGGAAGCAGCGTTCGAGCGACGCAGGGGGGCCGCGGGGCTACGACGGCCAGCAACAGATCGTGACCACCGGCAGATGCTTGCGTAGGATCGTCTTTGTGGACGCCGTCCGTCGGGCCAGCGGGCGTCGCCCGAGCATGAGGCGGCCGGCGCGAACATCATGAAACGAGGCGCGCGATAGATCGACGGCGCGCTTCGAACGCCGATCTGACGCCAGATCGAGGACCGCGGATGCCGCCGGCGCCACAGAATCCATATGAAGTGCTGGGGCTGACCCCGGCGGCCAGCCAGGACGAGATCCGGAAGGCGTTTCGTCAGCTCGCCAAAAAACATCATCCGGACCTGAACCCAGGGGACGCATCGGCCGAGGAGCGCTTCAAGGCGGCCTCCGCCGCGCACGAGCTGCTGTCGGATCCCGAACGACGCGCGCGGTTCGATCGCGGCGAGATCGACGCCTCGGGACAGGAACAGGCTCCGCCCGGCGGCTATCGAACGCATGCGGAGGGAGCGGCGGGACGCCGCTACGGCAGCGACGGGGGATGGGATGGCCCAGCCTGGAGCGAGGACGATCTCGCGGAAATCTTTGGCTCGATGTTTTCCGACCGCCAAGGCGCGAAGACGCGCGGCCGGGACGACGTCTATGCGCTTTCCGTCGCGTTCCTCGACGCCGTCAATGGCGCGACCCGGCGGCTGACGCTTCCCGATGGAAGCACGCTCGACGTCAAGATACCGGTCGGAACAGAAGACGGCCAGACGCTCCGGCTCCGCGGCAAGGGTCGGCCGGGAAGAAACGGCGGACCGCCTGGAGACGCGCTGATCACGGTGTCGATCGAGCCGCACCCGATATTCCGGCGCGCGGGCCGCGACATTCGCATGGATCTGCCGATCGGCCTCAAGGAGGCGGTGCTCGGCGGCCGCGTGGAGGCGGCGACGCCCGGCGGCGCTGTCCGGATAACCATTCCGAAAGGCAGCGATACCGGCGCGGAGCTCAGGCTTCGCGGCCGCGGCGTGCCGGCCCATGGCGACACGCCAGCCGGAGACCTCTTCGTGACGCTGCAGGTGCGAGTGGGCAAAGCGGACGCCGCCTTGGAACGCTTTCTGCGCGAATGGCGGCCCGAACAGGAGCCCGTTTTGCGGAGCTCAGCCGATGGTGATCCCGGATGATCGATATCGAGACGCTGGTCGCTCGTTTCCCGGCGCTTACGCGCGCCGACGTCGAACGCTGGATCGAGATGAAATGGGTCCGCGTCGACCAAGTCGACGACGGCTACAGGTTCCACGAAATCGACGCGGCGCGCGTCGATCTGATCCTGCAGTTGCGCGACGACATGGACGTGAACGAGGACGCGTTGCCGATCGTGCTGTCATTGCTCGACCAGTTGTTCGACGCGCGCCGCCGCCTGCGTGATCTGGACGACGCCCTCGCCCAGGCCGCGCCCGACGAGGTCCGGCGCGCGATCGCCGAACGTTTGCTGAAGCGTCAGGCGTAGGTTTGTCCGTGCGGACACGCCGCAGGCTCGCCCTTCGACCGACGTCAAGAACGGAGCCGCGCTTCGGAGTCCCCAGTTCGATGCGCAGACCTTTATGGCCGAGGTGATTCAGGTCCAGCCGAGTCGCCCGCAACGATGGGGGCCGCTCGGAGATGCGACCGGATCCGCTTCTGCAGGCCGGGCCAACCCCCGGCTGCAACCGCGACGGCCAGACCAGTCGCTTCAAACATCGCGCCTGGGGCGGCGACCTGAAGCAGCTCTTGCACGGCAGGCACGTAGAGGGCCGCGGCGACGATCAGCGTGGCGGTGAGGGCCACGGCGTAGAAGGCGATCCGGTGAGGCGGGAACAGGCGTTCGCCCGGCTCGGACAGTTCGGCGTGCGCCATCGACAGATTGCCTGCGATCAGCATCGAAAGCAGGAGGCCGCGGGCCTGCTCTTCGGGCAGACCCGACCGCAGCGCGAAGACAAATCCGGCCATCGTGACGGCGAGCAGAACGGCGCCCTGCAGCAAGCCTCGCCCGATGTCGCGCAGACCGAACAGCGTGCGGGACGCCGCCTTCGGCGGCTGGTCCATGACGCCCTTCGCGTCGGGCTCGGCCTCGAAAGCGATGGAGCAGATCGGATCGATGATCAGCTCCATCAGAACGACGTGCAAAGGCGCGAAGGCGGGAGGCATGCCGAACAGGATCGGCAGCAAGGACAATCCGGCGATCGGCACGTGGAGAGCCGTTATGTAGATCAGCGCCCGATGAAGGTTCTGGTTGATCCGGCGGCCGAGGCGCACCCCGTTCACAATCGACGTAAAGCGGTCGTCGAGGAGAATGATGTCGGCCGTCTCTTGGGCGACGTCGGTACCTCGCTCGCCCATGGCGATGCCGACATGGGCGGCTCGCAACGCGGGCGCATCGTTGACGCCATCGCCGGTCATGGCGACGATTTCGCCGTTCCGCTTGAGGGCGTCGACCAGCGCGAGCTTCTGTTCCGGTGAGACCCTCGCGAACACGCATGTCTCGGCCGCGCGTAGCGCGAGCTCACGCGGGGTCATGGCGTCCAATTGCGCTCCGCAGAGCACGCCGCCCACGACCGGGATCCCGGCGTCCTGCGCGATCGCTTCGGCGGTCAAGGGAGCGTCGCCCGTGATCATGATGACGCGGATGCCGGCGCGTCGGCACAGCGCAATCGCCTGGGGCACGTCGGCGCGCACCGGGTCCTCGAACGCGATCAGACCCGTGAAGCGGAAGGACAGATCATCGATCGTCTCCGACGGCGCAGCCAAGGGGCCGGTCGCTTCAGCCACGCCGAGCACACGCAGGCCGCGACGCGCCATTTCTTCCGCGACGCGTCGCGCCAGCAGGCGCTCGGCGGATTGAAGACCGCACATGTCGAAGATCGACTCCGGTGCGCCCTTGGCCGCTACGATCGACCGTCCCTCGTCCGTCAGCCAGTCCTGTGCGAAGGCCAGCCGCTTCGCCGTAAGCGGATAGGCCGCACGTAAACGATCCGCCAGGATCTCGGACGGCTTCGTCTCGCCTAGCGCCGCTATGGCCTGGTCCATCGGGTCGACGGCGGGCGTCGCGCAGGCCAGCCTGGCGACGGCGACGACGCGGCCCTCATGCGCCGAGGCCGCCCCATCAGACGGAAACGGGCGTCCGGGGGACCATGTGGCGGCGACCCGCATCCGATTGACAGTGAGCGTGCCGGTCTTGTCGACGCACAGCGCCGAAACGCCCCCCAGGGCCTCGACCGCGGCCGATCTGCGCGTCAGGACGTTCTGCCGCGACAACCGCCATGCGCCGAGCGCCAGAAAAATCGCCAGCACCGTCGGAAATTCTTCTGGGATCAGCGCGATCGCAAGCGTCAGCCCCGCCAGTCCGCCGTCGACCCAGCCGCCGCGCAAGACGCCGTAGGCGACGGCGACGATGACGCAAAAGCCGATCGCCGCCAGGCCCAGCCACCGCACGAAGCGAGCCGTCGCGATCTGGAGGGGAGATCTCGTCGTCTCGACGGATGCGAGCGAAGCGCCGATCCGTCCCAGCTGCGTCGCGGCGCCGATATGCGAGACGACGACCGCGCCCTGCCCGCCCACGACCAGAGCGCCGGCGAGGACCGCCGCAACGTCGTTCATGTCCTTCGCCGTTTCGGGACTGCGCCCGGCTTCGAATGCGGGGTCAGCGGTCTTGATGACCGGCGCGGACTCGCCCGTAAGAGCCGACTCGTCGATCCGCAGCGGTCCTCCTTCCACCAGGACGCCGTCCGCCGGCGCTCGATCGCCTTCCGCCAGGACCAGCAGATCGCCCGGCGCCAGCTCGCGGGCCGGAACCCGGGTCACGACGCCGTCACGGACGACGCGCGCCGTCGGCTCCGAGAGGACCCGGAGGGCGTCCAGCGCGCGTTCCGATCGGATCTGCTGGACGATGACGAGCCCTACAGACAGGCCCGCCGCCGCAACCATGACGGCGCCTTCGACACGGTCGCCCACGGCGAAGTAAAGTCCGGCCGCGCCGATCAGAAGCAGGAACATCGGCTCTCGGACGACGCCGATAGCGATCTTCAGCTTGCTCCGCCTTTGGCTCGGCGGCTCGTTAGGGCCCGCCATCCGGCTGCGGCTGGCCGCTTCCTGTGCGGTTAGACCGCGTCCGTGGGCCCATCGGCGCGGATCAGGCGGGTTCGCCGTTCGCGCCAGGAGGCCGTTGGTCGAAGGCATGGCGCGGGGTCTCGTCGACGATGATGGACGAGCTTCGTTCATCCGGGGACGAAGCATTGGCTTCAATCATGGCCGGGTCGCCGGCCCGATCGCTCTCCGCGACGAGAGCCCGCGCCTCGAGCCGGGCCGAGCGATCAGTGGGACATGAAGAGACAGTGCCGCGGCGAACGCAGCAGGTCCCGGGTGACCCCGCCGAAGAACCATTCACGCGTCCGGCTGTGGCCATAGGCGCCCGACACGATGAGGTCGGCGCCGATGTCGTCGGCAAGCCCCAGAAGGTTCTCCGCGATGTGGTCGACGTCGCCGGTGTGGATCGAGACCCTCGACCGGACGCCGTGCCGATCCAGCCATATCGAAACGTCTTCGGCTCCGCCGTCGCGGGACGCGGCTGCGGCCGTCATGACCACCACCTCGTCCGCCCGCTTCAGAATCGGCAGCGCGTCATGGACGGCGCGTCGCGCCTCGCGCGTATCTTTCCAGGCGACCACCACTTTCTGAGCCGCAAGAAAGTCCGCGCCGGCCGGAACGACCAGGATGGGCCGGCCGCATTCGAGCGCGATTGACCCAGGCCGCACGCCGAGCCCGCCGTCTGCGGCTTCGGAGCTCGGCCGCCGTCCGATCACCACCAGATCGGCGGCGCGGGCCTGCTGGATGAGGAAGCGCTCCGGATCGGTGACGCAGGACCTCCATTCGACGTCGTTTCGAGATCCGACCGCCTTGTCGAAAATCCGCCGGGCCGCGCCGAGATCCTTCTCGACACGCTCGCGCTCTTCCTCCGACGCCGTCGCCGACACGCTGACCGACATGTCGCTGTAGATCTCGAGAAGCTGCTGCTCCGCGGCGACGCCGATGAGATGCGCGCCGTGCTGGTCCGCCAAGCTCATGGCGAGACGGCCGCGCTCCACAGCGGATGGCGCAAGATCGACGTGCACGAGGATGCTTGCGAGACCTGACTCGGTCTGGATCCTGGTCATAAGCCGCTCCCTTGGCTTGCGTGGCTCGCACGATCGGCGTCGGCGGCGTCAGGCGCCTTGATCTTCGTCAAGCAGACGTGTCGAGGAGCGGAGATCCAGCGCGTTCGTAAGGACGCGGAGCGCGGCGGATCGAAGCCGGTCGCGCGCCGCGGTCGACTGGGCTGGATGCAGCTCGGTCATGACGCGTCCGCCACCGTCTCGAATGGCGTGTCGCCGGCGGGCGGAGCAGACGTCATGGCCCGGCGCGCAGTTCCAGCCACATCGCGTTCAGGACCGCGAAGCTGGCGGCCAAGCCGAGACCCAGAACCCATGCGAAATACCACATGACGGCAGCCTTTCTCAGTAGGAGCTGAGCTCGTTCTTGATCGCGGCGAGCGTCACGCGACCGCGAAGCACGCGGTACACCCAGGCGGTGTAGACGACGATGACGGGCAGGAAGATCGCGGTCGCGACAAGCATGATCTTGAGCGTCAGTTCGCTCGACGATGCGTCCCACACCGTCAGGCTCTGGTTGGGCGCGATCGACGAGGGCAACAGGAACGGGAACAGGGTGACGCCAGCCGTCGCGACCACGCCGGCGACGGCGGCGCTGCTCGCCGCAAAGGCTGCTCCAGACCGCCGGCGAATGAGAAACACGCCTGCCAAGGCGGCTCCGACCATCGCGAGCGCCGGCGCGGCCAGCATCCACGGATAGCGGCCGTAGTTGGCGAAGCCGTGTCCCGTCCGCACCTCGACCTGCTTGAGCAACGGATTGGATGCTCCCAGAGGGTCGACCGCCCCGACGATGCTGTAGTGATCGACGCCGAGCTCCATGCAGATCCCGCCGACCAGCAGGGCGACGAAGAGGATAAGGGCCGCTTGCCGGGCCGCGAAGGTCGCGCGGGTCGCGACCGGCTCGTCCGCCTTCAGCGCCAGATAGCAGCCGCCCTGAAGCGTCAACATCGCGACGCTGACGAGGCCGCAGAACAGCGCGAACGGGTTGAGCAGGCCGAGGAGGCCGCCCTCGTAGGTCATCCTCAGCTCGTCATCGAGACGAAACGGCACGCCCTGCAGCGCGTTGCCGACGGCCACTCCGAAGATCAGCGCTGGCACGAGACCGCTCGCGAAGATCGACCAGTCCCAGAAGGTTCGCCATGCGCTGTCTTGCAGCTTGGACCGGAACTTGAACGCGACGGGCCTCAGGATCAACGCGCAGAGGACGATGAACATCGCCTGGTAGAAGCCTGAGAAGGCGACGGCGTAGAGCGCGGGCCAGGCGGCGAAGATCGCGCCGGCGCCAAGGATCAGCCAGACCTGATTGCCCTCCCAAACCGGCCCGACGGTGTTGATCGCGACGCGGCGCTCCATATCGGTCCGGGCGACGAAGGGCAGCAGGATCGCTGCGCCGAGATCGAAGCCGTCCATGACGGCGAAGCCGATGAGCAGGGCGCCAAGCAGCGCCCACCAGATCAGGCGCAGGGTTTCGTAGTCGAGCGACATGACGGGCGTCCTTGGGTCTTACTCTGCGGCGACGGCGGTCGGGGCCGGATCAAAGTCGCGCGGCGTCCGGCCGCTCTGCCCAAGCAGCCGATCCGGTCCCATCTTGATCGACTTGATCATCAGAACGAGGTCTACCGCCGCGAGCGCGGAGTAGAAGAGAACGAAGCCGATGAGCGTCGCGAGGACATTGCCGGCGGCGATGTTCGACACTGCGAGGAAGGTCGGCATCACCCCCTCGATGACCCAGGGCTGGCGGCCGACCTCCGCCACGTACCAGCCGAGCTCCGCGGCGATCCACGGCGTCGGAAGGCTGATGAGCGCGATCGTCAGGAACCGGCGCGAGGTCTCGAGGCGCTGCGTGCTCGCAAGGAAAAACGCGGTCGCGAACAGGCCGATGAAGAAGAAGCCCAGCCCCACCATGACGCGGAAGCTCCAGAACAGCGGCGAGACCGGCGGCACCGTGCTCCAGGCGGCCTGGGTGATCTCCGCGTCGGTCGCGTTCAGCACGTCCGGCCGGATCTTCTTCAGCAACAGCGCGTAGCCGAGCTCGGAAGACGTCGCCTCGAGCTTGGCCCGCGCGCCCGCGTCGGTCCGGTCCTTCTTGATGGCCTCAAGCGCCTCGTAGGCCATCAGGCCGAAGCGGATCCGGATTTCGACGTCCTTCACGAGATCCTCTATTCCCGGGACCTCCTTGCTGATCGAACGCGTCGCGATCAGCCCGAGCATCCAGGGAACCTTGACCTCGTAATGGGTCGTACGGGCGTCGGCGTCCGGCAGCCCGAACAGCGTGAAAGACGCCGGCGCAGGCTCGGTCTTCCACATCGCCTCGATGGCGGCGAGCTTCATCTTCTGGTTCTCGCCGGCCGTGTAGCCGCTCTCGTCGCCGAGCACGACGACCGAGAGGGCGGAGGCGAGACCAAAGCTCGCCGCCACCGTCGCCGAACGGAGAGCCAGATCGCGATGACGACCGCGCAGCAGGTAGAAGGCGCTGATCGCGAGCACGAAGACCGACCCCGTCACATAGCCGGCGCTCACCGTGTGGACGAACTTCGCTTGCGCGACCGGGTTGAAGATCAGCGCCCAGAAGTCGCTGACCTCCATCCGCATGGTGTCCGGATTGAAGACCGCGCCGACCGGGTTCTGCATCCAGCCGTTCGCGATCAGGATCCAGAGCGCTGACAGGTTCGTGCCGATCGCCAGCAGCCAGGTGACGACGAGGTGCTGGACCTTTGACAGCCGCTCCCAGCCGAAGAAGAACAACCCGACGAAGGTCGCCTCGAGGAAGAAGGCCATGAGGCCCTCGATCGCGAGCGGCGCGCCGAAGATGTCGCCGACATAATGGCTGTAGTAGGCCCAGTTCATGCCGAACTGGAACTCCATGGTGACGCCCGTCGCGACGCCCATGGCGAAGTTGATGCCGAACAGGATGCCCCAGAAGCGCGTGATCCGCCGCCAGATCTCGCGCCCGGTCATCACGTAGACTGTCTCCATGATCGCGATGAGGACCGCGAGGCCGAGCGTCAAAGGCACGAACAGGAAATGGTACATCGCCGTCAGCCCGAACTGCAGGCGCGACAGGGTGACCACGTCGAATGCGGCGAGCGTCATTGCTGTGACCTTGGGGCGTTGGGCGGCGCGTCGGCGAGAAGGCGCGCCTCGGCGTCAGGAGCGGTGACGCGCTGGCGCAGCGGCGCGACGATGAACCAGGCCGCGGCGAAGACCACGACCAGCTTGACGACGACGACCAGAAGCGCCGGCCGGGCGATGGGATGGGTCCACATAAAGACCTTGTCCGGCGCCGCGGAGCGCCTCGCCGTGATCTATGTCAAGCTGGGCGACACGATCCTTCAGAATGGCCGGCGACGGCGATGCACGCGTTCGCGGGCGAGCCTCGAACGGGCGGCCGCCGTGGCGCCCGCAGACCGGCTTGCCCCGACCAAGGCGACGGCGAGCGCGAGAAGGATCAGAATGCTGGCGCTCAGCAGGATGACGGGCGACATGGCGCGGCCTCACGCGATCCGCCGCACGCTCGGCGAAGGGGAGCCAGCCGAGTATGGCGGTCCGCCGTCCCGTTGTTCCTGACCTAAGACAAGGACATGCGACGAACGCTGACTCTGGGAAGCCTTGAGCCGGTCGTCGGGTGTGCCATTGTCCCGCGATGACTGACGACAACAGAGTCTTCGAGACGGTGGCCGCCGCGAGAACGGCGGCTGAGCTGCTGCTCGACTCCGTCACCGATATCGCGCTGATCGTCCTCGACAAAGACGGCATGATCCGCAGCTGGAACCGCGGCGCGGAGAATGTGAATGGGTGGGGGGCCGACGAAATCATCGGTCGCCACTTCTCGACGCTGTACCGCGAGCAAGACGTCGCCGCAGGCAAGCCGCGAAAGCAGATCGACGCCGTCAAGGCGGAAGGCCGGCACGAAGAGACGGGGGTGCGCCGCCGCAAAGACGGCACAGAGTACTTCGCGGCCGTCATTATGACGCCCGTGCTCGACCACCGCGGCCAGATCCAAGGCTACGCCAAGGCGATGCGGGACATCTCGGCGCAGGTCGCGGCCGAGCAGGCGCTAAAGGCGAGCGAGGCGCATCTCCGCTCGATTCTGGACACCGTGCCGAACGCGATGATCGTCATAGACGACGAGGCGATCATCCAGTCCTTCAGCGCCGCCGCGGAGCGACAGTTCGGCTACGCTCCGCAAGAGGTCGTGGGGCGCAACGTCAACATGCTCATGCCGCAGCCCTACCGCGATCAGCACGACGGTTACATGAGCCGCTACAAGGCGACCGGCGAGCGGCGGATCATCGGAGTCGGACGCGTGGTCGTCGGCCGGCGCAAGGACGGCTCGACCTTTCCGATGGAGCTCTCCGTCGGCGAGATGCAGTCGGGCGGCGCGCGCTACTTCACGGGCTTCATCCGCGATCTCACCGAACGGCAGAACGCCGAGGACCGGCTGCAGGAGCTCCAGAGCGAGCTGGTGCACATGTCGCGGTTCACCGCGCTCGGCGAGATGGCTTCGACGCTCGCCCACGAGATCAATCAGCCTCTGACTGCGATCGCCAACTATATGAAGGGCTGCCGGCGCATCGTCGATCGCATGCCGGAGGGGCCCGAGACGCCGCTTCTCAAGGACGCCGTCACCCAAGCGGCCGCGCAGGCGCTTCGCGCCGGCGACGTGATCCGGCGGCTGCGCGAGTTCGTCGCCCGCGGAGAGACCGAGCGGCGCGTCGAAAGCCTGCCGAAGCTGATCGAGGAGGCAAGCGCTCTCGCGCTCGTCGGCGCCCGGGAGCGGGGCGTTCATGTCACGTTCGAATACGATCCGGCCGCTCAGACCGTGCTTGTCGACAGGATTCAGATCCAGCAGGTCATCCTCAACCTGATCCGCAACGCGATCGAAGCCATGTACGACTGTCCGCGTCGCGACCTCGTCGTCTCGACGCGGCGCGGAGCTCAGGCCGGGCTTGTCGACGTCGTCGTCGCCGACACTGGACCGGGCGTATCCGGTGAGGTCGCGGCGCGGCTGTTCCAGCCCTTCGTCACCACAAAATCGAGTGGCATGGGCGTGGGGCTCTCGATATGTCGTACGATCGTGGAAGCTCACGGCGGGCGGATCTGGCTTGAGCCGGCGGCCGGCGGAGGAAGCAAGTTCATTTTTTCCCTGAAGGCGTTCGACGCCGTCGAGGGCGACGATGCGTAGCGATGCGATCATTCATGTGGTGGACGACGATGCGGCCATACGGCAGTCGCTCGCCTTCCTGCTGGCGACAGACGGTTTCGCCGTTCGCGTGCATGACGGCGCCGAAAGTTTTCTCGCCAACGTCAGCGATCCGGGCTCGGGCTGCGTGGTCACCGACGTCCGCATGCCCGGCGTCGACGGCATGGCGCTGCTGAGCGAACTGCGCTCGCGAGGCGCGACGATCCCTGTGATCGTGATGACCGGCCATGCCGACGTCCCGCTGGCGGTCGAGGCGATGCGGCGCGGCGCGTCGGACTTCATCGAGAAGCCATTTGATGACGAGGTGCTGCTAGCCGCCATTCGCTCGGCGCTGATGCGGCGGCAGGAGGCGGTCCGGTCCAACGCGGAAGCTCTCGAAGTGCGCGAGCGCATCGCCGCGCTTTCCGAGCGCGAACGTCAGGTGCTCGACGGCCTGGTCGCGGGCAAGGCGAACAAGGTGATCGGCTTCGATCTCGAGATCAGCCCCCGGACCGTCGAAATCTACCGGGCGAACGTCATGTCCAAAATGCGGGCGAACAGTCTCTCGGAGCTGGTGCGGCTTGCTCTCAAAGCTGACCTTGAACCCTTAAGGGGTTTACCGGAATAGGCCGACCTCGGCGGCGGTGTCACACTGCCCTCTTGCGACGCTGCGCGAGGAGGCGCGGCTCGCGCCGAACGCGAGGTCGAATGTCTTCTGAGAGCGCGGGTTCGCAGACCCCGGTGATCATCGTCGTCGACGACGACGCTGTCCGCCGGTCGCTGCGGTTTATGCTCGAACTCGAAGGGCTCGGCGTGCGCGACTATGCGAGCGGCGAGGCCCTGCTGTCCGAGCCTCAGTTGCCGGACCGAGGATGCCTGCTCGTCGATCAGGATATTCCTGCGATCTCGGGCGTGGACCTTGTCGCCCGTCTGAAGCAGCGGGCCGTGCGCCTTCCCGCCATCCTCATCGCCGGGCGGCTGACCAACGAGATCAGATCAGCGGCCGCGCAGGCAGGTTTCCTGGCGGTGTTCGAGAAGCCTCTGCAGGACGGCGGGTTCGTTGAAGCGATCCACTTGGCGCTTGCGTGCGGGTAAACGGCCTACGAAGCTCCTTAAGGGAAACCCCTTAAGCGCAAGACCTGAATTTCCCACGCCTCCGTTCTGCATGACGCTCGGCCATGTTCCCGCTCAAGCCGCCGAGGATCACATGCAGGTCGAGACCAGCCTCCTGAACGCCCAGCGCCCCGTCCTGCCGATCCCGCCGACGTCCGCGCGACGCTCCGCCCCGAGCCGCGCCATCGCGAAAGACGCGGAGATCTTCGCCGAAGGCGACGACGCCGAGTCCTTCTACCGTGTCGTGTCGGGGGTGGTGCGCACTTACAAGACGCTGTCCGACGGCCGGCGCCAGATCGACGCCTTCCACCTTCCCGGCGACTTCTTCGGCCTTGAGAGCGGAGACGAGCATCGTTTCACGGCCGAAGCGGTCGGCGACGTGACGGTGACGGCGTATCGGCGCTGCGCGCTCGAGGCCCTGGCCATGCAGGACACCGAGCTCGCCAAGCAGGCGACCGCGGCCATGATGCGGGCGCTGGAACGGGCTCAGGACCACATGCTGTTGCTTGGCCGCAAATGCGCCGTCGAGAAGGTGGCGAGCTTCCTGTTGGGATTGGCCGAGCGCATGTCGCGATCGGGCGACATCGAGCTGCCGATGTCCCGGATCGACGTCGCCGACCATCTTGGCCTGACGATCGAGACGGTGTCGCGCAGCCTCACACATCTGGAGCGTGCTGGCGTCATCGCTCTGCCCGCGCATCGGCGCTCGATCCAGTTGAGGAACCGCGCGGCGCTAGCCCGTCTCAACTCCTGACGCCGGCTGCGCGCATTGCAGTCGGATCGCGTCCAGCGCCGTGGGCTCGATCGACCGGCAGACCACGCCGCCCGCAATGGCGTCGTAACCGGCGAGTTCTCCTGCTCGCCCCAGCAATGCGCCCGGCAGCTCGATCGCGATCGAGCCACATTTCAGCTGCCGGGCGAGACCTTCACCGTGGCGCGCTATGGTCGCGAGAAGTCCCGACCCCGCGATCTCGCCGACAACGAGATCAGTCAGGCGCAGGACTCGCCGCGCGCCGAGCTCGACCGCCGGCAGCGAAGGCTCGAGGTCTACGGCGTATCTGAACAGGGCATGTGGATAGCCTCGCGGATCCTCGACGAAGACGACGCCGGCGCGCGTCGGTTTTGGCCGCGTCGCGCGGCGGAGATATCGCGTCCATCGCTCGTAGCTCAGACGAGGGTGAAAAAGGCTTACGAGCGCAAAAGCGCGCCGCGTGGCGTCCGGGTCGCTGAGCGCCGACATTCCGGTGAGGGCTCTCGCGTAAAACAGAGTGCTAGAGGGCATGATCCGGTATCGCGCGAAGGTCGGCGACGGCAGCCTTCGCCGTCGGCGGACCGGTCGGCTTTGACACAGATCAAACCGGCGGGCGGCGGTTGATCTAGGACAGACAGGGAGAGCCCAGGCTGCCGACAGCTCCTTTTTCGGAATCGCCGATGACCAACACATGCGAGACCGATGCCGCACTTAGCTGCACCGCGGATGCGGGAGGTCCGGGTCCGAGCCGCTGCGGTCACGCGACGACGAATGTCTGCGCCAGCTGCAGGGTCAAGGACATCAGCGTCTGCGCAGCTCTCGACCCCGGCGAGCTCACGGCTCTCAGCGCGATGTCGGAAAAATCCGTTCTCGCCGCGAAGGAAACGCTGTTCCTGCAGGGGGACGTCGCCGACGCTGTCTACAACGTCACGTGCGGCATGCTGCGGCTATACAAGCTTCTGCCCGATGGCCGGCGCCAGATCGTGGGCTTTCTCCTGCCGGGCGACTTCGTCGGGCTGTCGCTCAGCGAACGTTTTGGGTTCTCGGCGGACGCGATCGAAACAGTCTCGGCTTGCCGCCTCGACCGCGCGACCTTCGCACGGTTCGTCGATCTCAAGCCGCACCTGCTCCGTCGCCTCCACGAGGCGGCGACGCACGAACTGACCGTCGCTCAAGATCATATGGTCCTCCTCGGCCGACGATCCGCGGAAGAGAAGGTCGCGGCCTTCCTGCTCTCGATGCGCGAGCGGCTCCGGCGCCTGGGAGGGAGCTCGGTGACGATCCCGCTGCCCATGACCCGGCAGGACCTTGCCGACCACCTCGGATTGACGCTCGAAACCGTCAGTCGCGTGATCTCGCGGTTGGCCCGGGACAGGATCATCCTCGTCGTTCCGGACGGCATCCGCATCCTCGACCTCTCGCGGCTCGAACGCCTGGGAGCGAGTTGATCAGGCCAGCGCTGGGCCGTCTCGGCGGGCGCCGCCCGACGCGCGTCCTGAGGCGGTCGGCGCCGTCAAGGACCTGACTTCCGGACGGCGAACAGACCGGGCCTATGGCCGCGCGCCGACATGCCTTCGGCGGCTAGGGGATGAGCACGGCCGCTCCGTGCACGGCGCCGCGGCGCAGATCATCCAATGCCTGGTTGGCTTCCTCGAGCGCATAGCGCCGGACTTTCGTCCGCACCCCCGCTTGCGGAACGACCGCCAAGAATTCCTTCGCGTCCCGCCGCGTCAGGTTTGCGACCGACAGAACCTGACGTTCGCCCCATAGCAGCCGGTAGGGCATCGCCGGCAGGTCGCTCATGTGGATCCCGCCGCAGACGACGCGGCCGCCTTTTCGCACCGCCCTGAGAGCGAGGGGGACCAATGGGCCGGCCGGCGCGAAGATGATCGCCGCGTCCAGCTCCTGCGGAGGCGGAGCGGTGGAGCCGCCCGCCCAGACGGCGCCGAGCTCCGTTGCAAGGCTCTGGGCCGCGCCGTCGCCGTCCCGCGTGAACGCATAGACCTCCCTGCCCTGCCATCGGCAGATCTGGGCGAGGATGTGGGCGGCGGCGCCGAAGCCGTAGAAGCCGATCCGTCGAGCGTCCCCAGCCATCCGGAGCGATCGCCAGCCGATCAGTCCTGCGCACAACAGCGGAGCGGCGAGAGCCGGATCGTCGCAGTCCGGAAGGGGAAAGACAAAATCCGCGTTCACGAGCGCATGGGTCGCGAAACCACCGTCCCTGAGGTAGCCGGTGAACACCGGGTCGTCACAAAGATTTTCCTCGTCGCGAACGCAGTACGGGCAGACGCCGCAGACTTTACCCAGCCATGGGGCTCCGACGCGCTCCCCGACACGAAGCGTCGTCACCGCGTCGCCGACCGCCTCGACGACGCCCACGATTTCGTGGCCGGGAACGATGGGCAACGGACCGTCGGTCAGGTCGCCGTCGACGACATGAAGATCGGTCCGGCAGACGGCGCAGGCTTCGACCCGCAGGAGCGCCTCGTCGGGCGCTGGAGACGGCGTCGGCCGTTCCTCCATCACCAGCGCTTCGCCACGCGCCCGAAGCGTCATCGCCTTCATGCAGCGCGGGTCCGGCGCGACATGGAGGCTTCGTCTCGATCGCGCGAAAGGCGTCTCCCGGCGGCGGAGTAGACGAACATGTCGGCGACGCTCTTCGCATGGTCGCTGATCCGTTGAAGATTCTTTGCGCAACAGAGCGCCTCGACGACCGCGTAGGTCGTCTGCGGCGTCAGCGAGAGCAGATGGACCGCCTCGTCCACTGTTCTTGCATAGGCGGCGTCGACGAGCCTGTCCCGGCGCCAGACCGTTTCACAGAGCTCCAGATCGTCATTCCGCTCAGCCGAGCGCACCATACGAAACTGATCGAGCGTCAAGGCGGCGAGGGCCTCGTACGCGGCCCGCAACGAAGGCAAGTCGCCCAGCCCGCGATTGCGACGGAGTCTTGAAACGATCTCATCGGCAAGTCCGGCGATGCGCTCGTAATCATCCGAGACGCGAAGGGCTGAGACGATCCGACGAAGTTCCCCAAGGCCAGGCTGACGGTGAAGAATGACGCCGACCGCGGCGTCGGCGCAGCCTTCTGCGAGCGATCTGATCTCGCTCGCCGCGTCGCGCCCTCGCCCGGACGGCGGATGGCGCGTCACCGCGGCGATCAGAATGGACTCGACCGCATCGCCGAGCGCCGCCATGCGGCGATGGAGATCCATCATGTCGGCCTTGGAAGCGCCGGGAGCGACGCTGACCTCGGTCGCGGCGTTCGTGGAACTGACCTGCGCTGCAGCCATCTCCACCTCCGTCCTCGTCGCCGGTCGCAGCCGACCTCCTCTTTTCAACTCCTTTTCGCCGCGAGGCGTTGACCCAGGTCAAAGCGGGTCCGCTCCGCCTCTTATCGCTCCACCGCGCCAGCAAGAGCATCCGGTTGATCAGGATCATGGCGGCCGCTGCGGGAGGACTTAGGAACAGCAGCATGTTGGCGCAGAGGCGACGCAGATGACCGACCTCAAGGACGCGTGCCGAACGCTGAACGCCCCGCCGTCCGCGACCGGCGCCGCCTTGGCGGCGAGCCCGAAGGCCTGACGCGCCAATGGCTGCGCCGGCGATCGGGACAGCGCGAGCGATGTCGCCGGAAACTCGTCAGGCCGAGACGATCGCCTTCTTGAAGCGTCAATTCGTCGAGCCGGTCGAAGAGCGGCGGACCCACATCTCCGTCATCCTTCTGGGCGGCGAGCGCGTGTGGAAACTGAAGCGCGCGGTCGCTCTGCCCTACGTCGATTTCTCCGATCCTGCGGTTCGGTGGAAAGACTGCGAGCGCGAACTCGCGCTCAACCGCCGAACTGCGCCGACGCTCTATCGAAAGGCGCTTCGCATCACGAGATCGCCGGGAGGGCTCGAATTCGACGGACCCGGAGAGCTTGTGGACGGCGTCGTCGAGATGGGCCGCTTCCCCCAGGAGGATCTGTTCGCCGAGATGGCCGCAATCGGTCGGCTCACCGACGCCCTTGCGACGCGCCTCGCGACGGTGATCGCGGACTTCCACGCCTCATTGGCGCCGGTCGTTGACGACCACGCCTCGCTTCGTGTGGCCGAAGTCCTGACGGGCGTCAGGACGTGCCTTAGGAGCCATGCCGATGCGCTCGGCCCCGCCCTCGTCGAAGCCTATTGCGAAGGGTCGGCGCGCGCCCTTTCGGCCGCAGCGTCGCGGCTCGACGCGCGCGGAAATGCGGGCGCCGTCGCGCTCGCCCATGGCGATCTGCATCTCGGAAACATCTGCCTGTGGGACGGCGTCCCCACCCTGTTCGACTGCCTCGAATTCGACGACGCGCTCGCGACCGTGGACCGGGCGTACGACCTCGCCTTCCTGCTCATGGACTTGTGGCGACGCGATCGACGGTCGACGGCGAACCTGCTCGTAAACCGCTACCTCGATGAGATTCCCGACGAGGCGGATCTCGCTTTGTCGCCGTTCCTGATGTCCGTCCGCGCGGCGATCCGGGCGCATGTTCGCGCCACCCAGTCGAGCGTCGACGACGCCCGTCGCTTTCTCGACCTCGCGGCGCGCCTTCTCGAGCCTGCCCCGCCGATCCTGCGGTCGGCGGTTTCTCGGGTTCCGGCAAGTCGACGGTCGCGGCCGCGCTCGCCGATCATGTCGGAGCTCCGCCGGGCGCGCGCGTCATCGGCACCGACCGCATCCGAAAGGCGTTCTTCGGGGTCCCGCCCGACCAGCGCTTGCCGACCGGCGCCTACGGGCAAGAAACGACCGAAGCGATCTATGCGCAGCTCGCAGAGCGCGCCGAAGCGATCCTGCGCAACGGATGGAGCGTCGTGGCCGAGGCGACCTTCTCGACCGAGCGCGAGCGTACGCGCATCGAGCGCTGCGCCGAAGCCGCCGGCGTTCCGTTCCTGGGGATCTGGCTCGACGCCGAGCCAGCGACGCTGCGATCGCGGCTTGCGCAGCGGCGAGGCGATGTGTCGGACGCCGATGCGAACGTGCTCGAGGGGCAGCTGCAGAGAGGCGCAGGACCCATCAGCTGGGTCCGGATCAATGCGGAGGACGATCTCGACCGGATCGTCCGCGCGGTTCGCTTGCCGTCGCGCTAAACGGGCGTGCGCCGGGCGACGCCGCGCCGCGTCATGCCTGCGCGGCGCGGATGCGTTAGTACAAGGTCAAGGGCGATCGACGCGAAGCGCCCTGAGGCATTTGGCTTCGCCGACGTCTTTGGATTCCGCAGGGACACCGGCGCGCGGCGAGCGGCGCCGGCGGGCGGCGCCGCCTGTCGTCACGCGCTCTGACCTGTGCGCTGCGGAGGGTCAGCGCGCGGTGAGGATCGGCGCGGGGCTCGACTTGAGCATCGCCTGCGTCACGCCGCCGAAGAGCCACTCCTGGATCGGCGAGTGCACGAAGGCGCCCATGACGATCAGGTCCGCGCGAAACAGTCCGGCCTGCTCTCGGAGACGTTCCGAGACGTCGCGGCCGGCGGCGAGCTCCTTGGCGACGGCGTTGACCCCGTGCCGCGAGAGCGCCGCCGCGAGATCCGCGCCGGCCGCGCTTCGCGACAGGTCCTTCTCGCCGACATAGCAGACGATCTCGACGTCCGTCGCAGCTTTCAGGAACGGCATCGCCGCGCCGACGGCCCGCGAGGCGGCCGCGCTTCCGTCCCAGGCCACGATCACCCGGTCGCAGGAGAACGCCGTGACGTCTTTGGGAACGATGATCGTCCCTCGCCCGCCCTCGAACAGAATGGCTCGAAGCAGGCCGCCATCGACCGTGAGCGCGCTGGCGTCGGCGTCGAGGACGGTGATGTCGGCGACGCGGGCCTGGGCGAGCGCACGCGACTTGAGTTCGGCGAAGCTCAGTTGATCATCGTCCGTGTCGCAGACGATGCCGGCCATCGTCGAATCCGCCCTCGCCTGGTCCGAAATCGCCGCGACGAGTTCGCGAAGCCTACGGTTCTCCGCTGCGACAAGCCCGCGCACCAGCCCCGACGTACGACCCGACGGCAGGTCCAGCTTCACGGATCCGGCCTGGACCATGACGTGCGCGCCCGCCGTCTGAGCCATCGACAGGCCATAAGCGAGCGCGGACGACGTCGAGCCATCGCCCTCTTCGTGGATGACGATGAGAACGTTCTTGATGTCGAATTGCTGTCGCATGACGGCCTCCGCTTGTCTGACGATGGCACGCTCGCTCGATGGCGCGCCGAAGACATTGACGTTCGTCAAAGGCTGACGTTTTTCCGCGGCGCCGAGGCGAAAGCGCTCGCCTCCACCGCTCGACGCGAGGCGCGCGGCGACGTCAGTGCGACATGAGCAGGCACGCCCTGCTGGTCTCCAGCAGATCCCGCGTCGCTCCCCCAAAGAACCATTCGCGCATCCGGCTGTGACCGTAGGCGCCGGACACGATAAGATCCGCGCCCATCTCGACCGAGAGATCACTGAGTTCGTCGGCGATCGACGTGGTCTCACCGGCTCGGATCGAGGGACGGCAGTTCACGCCGTGGCCGGCGAGCCATGCGCAAACGTCTTCCGCGCCCTCGTCGCTCGGGGCTGAGGTGACCGCCACGACATGGACCTCGTGGGCGCGCTTCAGGAAAGGAAGCGCGTCACGAACAGCCCGTCGCGCCTCACGCGTATCCTTCCACGCGACCACGATGGTGCGGGCCGCGAGATAATCCTTTTCCGGAGGGATGACGAGAATCGGCCGCCCGCACTCCATCGCGACGGCGGCTGGCGAAACGCCGAGATTCGGGTCGCGCTCGTCATAGGTCGCCCACCGACCGACGACGATCAGGTCGGCGGCCCGCGCCTGTTCGATCAGGAAGCGCTCCGGGTGCGCAAAGGCCGAGCGCCACTCGACGTCATTGCGCCCGCCCGCGGCGGCTTCGAAAGCGCGCTTGGCCGCCGCCAGATCGCCGCTCGCCCGTAAACGCTCCTCGTCGGTGACTTCCTCGGCCACGTTGGGCAGTCCGTCCGAATAGATCGGCGCGATCAGCTGTTCGGCCGCGACGCCGATGAGCCGCGCGCCGAACTCGTCAGCCAGAGAGGCGGCCAACCTGCCCCTCGCCTCGGCCCACGGTCCGAGATCGAGATGCGCCATGATGCTGGCGAAACCGGAGGCGTCGGGCTTACGAGCGGACATGACGAGAGCTCCCATCGCTTGAATATTCAAGCCATCTTCGCCCCGCTCGCCTGTCCGTCATTGACCTTCGTCAAACCGCCTCGAACCGCTCAAGGCGCCGGGTTTCAAGCGATTTGAGGTAGGCGATCAGATCGGTAATCTGGTCGCTGTCGAACTGGAATTGCGGCATGGACGGGTGGCCCGTAAGGATACCTTCGGTGAAGGCCCCGGCCAGCGTCTCGACCGGGTAGCGATGATGCAGGGTCCGGAACGGCGGGGCGATCCGCAGCGGGCTTGATCCGCTGCGGCCGATCGCATGGCACATGGCGCAGTTGGTCTTCGCGAACGTCCGCCCGCGTTGCTCGGCAGGTTCGAGCGCCGCCGCCGACGAAGCGGCGCAGGCCGCGAGAAGTCCGACGACCACCGCCGTTTTCAGATGCGCAAGAACGTCAGCCACGCGGATGCGCGTCCTTCAACGCGCCGAGCCGCTCCAGCTTGCGCCGGAGCCGCTCTTCGGACGCCTTCACGCCGCTCACGCCGCGGCGCGCGAGATCGGCCTGCGCGTCCGCAATCAACGTCTCGTCGGTCTTCCGCTCGATATTGGAGAGCATCAGATCCCGCGCGTACTCCTCCGCCGCCTCGCCGCGCAGGCCGATGAGACGAGCGACCCACCGGCCGAACGTCCGGTCGCGGCGCGCATGCGCCTGAAACTCGGCGTCGCGCTCATGCGCGAAGCCGGCTTCCGCGGCGCGCTCCCTGGCGTCCAGCATGTCAGCCGATCCCCGCGCCGGGGCGACCGGCTTCGACGTTCGAAGTTCCTGGCTGCGTCGCCGCCGCCGGCGGTCTGCGCAGCACGAGGACCGGGATGTCGGAATGCGTCAGAACCTTCTGGGTGACCGAACCCAGCACGATGGCGGCGAGGCCGCGACGGCCATGGCTCGCCATGGCGATGAGATCGCAATTCCGCTCCCGAGCGACCCCGATGATCTCCTCATGGGGCTGATCCGCCCATTTGCGCACCGCGAAGTACGGCACCCCGGCGTCTTCGGCCCAGCCGCAGGCCTGCCCGAGCAGGTTCTCGGCATGCGCCTCGGCATAGCGCTCGTACTCTTTGCGGCTGGATTCGAGCATGTCCGTGGAGATCGTCAGCGGTTGGAACGGCTCGACGACAGTCAGGAACACGACGGACGCGCCGGTGGACGAGGCGAGTTTGAGAGCCTCGAAAACAGCCTCCTGGCTGAGCGCGCTTCCATCGGTTGGGACCAGGATGCGCTCGTAGGGGGGCTGCGCCCTCTGGACCTCGACATCTATGACAGCGACTGCGGATGGCGGCATCTGACGCTCCTCTGGCTGACGGGCTTTGGAGCGAAAGTGGAGGAAGGCCGGGGCGCAGGCATTGATCAGGATCAACTGCGCCACACGCGCGGCACCCGCACGCGTCAGAGCAAGCCGCGCTCGTCTTCGATGGCGGATCTAGACGTCGCCCTTTTTGGCGGCGATCAAAAACTTCATCGGTTCCCGCGCGGCTTGCGCCATCAGCCCGCCGCCTTGCGGCCGCGCTTCGCAGAAGCGACCTTCGCCGCGGCGGCGCGCTGCTGTGCGAGGCGCATTTTTCTGGCCGGCGCCGAGCGAGCCGCCGCATCGTTCGGGACGATCCAGAGAGTTGAGGATCACGAGCGATCGATTTCGCCCTCCGCCACCAAGACCTCATGAGCGGCCTTGAAAGCGTCGAGACCCGCAGGGATGCCGCAATAGACGGTCGCGTGGAGCAGGATCTCCTTGATCTCGTCCACGGTGACGCCGTTCGCCAACGCGCCCTTGACGTGGAGCTTCAGCTCAGCGGGCTTTGACAGCGCGGTCAGCATGGCGAGATTCAGCATCGACCGCGTCTTTCGGTCGAGGCCGTCCCGGCTCCAGGCATAGCCCCAGCACCATTCCGTCGTGATGTTCTGAAACGCCATCATGAAATCATCCGCCCGGGCCATCGAGCCATCGACATAATCGGCTCCAAGCACCTCTCGGCGGATCTTCAGGCCTTTCTCGAACTGTTCGCTCACGCTCTGGTCCTTCCTTGATTCTTTACGGCCGCCGCCCTCACCCCTCCCGAAGGGACGGACGGAAAGGCGCGGTGGAGGGAAGCGCGCGGGAGATGAACTGCGCAAGATGTTCGGCGGCGTCCGAGACGCCCGCGGGGCGACGCAGCAGCATGAGGTCGATGCCGGGAAGCTTCGGCATGCCGTCTTCTTCGCCGAGCCGGCGCATGCCGGGCGCCACTGCGCATTGCGGGAACACCGAGACTGCGAGCCGCGCCAGCACTGCGGCCTGGAGGCCGGCGATCGTGTCGCTCACGGTGCGGATCGCCCATTTGCGCCCGACCGAGGACAGCGCCTCGAGCGCGCGTTGCCGATAGACGCTGCCGGCTGGAAGCACCGCGAGGGGCGTCGGGTCGGTGAGCTCCGGCCGGGCGCCGCGCGCCGCGACCCAGACCAGAGGCTCGCGGCGCACCGTCTCGCCCCCGTGGAGATCCGGCTGTTCGGTCAGGATCGCGATGTCGAGGCGGTCGCGCATCAGCTCTGAGTGCAGATGCACGCTGCGACGGCAGTGCAGCTGGATCTCGACCTCCGGATAGACGTGGGAAAACCGGCTGAGCACCTCGGGAAGCAGATAGGCGGCGTAGAGGTCCGGCGTGCCGAGCGTCACATGCCCAGCGACGCTCGGCGCTGCGAAGCGGGCCTTGGCCTCCTCGGAGAGCTTCAGCATCGCGCGGGCGTATTCGAGCAGGATCTCGCCGTCCGCCGTCAGCGCGATGCGACGCCGGTCGTGGGCGAATACGGCGCGGCCGAGCTGCGCCTCGAGACGGTTCATCTGATGGGTAACCGCCGATTGGGTCCGGCCCACCGCGCGGCCGGCGGAGGTCACGCTCCCGGTGTCGACGATCGCGACGAAGCTGCGGAGCAATGCGAGGTCGAGGTCCGGCATCCCGATGAGGCTCCTTCATCGCCAGGATGCACATAATGAACTTTGTTGTCGCCAGACGTGCATGTACCTTCGTCTGAACGCAAGAAGGCTCGCCCCGTCGGAGCAGGCTCCGCCGGCGCCGAAAGGGCGGACTTCCACATAAGAGACCCCCGGACAACGGGGCGAAGCGACGTGGGCGACGACCGGGACAACCCGGCGGAACGACCTGCGCGCAAGGGAGGAAAGCCATGAACGTCAGCAGACGAGAGGTCCTCGTCGGCGGCGCGACGGTCGCCGTCGCGTGCGTCGCCGGCCCCGCATTCGCGGAAGACTATCCGAGCCGTCCGATCGAGCTTGTGGTGCCCTGGGGTCCAGGCGGCGGCGCGGACCAGCTCGCGCGCAAGATCGCCCAGCTCGGCGAGCCCGAGATCGGCAAGCCGATGCCGGTGGTGAACATCCCCGGCGGCACCGGCGCGACCGGCATGGCGAAGCTCCTGTCGAACCCCGCTGACGGCCAGACGGCGGCGATCTACATCGCGGACGCGCATGCGCTGCTCGCAGGCAAGAGCCCGCGTTGGACGATGGAGGACATCGCCCCCGTCGCGGTGCTGATCCAGGCGCCGTCCTTCATCTTCGTCGCGCAAGACAGTCCCCACAAGACGTGGGACGACTTCGCGAAGGCCGCCAAGGAGCAGCCCGGCGCGCTGAAGGTCGCGACGCTCGGCTTCGGCAGCGTTGACGACTTCACGCTGAGCTTCCTCGCCTCCAAGGGCGTGAAGGTGAACCAGGTGCCGTTCTCCAAGCCGAGCGAGCGCTACGTCTCGATCCTCGGCGGCCACGCCGACGCGCTCTACGAGCAGGCCGGCGACGTCGGCAGCTTCCTCGCCGGCAAGCAGATGCGCCCGCTTCTGGTGTTCGGCTCCGAGCGCTTCGCGGCCTTCCCCGACGTCCCCTGCTCGAAGGAGGCGGGGTTCGACATCGCGCTTCCCCAGTTCCGCGCGATCGTGGTGCGCGGCGGGACGCCCCCGGAGCGCGTAAAGAAGCTGTCGGACGCGCTCGAGAAGGTCGCGGCGACGGACGGCTACAAGGCCTTCCTCAAGGAGCAGTTCGCGAAAGAGGACAGCTTCATCGGCTCGGCGGGTGCCGGCGCCTTCGTGGCGAAGCAGCTCGACGACATGAAGGCCGCCATCAAACAGGCGAGCTGATCCCATGACCGACGCTTCGGCTGGAGGACACTCCGGCATGGGCGCGCGGCTCATGGCTTCGCTGCCCTACATCCTTCTGCTCGCCGTCACCGCCTGGCTGTGGTCGGTCGCGAACACGATCGAGTTCGACGCCCGTCCCGGCGCGCTCGGTCCGGATTTCTGGCCAAAGGCCGCGCTCCTACTGATGGGCGCGCTGTCGGCGTTCCAGATCGCCTGGGCGCTGATGGCCTCGTCGGACGCCCAAGCCGTCGGCATGGCCGCGGGGCTTGACGAGGAGGACGGGGACGACGCGCCGCGGAGACCGCTGCTCCTCGCCCTCGGCGTCGGCCTGACGATCGTCTACGCCCTGACGCTCGACACGTTGGGATTCCCGATCGCCACCACAGCCTTCCTGATCGCCTTCATGTATGTCGGCGGCGCGCGCAATCACGTCGCGATCTGGGCCTCGAGCCTTGTGGGCGTCGCGCTCACCACAGCGCTCCTCATGAGGGTCGTCTACGTCTCTCTGCCGCGCGGCGTCCCGCCGTTCTCCGGCCTCGCCGACTTCATCACCGGCTTCTGAGGGGACGGATCGTGACCGACATCCTCGTCCAGCTCGGAAACGGCTTCCTCGCCTGTCTCCATCCCACCACGATGCTGATGCTCGTCGTCGGCATCATCGTCGGGCTTCTGGTCGGCGTCCTTCCGGGCCTCACCCTCGTGATGGGCGTCGTGCTGTTCCTGCCCTTCACCTACAAAATGCAGGTCACCGACGCGATCGTGCTGCTCAGCGCGATGTATGTGTCGGGCACCTACGGCGGCGCCTTCACGTCGATCCTGTTCCGGATACCCGGCGAGCCGATCCACGTGCCGTTGCTCTGGGACGGCTACGCGATGGCGCGCAAGGGCAAGCCCGCCCAAGCGCTCGGCTGGACGCTGATCGCCGCATTCGTCGGCGGCCTCCTCTCGGCCGTCGCCATGGTTTTGCTGACGAAGCCGGTCGCGAGCTTCGCGCTGCGCTTCTCCTCGCCGGAATATTTCGCGATTCTCGTGTTCGGACTGACGAGCGTCATCGCGCTCGGCAGCGGTTCGCTCGCCAACGCGTTGATCAGCCTGGCGCTCGGCCTCCTGATCGCCTCCGTCGGCACGGACGCGATCTACGGCGCCGAGCGCTTCACCTTCGGCATGCCGATCTTCGCCGACGGAATCGAGTTCCTCGTGGTGATGGTCGGCGCTTACGGCGTCGGCGAGGTGCTGACGCGCCTCGAACGCGGATTCTCCAGCAAGCCGCTGGCCGCGGTCGCGACGACTAAGACCAAATTGCCGAGCCTCGGCGAGATCGGCGCCGTGAAGTCCATGCTGCTGCGTTCGACCGTCATCGGCCACATCGTCGGGCTTATTCCCGGCGCAGGCGCGACCGTGGCTGCCTTCGTGTCCTACGGCGTGGAAAAGCAGTTCGGCCGCAAGCGCGCCGAGATGGGCTCCGGCGTCGTCGAAGGGATCGTCGCGCCGCAGAGCGCCGCGACCGCGTCTGTCGGCGGCGCGCTGATCCCGCTGCTGGCGCTCGGCATCCCGGGAAGCGGAGCGACCGCGGTGATCCTCGGCGCGTTCATGCTGCACGGCATCCAGCCGGGACCGCAGATCATGGCGACCTCGTCGGCCATGGTCTACACGATCTTCGCGTCGATCTTCATCGGCATCGCCGTGATGTGCCTGATGGGCTACTTCGCGATCCGGCCGCTGGTGAAGATCCTCGACTTCCCCGAGTCGATCGTCTCGGCCTTCGTGATGCTGTTCTGCTTCGTGGGCGCGCTCGCGATCCGCAGCAACGTCACCGACCTGTGGCTCATGATCGGCTTCGGAGCGCTCGGCTACCTGTTCGAGCGCTACGGGTTTCCGATCGCCCCGCTGGTGCTCGGCGTGATCCTCGGCCCGCTCGCCGAGGAAAGCTTTATGAACTCGATGATCAGCTTCTCGAACGACTGGACCGTGTTCTTCACGCGGCCGATCTCGGGGACCGTGATGGCGCTCGCTATCCTGACCCTGTCGCTGCCGATCATCGGGTTGATCCGCAACCGGCGAAAGCCCGGCGCTTCGCTGGCCGCCGCTCCCGCCGCCGCGGCGGAGCCGAACAAGGCCGCCCCCGCGACCGCCGCCCCGCGCGCCGTCCGACCATAACGACAGGAGACCGCCCATGAGCCTGGCCGCAGTCGAAACGAGCGCGCCGCCGCCGGACGCCCAAGAGGTCGTCGCCAACCTCATGCGCCGCGCCCGCGCCGCGCAGGAGCCCTTCGCGGAGGCCGATCAGGAGCGGGTCGACGAAGCCGTCCGCGCGCTCGCCTGGTCGCTCTACAAGCCGGAGCACGCCCGCGAACTCGCCGAGCTCGCGGTCGAGGACACCGGCCTCGGCAACGTGCCCGACAAGGTGATCAAGAAGCAGCGCAAGACTTTCGGCACGCTGCGCGACCTCCTGCGCGCGAAAACCGTCGGCGAGATCGAGCGCGACGAGGTGAGAGGCCTCGTCAAGTTCGCCAAGCCGCTCGGCGTGGTGGGCGCGGTGACGCCCTCGACCAATCCGGGCGCGACGCCGGTCAACAAGGCCATGATGGCGATCAAGGGCCGCAACGCGATCATCATCGCGCCCTCGCCCCTCGGCCACCGCACGACCGAAAAGGCCGTCAACTTCATGCGCGAGGCGCTGGAGGCCATCGGCCTGCCCGCGGACCTCGTCCAGATCCTGCCGGCCCCGATCACCAAGGACGTGACACAGGCGCTGATGGGCGCTGTCGAGCTCGTGGTCGTCACCGGCTCGCAGGACAATGTCCGCCGCGCCTATTCAAGCGGGACGCCCGCGATCGGCGTTGGGGCGGGCAACGTGCCGGTCATCATCGACGAGACCGCCGACCTCGACGCGGCTGCGCGCAAGATCTGCGCCTCGAAGACCTTCGACAACGCGACGTCCTGCTCGTCGGAGAACGCCGTCGTGATCGTCGACGCGGTCTACGACCAGGCGATCGCCGCGCTGGAGCGGGCCGGCGGCTTCCTCGTCGACCCCGGCGCCAAGGACAGGGTGGTCGGCGAGCTCTGGAAGAACGGCAAGCTCAACCGCCACCTGATCGCCCGGGACGCCGCGACGCTTGCGACCGCCTTCGGGCTGCCGGAGGCCGCGCAGACATCGCGCTTCTTCATGGTGGAGGAGACCGGCGTTGGGCGCGGCTATCCGCTTTCGGGCGAAAAGCTCGCGCTGGTGCTCACCGTCTACCGCGCCGCCGACTTCGAAGCCGCCAAGGCCAAGACCCGCGAGATCCTCGAACATCAGGGGAAGGGCCATTCGATCGGCCTTCACACCACCCGCCCCGAGCGCGCGCGCGAGCTCGCCGAGGAGATGCCGGTGGTGCGGGTGCTCATGAACTTCGCGCACACATTCGGCAATGGCGGCGGCTTCGACAGCGGGCTCGAGTTCACGCTCTCCATGGGCTGCGGCTCCTGGCAGAAGAACTCGCTCTCGGAAAACCTGAACTACCGCCACTTCATCAACATCACCCATCTGGTGACGCCGATTCCCGAGGACAAACCGTCCGAGGAGGCCCTGTTCGGCCCGCACTGGACGAAATACGGAAAGTAAAGCGGCAATGAAGCTGGAAGAACATGCGGCGAAGTCGGTCGTGCTGCGGCCGGCTGGCGCGCCGATCGGGAACGCGCGTCTCTGCGCCAGCCCGGAAGAGGTCGCCGAGGCCATACGGGCCGTCGGCCCGGCGGTGGTCAAAGCCCAGGTGCCGAGCGGCAAGCGCGGCAAGGCGGGCGGCATCAAGGTCGCGGACACGCCCGAAGAGGGCGCGGAGGTCGCGAAGACGATCCTCGGCATGACGATCGGCGGCGACGTCGTCGCCCGAGTGCTCGTCGAGGAGAAGGCGGCGATCGCCCGCGAGTTCTATGCGGCCGTCCTGATCGACGTCGCGAACCGGAGCCCCCTGGTGCTGTTCTCGACCGAGGGCGGGATGGACATCGAGGAGGTCGCGCTCGACCGGCCGGACGCCATCCGACGCCACGTGGTGGATGTGCTCGAAGGCTTCGGCGAGCCTGAAGCTAGGGCGATGCTGCGGGGCCTGGACCTCGGCTCGGCGGAGGCCGGCGTCGTCGACATGCTCGCGCGGCTCTACCGGATCTTCCGTGAGCGCGACGCCGAGCTCGTCGAGATCAACCCCCTGGCGGAGCTGAAGGATGGGCGCGTGGTCGCGCTCGACTGCAAATTCGTCGGCGACGACGCCTCGCGCGATCTGCAGCCGGAGATCGCCGCCGCAGCGACGCCCGACAAGCAGACCGAGCTCGAAAGACGCGGCGCGGAGGCGGGCCTCAAATTCATCCAGCTCGACGGAAACGTCGGCGTTCTGGCGAACGGCGCCGGGCTGACCATGACGACCATGGACGTCATCAACCACGCGGGCGGGCGGCCGGCCAACTTCCTCGAGATCGGCGGCGAGGCCTACACCAAGGCCGAAGTCGCGCTCGACCTCGTGCTCTCGAACCCGGGCGTCAAAAGCCTGGTGGTCAACTTCTGCGGCGCCTTCGCGCGCACCGACGTCATGGCCGAGGGCGTCGTGAAGGCCTGGGAGACGCTGAAGCCGGACGTGCCGGTGTTCTTCTCGATCCACGGCACCGGCGAGGACGAGGCGGTGGCGCTGGTGCGCGACCGGCTCGGCCTTGAACCCTACGATCTCATGGAGGACGCGGTGAAGGCCGCGGTCGAGGCGGCGCAATGATCTATCGCAGCGGACAGAAGGTGCTGGTCCAGGGGATCACCGGCAAGCAGGGGACGTTCTGGTCCCAGAAAATGATGGAGATGGGCACGTCCGTGGTCGCGGGCGTCAATCCGAAACGCGCCGGCGAAACGCATCTCGGCGTGCCGGTGTTCGCGAGCGCGGTCGAGGCGACGAAGCAGATCCCTTGCGACCTCTCGGTGATCTTCGTGCCGCCAATGCTGGCGCGGGACGCGATCGTGGACGCCATCGACGCCGGCGTCGGTTGCGTGGTCGTGCTTACCGAGCATATTCCGGCGCAGCACGTGCTGGAGATCCATGCGCGGGCGAAGCGCGCGGGATGCCGGATCGTCGGGCCGAACACGGCCGGCATCGTGACGCCGGGCGAAGGTTTCGTCGGCATCATGCCGGGCCACAACCAAAACATCTTCAAGCCGGGCCATATCGGCGTCATCTCGCGGTCGGGCAGCCTCGGCACGCTGATCTGCCTCAACCTCACCCGCGCCGGCCTCGGCCAGTCGGCCTTCCTCGGCATCGGGGGCGACCCGATGATCGGCACGACGACGCGCGACGCGCTCGAGGCGCTCGACCGCGACGAGCGCACCCACGCGATCGCGATGATCGGCGAGATCGGCGGGACCATGGAGGAGGAGGCGGCCGAATATGCGAGAACGATGAAGAAGCCGATCGCCTCCTTCATCGCCGGGCGTTCCTCGCCGCCGGACAAGAAGATGGGCCATGCGGGCGCGATCGTGACGGGCGGCCGGGGCGGCTACGCCTCGAAGCGCGAAGCGCTCGAGCAGGCGGGCGTGCGGGTGGTCGACACGCCCCATGAGATCGCCCTCGCGCTTCAGGGCGTCTACGCCTAAAATGGCAATGAAACGAAGCGCGTGGCGGGGACCCCCGCGCGCGACGCGCTCGGGCGCTCTCCCTCCAGGCAAGGCGGATCATGTCGGCGCCGGTCGTCCTCGTCCTCAATGCAGGCTCTTCGAGCGTCAAGTTCGCGGCCTATGAAGCCGGCGGCGGCGATCTTGGTCCTGCGCGGTGGCGCGGGCAGGTCGAGGGCATTCCGGACGACCCGACGCTGACCCTCTCGGAGGGCGACCGCCGTGTGGTCGACGGCGAGAAGCTCAACAGCGCCGGGGTCTCGGACCATGCCGGCGCGCTTCGCGTGTCGCTGGAGCGGCTGTTCGGACTGTTCGGTCGCGATCCCCTGCTGGCCGCGGGCCACCGCGTCGTCCATGGCGGCGCGGAGTTCGGCGCGCCCGCGCTGGTCGACGACGCGACGTTCGCGCGCCTCGAAGCCCTGATCCCGCTCGCCCCGCTCCACCAGCCGCACAATCTCGCGGGGATGCGCGCGGTGGCCGAGGTCGCGCCGGGCCTGCCGCAGGTCGCGTCCTTCGACACGAGCTTTCACCGCACCATTCCCGCCGTCGCCCACACCATCGCGCTGCCGCGCGAGTTGCGCGAGAAGGGCCTGAGGCGTTACGGCTTCCACGGCATCTCCTATTCCTTCATCGCAAGCCAGCTGCCGAAGCGGCTCCCGGAGGCAGAGCGTGGCCGCGTCGTCGTCGCTCATCTCGGCAACGGCGCCAGCCTCTGCGCGATGCGCGACGGCAGGTCCGTCGAGACCACCATGAGCTTTTCCGCGCTCGACGGCCTGCTGATGGGCACGCGCTGCGGCGCGCTGGACCCCGGCGTGCTACTCTATCTGATGCGCGAGCGCGGCGACGGGGTGGAAAGCCTCGAAGACCTGCTCTACCGCCGCTGCGGGCTTCTCGGCCTCTCGGGCGTCAGCGCGGACATGCGCAAAGTGCTGGCGAGCGAAGAGCCGGACGCCAGGCTCGCCGCGGAGCAGTTCGTCTACCGCATCGTTCGCGAAGTCGGGGCTCTGGCCTCGGTACTCGGCGGCCTCGACGCGCTGGTGTTCACCGCCGGCATCGGCGAGCGCTCGGCGGAGATCCGCGAGCGCGTCTGCGAGGGGCTGGCCTGGCTTGGCGTGTCGCTCGATCGAGAAGCCAACGCCCGGTCGGACGAGCGCATCAGCGCCGCGGGCGGACGGGTCGCCGCCTTCGTAATCCCGACCGACGAGGAAGGCGTGATCGCGCGCGACGCCGCCACGCTCGTCGCGCAGCGGCTGGAGCCGGCGGCTTAACGTCGCCTCCAGCCCCGCCGACGAAAACGGCCCGCCTCGTGAAGGCGGGCCGTCTTGCTTCGGGAGGCGCTCCTCGTCAGGTCGACGCGGTCCTCAACTCCGCCCTCAGCTCGTCCGGCTGCTTCGCCGCCGTGCGCATCGCCATGGCGCAGACCATGCTGACGAGCGCCGCGAACACCACATAGGCGCAGATCAGCCAAGGCTGGCCGCCGCCCTTGGCCAGCAGCCAGGTGGCGATGATCGGCGTGAGGCCCGACGCGAAGATTCCGGAGAACTGGTAGACGAACGAGATGCCGGTGTAGCGCACATTCGCGTCGAACAGGTCGGCGAACAGGGCGGCCTCTGGCCCGTAGCAGACCGCGTAGACGATGCCGAACGGGATCACGATGCCGAGCGCCACCATGAACGGGTCGCCAGTGCTCAGCAGGTAGAAGGACGGATAGGCGCAGAGCGCGAGCAGCAGCGATCCGAGCGCGTAGGTTTTCGGCCGCCCGAGCCTGTCGGACAGCTTTCCGGCGAGCGGGATGGCGAAGATCATCACGAAGGCCGCGAGCGTCACGAGCCAGAGCGCGGTCGTGCGCGGGACGTTCACGTTCTTGGACAGGTAGACGACCGAGAACACCGCGAAGACGTTGAAGAACACGCCGTCGATATAGCGCGCGCCCATGCCGAGCAGGATGTTGCGCGGGTAACGCTTGATCATGTGCACGAAGGGCACGTCGGCTTCCTTGCCGGCCTCCTTCACCTTCGCGAACTCGGGCGTCTCGAGCACCTTCAGGCGGATGTAGAGACCGACCGCCACCAGCAGGATGCTGAGCAGGAAGCCCACGCGCCAGCCCCAAGCCATGAACTGCTCGTCCGGCAGGCTCGACATGATGGCGACGACGCCCGAGGCGAGGCACAGGCCCAGCGCGAGGCCGATCTGGGGAAGGCTGGCGTAGAAGCCGCGCTTTTCCTTGGGCGCGTACTCATAGGCCATGAGCACCGCGCCGCCCCATTCGCCGCCGATGCCGATCCCCTGCAGGATGCGCATCAGCAGCAGGAGCAGCGGGGCCGCGATGCCGATCTGCTCATAGGTCGGGATGAGGCCTATGACGACGGTGGCGACGCCCATGATCATCAGCGTCATCACCAGCATCGACTTGCGGCCGAGCTTGTCGCCGAAGTGGCCGAACACGACGCCGCCGAGGGGCCGCGCCACGAAGCCGATTGCGAAAGTGGTGTAGGCGAGCATCGTCGACACGACGGGATCGTCGGCCGGGAAGTAGAGCTTGTTGAGCACGATCCCCGCCACGATGCCGTAGAGGAAGAAATCGTACCATTCGATCGTTGCGCCGATGACGCTGGCGGCGACGACGCGCCTCAGGTCACTCTTGGATACGCTCTGCGCGCCCTCCGCCATGTCTTCCTCCTCGGGTTTCCTCTTGCGTCCGCTCGCGTTGCGTCGCCGGCGTTCGCGCCGATCTGGACTGCGGGGACTTGCTTGTGGCCGGACATGCGCCTCCGCCCGCCGGCGCCGAGGCCGGGGACGGGACATGTCCGGATCGTCGTCAGGGACGCGGATGCGCGCGGCGAGGCTCCGGCCATGGCTGGCGCGGGAGCATGCCGATCACGTTCGCAGGTCTGTTCGGCTTCGAACATTCATCCGTTCCTGAGCAACGGAATGCTGTGACGTGCCGACGGGCGAGTCAACGTTAAACGGTACGATATGTCTCACTGAATGAGACAAGTACGAGAAATTGCGAACAGCCGAACACGCGCGCGGTGAGGCGACGCTTCAGTCTCAGCTTTTAGGGCTGAAGATCGGACAAGACGTGGCCGATCAGGCGCCTGCGCGCCGTAAAACAGCGTCACGACGCGGCGCGCTTCCGCGAAGAACAGCCAGCGTTCGACCAGCAAGCCGACGGCCGCGAGCGGCACGGCGAGCGCGGCCGATATGGTCGCCGCGACCCCGCCCGACAGGTCTGGGCGCTGGGGCATGTGCGGCGGGTTCGGCAGCGGGGGGAAGCTCGGCGAACAGACCTGCTCGCAATCGGCCTTCTCGATCTTGACCCGCAGATCGTACCAGGCGGCCTGTCCGGTGACGGGA
>JADBEO010000023.1 GCA_031316315.1 Chelatococcus sambhunathii
TCCCTATCCGGCGCCACCCCCCACCCTAACCCTCCCCCACAAGGGGGGAGGGAACGCGCCGCGCCCTGAATCGATAGAACGCTCACGCGGCGTCCGCCTCGGGCTCGATGCGGCCGGAACGCAGGCGCACGACGCGCCCGCAGCGGGCGGCGAGCGAGGCGTCGTGGGTCACCAGCACGAGCGTCGCGCCGCGCTCGGCGCTCTTGGCGAAGAGCAGGTCGGCGATCTGCTTCCCCGTCGTCTCGTCGAGATTGCCGGTCGGCTCGTCGGCGACGAGGATTTCGGGGCGCGGCGCGAGCGCGCGGGCGAGCGCGACGCGCTGCTGCTCGCCGCCCGACAGCTGCGCCGGGTGATGGTTCGCGCGATCCATGAGCCCGACGGAGGCAAGCTCGGCCCGCGCCCGTTCGAAGGCGTCCGGGGCGCCGGCGAGTTCCAGCGGTGTCGCGACGTTCTCGAGCGCCGTCATGGTCGGGATCAGGTGGAAGGACTGGAACACGACGCCTATGTTCCGGCCGCGAAAACGCGCGAGCTGGTCCTCGTCCAGCGCGGTCAGCTCCTCGCCCAGCGCCTTCACCGTCCCCCGGTCGGGCTTTTCGAGCCCGGCCAGCACCATGAGCAGCGTGGACTTGCCTGACCCCGACGGGCCGACGAGGCCGACCGCCTCTCCCCGCGCTATGTCGAGGTCGACGTCCTTGAGGATGTGCACCCGCGCCGCGCCTGAGCCCAGCGCCAGATTGACGCCACGGAGTTCGATCGCCGTCATGAAGTCATCGGTCTCGATTGCGGACGCGAAGGGAGGGTCGCCGCTGCGACGCAGCATCCCGGGACATATGTACTGGAACATGGCGCGCCAACCGTCGCGCCGTTCGGTTGTGGCGCTCGCGCTGTCGGCTCTCGCAGGCGTGATGGGCGCTCGGAGCGCCCGCGCCGCCGACCCGGTGCGCCTCGTGGCGCTCGGCGACAGCCTCACCGCAGGCTTCGGCGTCGGGCCGAAGGACGCTTTCCCAGCCAAGTTGGAGGCGGCGCTGAAGGCCAAGGGCCGCAACGTCGCGATCTCGAACGCGGGCGTCTCCGGCGACACCTCCACCGGCGGCGCGGACCGGCTGGATTGGTCTGTGCCAGACGGGACGGACGGCGTGATCGTCGAGCTCGGCGCCAACGACATGCTGCGCGGGCTCGACCCCGAGGTGACGCGCAAGGCGATCGGGCGCATCCTCGACGGGCTCAATGCGCGCAATATCCCGGTTCTGCTGACCGGCATGAGGGCGGCGCCCAATCTCGGTCCGGACTTCGGCGAGCGCTACGAGGCGGTCTTCACCGACTACGCGAAGGAGCGCGGCCTCGATTTCTATCCGTTCTTCCTAGACGGCGTCGCGGGCGACCGCGCGCTCAACCAGCAGGACGGCATCCACCCCAACCCCCGGGGCGTCGACGTCATCGTCGAGAAGATCCTGCCGACCGTCGAGCGTTTCCTCGACCGCATCGAGGCGGGCCCCTCCTCACCATGAGGACTGGTGGCGCGGGCCGGACCTCCTCATGCTGAGGAGCCCGGACGGCGGCTCCCGAAGGACGCCGCCCGCCGATCCGATCGGCCATCGAAGGGACGCCCATGGAAGCCCGCAAGCTGGGCCGCATCGGGCTCGACGTCAGCCTCGTTTGCCTTACGCGATGACCTTCGGCGAGCAGAACACGGAAGCCGATGACCACGCCCAGATGGACGGGGCGCGCGACGCAGGGATCAACTTCCTCGGCGCCGCCGAACTCCATCCGATCCTACAGCGCTACGAGACGCCCGGCGCAGCGCCCAGATCGACGCCCATGTCGATCTGCTGGGGAGATCGGCTGGTCGCCGAGCGAACTCGCCTTGAAATTCGTCGCCGCGCGTCCTTTCGTGGCCTGCGTGATCATCGGCGCGACCAGCCGCGACCAGCTCGAACAGGACCTCGCCGCCTTCGAGCGCCCGTGGAGCGAGGACATCGAGGGGAGGGTCGACGCCATCCGTCTCCGCTCCAACCCTTGTCCCTGAGAGAACCGGAAGCCGACCGACGTGCCGCGCCTGTTCACCGCCATCGAGATTCCCGACGACGTCGGCGACGCGCTCGCCACCTATCGCGGCGGGCTGTTGGGCGCGCGCTGGATCGACGTCGAGAACTATCACGTCACGCTGCGCTTCATCGGGGACGTCGACGACGACGTGGCGCAGGAGGCCGCCTTCGAGCTCGGCCGGGTCAGGCGCGCGCCGTTCGACGTGACGATCGAGGGCCTTGACGCCTTCGGCGGTGATCGCCCGCGCGCGATCATCGCCCGCATCGCGCCGTCGAAGGACATCGTCGAACTGCAGGCGGAGCTCGAACGGCTGATGCGCCGCGTCGGACTGCCGTCCGAAAAGCGCAAGTTCGCGCCGCATGTGACGCTCGCCCGGCTGCGCGACGCCTCGCCGCGCGCGGTCGCCGACTATCTCGGGCTGCGCGGCGGACCGGCGCGCCTCTCCTTCCGGGCGGAGCGGTTCGTGCTGTTTTCGTCGCGTGATTCGGTCGGCGGCGGGCCCTATGTCGAGGAGGCGGCCTATCCGCTGAGGTGAGACGGGCCTTTGCGCGCCGCCGTCATCGCCGGGCCTGAACATGCAATCCATCGGGCTCTGAGAAGCCGATGGACGCCCGGATCAAGTCCGGGCCTGGCGTTTGTGGGTGACGCTCAGGCCACCTTGCTTCTCAGCCGCTTGAGCAGTCCGCCGCTGGCCGCGGCCGGCCGTTCGGGAGCGGAGACCGCGCCTGCGGCGGCGAGGCGGTCCACGAACAGGCGCAGGCCGTCCGCGTAAAGCTGCAGGTCGCGGACGTTCGCCTTGGCGATGCGCTGGCGATCCTCGGCGTCGACCACGCTTCGCGCCTCGGTCGCGTTATAGCGGCGCTTCAGCGTCGGGGCTTCGCCGCCGAACAGCAGCGAGAGGCCGAGCTCGAAATGTTCGGTGATCCCGACGAAGCCGTAGTCTGCGAGGTCGAAGCCCTTCAGGTAGCGGGTCTGCAGATCTCGCACGCCCTTGATCTGCGCGAAGTCGCGGATGTTCACCTCGCCGGCCTTCACGCGCTCGGCGAGCTCCTTCAGTTCAAGCGGCCGCTCCTTGTAGAAATCGAACTGCGAGAGGGTGCGCTCGACCGGATCGCGCAGCCACGTCCAGACCTCGGCAGGGTCGGTGATCAACGGCTGGACGTTGCGGACATGGTAGTGGCCGTGCAGGCACTCGAAGCCGCGGGCCTCGAGCTCGGCGGCAGGTCCGGCGAGCTCCTCTCGCGGCACGCGCAGACCCTCGGTCGTCTTCGGGTCGTGCACCCCGTAATAGAGCGCGAGCCTCTTGCCGAAACGCGCCTCGAGCGCCCGGGCGAAGCTCGTGCCGGCGGTCTTGGGAATGTGGACCGAGAAGATCATATCAGCGGGCAGGGCCTTTCGGATCGGTCCGGCCTTCGCGGCATGTTGACCGCGCCGGCCCGGCGGCGCATGACACGCGGCTTCAGGAGACGCGAACGATGCAGAGCTTCACCACGCTGACCGGCGTAGCCGCGCCGCTGCCGATGATCAATATCGACACCGACATGATCATCCCCAAGCAGTACCTGAAGACGATCAAGCGCACCGGTCTCGGCAAGGGTCTGTTTTCCGAGCTCCGCTACAACGCCGACGGCTCCGAGAACCCGGATTTCGTGCTGAACAAGCCGGCCTACAAGGACGCCGAGATCCTGGTCGCGGGCGACAATTTCGGCTGCGGATCGTCGCGCGAGCACGCGCCCTGGGCGCTGCTCGACAAGGGCATCCGCTGCGTGATCTCCACGTCCTTCGCCGACATCTTCTATAACAATTGCTTCAAGAACGGCATCCTGCCGATCGTGGTCTCGCCGGAGGATCACGCCAAGCTGCTGGACGACGCCGAGCGCGGCGCCAACGCGCGCCTCACGATCGACCTCGCCGCCCAGGAGATCCGCGGGCCGGACGGCGGCGTCGTCCGGTTCGACATCGATCCGTTCCGCAAGCGCTGCCTGCTGGAAGGCCTCGACGACATCGGCCTCACCATGCAGAAGGACGCGAGCATCGCGGCCTTCGAGAGCAAGCTCGCGGCCGAGCGTCCCTGGGCCTGAGCACGCTCGAGGCCCGGGGCGCCGCCTTGCGTCCCCGGCGCGGCTTGACTTCCAAGCCTCCCCCGCCCAACTGTCGCCGCGCTCCGCAGGACCACGCCCCCTTCCTCCCGGGCGCCCGCGGCGCGGAGCGGATCTCATGAAAAGCTATCTCGATTTCGAAAAGCCCGTGGCCGAGCTTCAGGCCAAGATCGCCGAGCTTCGCGCCCTTGGCGCCGCCGGCGAGGCCGTCGGCATCGAGGAGGAGGTCCAGCGGCTCGAGGCGAAGTCGGAGGCGGCGCTCAAGGAGCTCTATGCGACCCTGACGCCCTGGCAGAAGACGCTGGTGGCGCGTCATCCGAACCGGCCGCACTTCGTCGACTATGTCAGCGCGCTGATCGAGGATTTCACGCCGCTCGCCGGCGATCGGGCCTTCGCCGAGGATCAGGCCATCATGGGCGGGCTCGGCCGTTTCCGCGGCGAGCCGGTGATGGTCGTCGGGCACGAGAAGGGCGCGGACACCGACAGCCGCCTCCGGCACAATTTCGGAATGGCGCGTCCCGAGGGCTACCGCAAGGCGATCCGCCTGATGGAGATGGCGGACCGGTTCCAGTTGCCGGTCATCGCGCTGGTCGACACGGCGGGCGCCTTTCCGGGCGTCGAGGCCGAGGAGCGCGGGCAGGCCGAGGCGATCGCCCGCTCGACCGAGGCCTGCCTCAATCTGACCACCCCGAACGTCGCCGTGGTCATCGGCGAGGGCGGCTCGGGCGGGGCGATCGCGATCGCGACCGCCAACACCGTCCTGATGCTGGAGCACGCGATCTACAGCGTGATCTCGCCCGAGGGCGCGGCCTCGATCCTGTGGCGCGACGCCGCCAAGGCGCAGGACGCCGCCACCAACATGAAGATCACCTCCGCCGACCTGATGAAGCTCGGCGTGATCGACGGCGTCGTGCCGGAGCCGCTCGGCGGCGCCCATCGTGCGCCGGAGACCGCGATCGGCGCGACCGGCGACGCGATCGAGAAGGCGCTGGCGCGCTTCGCGGCCATGTCCGCGACGGAAATCCGCGACGACCGACGTCGCAAATTCCTCAGGATCGGCAGGGATCTGTGACCTTTCCGTCGCGTCATCGCCTTGCGGTAACGCTCGGGTAAGGGTATCGATCTTAGCTGGACGGAACGTCCGCATTCTCGCTTGTCGGGGGAATATCGCCATGTCCGTCGCACGTCCCGCGATCGTCGCGGTCACGCTCGCGGCCGCCGTCGCGCTCTCGGGCTGCAACAGGGAAAGCCAGATGGCCTCCACGGCCAAGGCTTCGCAGCCGCTGCCGCCGCAGCTCGTCTCGCTGATGACCGAAAAGCAGATGACGCCGCAGGATCCCATGCTGCTGCGCATCTACAAGGAAGAGTCCAAGGCCGAGGTCTGGAAGAAGCGCCGCGTCGACGGCAAGTACGCGCTGCTCAAGACCTACGACATCTGCCGCTTCTCCGGGAAGCTCGGCCCGAAGATCAAGGAGGGCGACAAGCAGGCGCCCGAAGGGTTCTACCAGGTCACCCCTGCGCAGATGAACCCGAAATCCTCCTACTACCTGTCTTTCAACCTCGGCTATCCGAACGCCTACGATAAGGCGCTCGGCCGCACCGGCCTGCATGTCATGATGCACGGCGACTGCCTCTCGGCGGGCTGTTACGCCATGACCGACGCGCAGATGGGCGAGATTTACGCTATGGCCCGCGAGAGCTTCCGCGGCGGCCAGCCGTCGTTCCAGGTGCAGGCGCTACCGTTCCGGATGACGCCGCAGAACATCGCGCGACGCCGCAATGACAAGAACATGCCGTTCTGGAAGAACCTCAAGCAGGGCTCGGACGCCTTCGAGGTGACCAAGCTGGAGCCGAAAGTCGACGCCTGCGGCAAGAAATACGTCTTCAACGCCAAGCCTGAAGGGTTCTCCGGCTTCAATCCGAGCGCCGGCTGCCCGCGCTACCAGGTCGAGCCGACGATCGCGAAGGCGGTCGCCGCCAAGGAGAAGGCCGACAACATCGTCATCGCCGCGTTGTCGAAGACCGAACCGCTTGCGCCGGAATATGTCGCGCAGAACGGCCGTCTGCGCCGCACGCTCGACCAGCCGATCGTGATGGTCGCGGCGGTCGCGCCGGAGGCCGTCGGCGCTCCGGTCGCCGCGAAGCAGGGGGCGGACGGCGGCATGCAGCTCGCCTCCGCGACGCCCGCGCAGTCTGTCGCCGCCGCGAAGACGGGCGCTTCGCCGACGTCGGCTCCGATCGCTGTGGCGGCGCTGAAGACTGCTCCGGAGACGACGGCGTCGGCCGGCGCGGCTGTCGCGGTCGAACCCGCCAAGAGCGAGGGCGGTTTCTTCGCCAAGATGTTCCGCGGCGAGGAAACGCCAGCGGCGACGCCTGTCCCGGCGCCGGCGGCCTCTGCGACCCAAGTGGCGTCCGCTAAGCCCGCCGCGCCTCCCGTCGCTCACGTCGCGTCCGCCAAGCCCGGCGCCGCCATTGGTTTGAAGGCCGCCGCCCCGCGAGAAGTGACGCCGCAGGAGCCGGTGATGGCGAGCTCCGCGCCGGCCGAACAGCCGGGCGCGATGGCCAAGCTCAAGGGCTGGATGGGCGGCCTGCTCGGCGGCAAGGCTGAAGAGCCGGCCGCGGCTGCGATCCCCGTCAACGAGCCGGCCCCGACGCCCGCGGCGCCGGACGCGCAGAAGCGGAACCGCTCGGCCAACCTGCCGCCGCAGCTCGCGCCGAACGCCCGCGCCGCGACCGATCCGGCGGTGACCTCCTCATACGCCCCGATCGACTGATCGCAGCGACCGCTCTGAAACGAAAAAGCCCCGGGCGTTGGCCCGGGGCTTTTTCGTTCGGGGGTCTAGGCGGTCAGGCGGAACGCGACAGGAGCGCGCCGGGCGCCGCCCGCGTCCGTTCGTCCCGATCGACAGCGTCGACCGCAGCAAGGCCATCCTGTTCGTCATAAACGGGCGGCGCAAGCGTCTGCTCGGCCGGAACGAGCGCCGCCACGGCCTCGAACGACTGCGCTACGTCGATGGCGGAGGGCGCGGAGGCGTCAATGGGCGCGAGCGCCTCCTCGTCTTCGGCCTCGGCCGCCTTAAGCTCGGCGGCGCCCTGCGCCTCGGCGCGGGCCGTGTCGTCGGCTCGATCGCTCTCGTCCACCGCGCGGGTCGCGGCGTCGAGCGCGACGGAGGCGGCCCGCGCCGAGGCGGCGAAGCTCTCCAATCGCTGGATTTCGGCGGCAGGGGGAGCAGGCGCCTGCACGACGGCGGCGCGCTCATTCGGCCCTGTCGCCTCGACCGACTCGGCAGCGGGCGGAGGGTCGTTCGGACGGACGCGGTCGATCGGGGCAAGGCCCGGGGTCGCTCCGTAGGGATCGAGTCCGACGATCGCCATGTGCTTCTCCTTTCGCGTCTGATGGAGGGACGCTGGGAGAAGGGTGCCCGTTTAGGAGTAGCGATAGGCTCTAAGCGATCTGCCGTTTCTGAGTCGAATTGCGCGGAGTTTTGAAGGCAGCGGGACGTCCCGCCGCGGCCCAACGGCATGCCGTTTTTGCTGCCTTTTCGACAGTTAATACTGATTAAAATGCATAATTCATAAAAATTCTAGTAGTGAATCTAGATATCAAAAGGTAAATATGCTAATTATTGCGTATCATTTGTGCTTTTTTTTCTCTTTCGGCGTGGACGCGTTGGAATCGTCTAGGTTGTTCTGTAAATCGGCGTAAAAAGAATTGATGAAATCGTCATTATCTCCGCTATTTTTCGCTCGACGCCGGAGCTCCAGGAGCGTCTTTATGTATGTCATTATAGAATGCTTCCAAGATAGTCTTCTTATTTGGTTTTCAACTTCAGTGATTGATGCGTCGATTCCTACCTCAAGTGCGGATAGCATCATGATGTATGCATTCGGAATCTTGGCTGACTCTAATAGTGTTGTCTTTTTAATACGATCTATTATTTGTACTAAGGATATTAATTTTACAATATGAACTGGATCAGTAGCGGCAGTATTGTAAATGGAGTCGGCAATTCGATTGATATCGACGGTGCCTTCCAGCAAAATGGTATCCAGGCCTCGTTTTCTGATGCGCTCGAAGGAGGTTAAATCTTTCACACTTCCTTTATGAAGTTCAGTTCCGCGCCTGATTATCTTAAGTTGTGTATGAAGTAATATTAAGTTGGAGAGAAGTATACCGGTTTTTTGCCTTGATTCGTATCTAGATGCTGTGCTGGTCGTGAGCGTTGTAAGCAACCATCCGATAAAAACGCCGACTATCGGCCAAATTGGGTCTGGTGACATCTGAGGGCGTCAGGCCAGACGGCCGTGGCAGTGCTTGTACTTCTTGCCGGACCCGCAGGGGCAGTCGGCGTTGCGAGGCGTCCGGGTCCAGGTGCTGGAATCGTTCGGATCGACCGCCGCAGCGGCGGCTGCGCCGACCGCGCCCGACTCGAAGGCCGCGACGGCCTCCGCGAAGGCAAGCTCGTTCTCGCCGGTCTGCGGATCCTGATGCACGGCGTGCATCTCCGGCAAGTCCTCGCCGGCGAGCGGCGGCGGTGACTGTACGAGCTCCACGCGCATCAGCTGAGCGGTCACCGTCTCGCGCAGGCGCGTCAGCATGGTCTGGAAGAGCTCGAAGGCTTCGGACTTGTACTCGTTGAGCGGGTCGCGCTGCGCATAGCCGCGCAGGCCGACGACCTGGCGCAGATGGTCGAGCGTCGCGAGATGCTCGCGCCAAAGGTGATCGAGCGTCTGCAGCAGCACCGCCTTCTCGATCTGCGCGGTGATGTCGGGCCCGAAGCGCTCGGCGCGCTCGGCGGCGGCCGCGTCGGCGGCTTTGGTCAGGCGCTCCCGGATCTCCTCGTCGGCGATGCCTTCCTCCGCCGCCCACTGGACCACCGGCAGGTCGAGGTTCAGCACGTCCCTGACCTCGTCTTCGAGGCCCTGGCTGTCCCACTGCTCCGGATAGGCGTTCTCCGGGATGTGGCGGGCGACGATGTCCTCGATCGTGTCGTGGCGCATCTCCTCGATCGCCTGGGCGATCGAGTCGGTCTGCAGGAACTCCAGGCGCTGCTCGAACACGGCCTTGCGCTGGTCGTTCATGACGTTGTCGTATTTGAGAAGGTTCTTGCGGATGTCGAAGTTGCGCGCCTCGACCTTCTTCTGCGCCTTCTCGAGCGCCTTGTTCACCCAGGGGTGGACGATGGCCTCGCCTTCCTCGATCCCGAGCCGCTGCAGCATGCCGTCGATGCGCTCGGAGCCGAAGATGCGCATCAGGTCGTCCTGCAGCGACAGGAAGAAGTGGCTGCGTCCAGGGTCGCCCTGACGGCCGGAGCGGCCGCGCAGCTGATTGTCGATGCGGCGGCTCTCGTGGCGCTCCGTTCCGACGACGAACAGGCCGCCGGCGTCGAGCGCAATCTTCTTCTTGGCGGCGATGTCGGCCTTGATCTCGGCCTCGCGCGCGTCGCGCTCCGGGCCCGGCTCCATGTCGCCGAGCTCGCGCTCGAGCCGCATCTCGAGGTTGCCGCCGAGCTGAATGTCGGTGCCGCGGCCGGCCATGTTGGTGGCGATCGTCACCGCGCCCGGCACGCCGGCGTCGGCGACGATGTGCGCCTCCTGCTCATGGTAGCGCGCGTTCAGCACCTGATGCTCGATCTTGGCCCTCTTCAGCGCCTCGGAGAGCTGCTCGGACTTCTCGATCGAGGTGGTGCCGACGAGGATCGGCTGGCCGCGCTCCTTGCAGTCGCGGATCAGCTCGATGATCGCCTTCTCCTTCTCGCCGGCCGTCCGGTAAACCTCGTCGTCGTCGTCCTTGCGCGCAACCGGCAGGTTGGTCGGGATCTCGACGACTTCGAGGCCGTAGATGTCCAGCAGCTCGTCGGCCTCCGTCATGGCCGTGCCCGTCATGCCGGCGAGCTTTTCGTACATGCGGAAGTAATTCTGGAAGGTGATCGACGCGAGCGTCTGGTTCTCGGGCTGGATCTTGACCCGTTCCTTGGCCTCCAGCGCCTGGTGCAAGCCTTCGGAATAGCGACGGCCCGGCATCATGCGGCCGGTGAACTCGTCGATGATGACGACCTCGTCGCCCTTGACGATGTAGTCCTTGTCCTTCTGGAACAGCTTGTGCGCGCGAAGCGCCTGCGTGACGTGGTGGACGACCGTCACGTTCTCGACGTCGTAGAGGTTGTCGCCCTTCAGAAGCCCAGCCTCTTCGAGCATGCGCTCGATGTGCTCGTTGCCGGCTTCGGTCAGCGTCGTGGTGCGCTGCTTCTCGTCGACCTCGTAGTCTTCCGCGACGAGCAGCGGGATGAGGTCGTCGACCTGGAGGTAGAGTTCTGAGCGGTCCTCGACCGGGCCGGAGATAATCAGCGGCGTGCGCGCCTCGTCGACCAGGATCGAGTCGACCTCGTCGATGATGGCGTAGGCGTGCCCGCGCTGGACCATCGCGCGGACGTCGTACTTCATGTTGTCGCGCAGATAGTCGAAGCCGAGTTCGTTATTGGTCGCGTAGGTGATGTCGCAGGCGTAGGCCTCGCGGCGCTCGTCGTCGTCGAGCCCATGGACGATGACGCCGACGGACAGGCCGAGGAAGCCGTGGATGCGGCCCATCCATCCCGAGTCGCGCTGGGCGAGATAGTCGTTGACGGTGACGACGTGGACGCCCTTGCCGGCCAGCGCGTTGAGATAGGCGGCGAGCGTCGAGACCAGCGTCTTCCCCTCGCCGGTCTTCATCTCGGCGATGCGGCCCTCGTGCAGCGTGATGCCGCCCATCATCTGGACGTCGAAGTGTCGCTGGCCGAGCACGCGGCGCGCCGCCTCGCGCACCGTCGCAAAGGCCGGGACGAGCAGATCGTCGAGCGACTTGCCGGCGGCGAGCTGCTCGCGAAACTCGGACGTCTTGGCCCGGAGCTGCTCGTCGGTCAGCTTCTGGATCTCGGGCTCGAGGGCCTGGATCGCGGCAACCCGCGGGCGCATAGCCTTCACCAGGCGCTCGTTGGATGAGCCGAACAGACGTCGGGCGAGACCGCCGAACATGAGGGAGCCTTTCTCGATGGGTCTTGCGTCCGAACTGCGCCGAGCCGCCCGGCCGGAGCGCCGTCGGCGCGCAGGAAACCCAAAATCCGTTCGTTTTTGAGGCGCTCTCCGCGCCGCGCAAGCCAGCGACCGAGATAAGAAAGCGCCTGAGGGTTGTCAATCCGAAGACCTTCCGACATCTTCCCGCGCTCTCGGGGCGCAACACGCGCGAAACGGATGGATCTCATGGGCATTCTCGACCTGAAGAGCCGGCGGGCGCTCACGCTCGGCGCGGCTTTCGTCGCGGCCGTCGGGCTCGGCGGGACCGTTCTCGCGCAGACCCCGCCGCCGGCTCCCGAAGCGCAGGGCGACGCCGCCAAGCCGGGCGCCAAGCCCGCCGAAAAGCCCGATCCGAAGACCGTTCTCGCCAAGATCGACGACGACGAGATCACCGCGGGCGACGTCGAGGTCGCGAGCGAGGACCTCGAGCAGTCGATGGCCTCGATGACCGAGCCGCAGCGCCGCGACTATGCGCTCAACTACCTGATCGACCTCAAGCTGGCAGCCAAGGCCGCCGAGAAGGACAAGCTCGGCGACAGCGATCAATTCAAGAAGCGGCTCGAATATCTCAAAGACCGCGCGCTCATGGAGGAGCTGCTCCAGCGCGAGGCCAAATCGGCCGTGACCGAGGAGAGGCTGCGCAAGCTTTACGACGACACGGCCAAGAACCTGAAGCCGGAGGAAGAGGTCCGCGCCCGCCATATTCTGGTGAAGACCGAGGACGAGGCGAAGAAGGTCGAGGAGCGGCTGGCTAAGGGCGAGGACTTCGCCAAGGTCGCGAACGAGGTCTCCACCGATCCCGGCTCCGGCAAGCAGGGCGGCGACCTCGGCTTCTTCGGACGCGGCCAGATGGTGCCGGTGTTCGAGGAGACCGCGTTCAAGCTCGAGCCGGGCAAGGTCTCGGCGCCCGTAAAGAGCCAGTTCGGCTGGCACGTCATCAAGCTCGAGGAGAAGCGCACCCGACCGATCCCTCCCTTCGAGCAGGTGCGTCCGCAGATCGAGAACTACGTCGTTCGCACCTCGCAGCAGGACCTGGTGCTGAAGCTGCGCAACGAGGCCAAGGTCGAGCGCACCGAGGCCGGCAAGCCGCAGACGCCGCCGGAGCCGACCGGCGGGGAGGCGCCGGTCGGAACGCCGACGCCTTCGCAGCAGCAGAACGCGCCGCAGTAAGCGTCGCGCCCGCGTCTCTGCGCCCTCAGCCAGAACCCGGACGCGCCAAGGCTTCCGAACAGCGCGCGTTCCAATCGTCACGGGAAGCGGATATGGGTCCCGGCTCTTCGGCCGGGACAAGATCTGAGTCTCCGGCGCACAGTCCGGGGACGTCCAGCTCATGTCGACCGCCGTCTCGCCGCTCGCGCCGAAGTCGCTTCCCACGCTGCCGCCGGTCGCAGGCGTGAGGCTCGCCACCGCCGCGGCCGGGATCCGCTATACGGAGCGCACCGACGTTCTGCTCGCGACCTTCGCGCCGGGAACTTCGGTCGCCGGCGTCTTCACACGCTCGCGTTGCCCGTCCGCCCCGGTCGAATGGTGCCGGGACCGGCTGGCCGGCGGCTCGATCGGGGCGCTGGTGGTCAATTCCGGCAACGCCAACGCCTTCACCGGCAAGAACGGACGCGCCGCGACCGCGCTGACGGCCGAACTCGCGGCCGCTGCGGTCGGCTGCTCCGAGAGCGAGGTGTTTCTGGCCTCGACGGGCGTGATCGGCGAGCCGCTGGACGCCCGCAAGTTCGAAGGCGTCATGTCTCGGCTTGCGGCGGACGCCGTCGAGGACGGCTGGGAGGCGGCCGCCCGCGCGATCATGACCACCGACACCTTCCCGAAGCTCGCCACCCGCTCGGTCGAGGTCTCGGGCAGGACGGTGACGATCAACGGCATCGCCAAGGGCGCCGGGATGATCGCGCCGGACATGGCGACGATGCTCGCCTATGTCGCGACCGACGCCGCCATCTCGGCCCAGGCGCTCCAGGCGCTGCTTGCGCGCGCCGCCGACAGGTCGTTCAACTGCGTGACCGTCGACGGGGACACCTCAACCTCCGACACGCTGATGGCCTTCGCCACCGGCGCCGCCGGGAACGCCAAGATCGCCAGCGCCGACGACCCGGCGCTTGCGGCTTTCGCCGCGGCGTTCGAGAGCCTGCTGATCGAGCTCGCCCAGCTCGTCGCCCGCGACGGGGAGGGGGCGCGGAAGTTCGTCACCGTGGAGGTGTCCGGCGCGGAGAGCGAGGCGTCTGCGCGCAGGATCGCCCTATCGATCGCCAATTCGCCGCTGGTGAAGACGGCGGTCGCCGGGGAAGACGCCAACTGGGGCCGTGTCGTCATGGCGGTCGGCAAGGCGGGAGAGCCGGCCGACCGCGACCGCCTGTCGATCCGCTTCGGCGACGTCCGCGTCGCGGTCGACGGCGAGCGCGACCCCGCTTACGACGAGGCCCTGGTGTCGGCCTACATGAAGAACGAGGAAATCCTGATCGCGGTCGACATAGGGCTCGGCGACGGCTTCGCGCGGGTTTGGACCTGCGATCTCACGGAAGGCTACATTGCGATCAACGCCGACTACCGGTCGTGAATTCTCGTCCCCTTGCAACGTGCTCTTAATGGTTGTGCCGAATGATGTCGGCAAGGACGGTCTCTTGAAGCTTGTCCTTGTCGTTGCCTGCGCGCTTATCGATCCGGACGGCCGCGTGCTCATCGCGCAGCGGCCGGAGGGCAAGACGCTCGCGGGGCTCTGGGAGTTTCCAGGCGGCAAGGTCGAGGCGGGGGAGCGCCCCGAACAGACCTTGATCCGGGAACTGGCCGAAGAGCTCGGCGTCACGGTCGAGGAGCCGTGTCTTGCGCCGCTGACCTTCGCGAGCCACGCCTATGACGACTTCCACCTGCTGATGCCGCTCTACGTGTGTCGGCGATGGACGGGGGTCGTGACGGGGCGCGAGGGGCAGGCGACCAGATGGGTCCGCGCGGACCGGCTCCGAGACTTTCCGATGCCGCCTGCAGACGAGCCGCTGATCGCGCACCTCGTCGACTTGCTTTGACGTCTCAGAACTCGCGATCGCGCCAGGAGGGCGTGGCGATGAGAGCGATGATGAGGGTTTGCCGGGCCTTGACGCGATTCCGGACGGATGAGCGCGGCGCCACGGCGATTGAATACGCCATGATCGCGGTCGGGATCGGAATCGCCGTGGCGGCGACGGTCTTCGGCGTCGGAACCAGCCTCAAGGTCAACTTCTACGACAAGATGAACGCCGCGGTGCAGAACTGAGGCGAGGCTAGCGACCGCCTTTCGACGACGGATCGCCTTCCTTCACGCCGAGGGCGTCCGCAAGCCGCGCCTGCGCGCTGCCGGGCTTTAGCGGCTTCTGCTGGCTGGCGTGCGCCGCCCAGCCCGACGCCCAGACGATCTCGAAGGTCGCCCTGATCCGCCCGTCGGGGTCCGAGAACCGTTCCTGATAGATGCGGACCGCCTCGCCCAGCGTGTCGCGCCTGAGGGGCCTGCGGCTGCGCTCTGCGAGCACGTTGGTCGCGCCCCAGGCCTTCAGGTCGCGCATCAGTTCGAGCGCGTTCGCATACCGTACGGTCACCCGGTCGAGGTCGATCACCGGCAGGGCGAAGCCGGCGCGCTGCAGCAGGCCGCCGACCGCGCGGACGTCCGCGAAGGGCAGCACGCGAGGGCTCGCGCCGCCGGTCGTCGCGGCCTCGGCGGCGGCGAAGGATTGGCGAAGCTCCGTCAGCGTCTCGCCGCCGAGGAAGGCGGCGAGGAACAGTCCGTCCGGCGCGAGCAGGCGACGTCCCTGCGCGAAGGCGCCGGGCAGGTCGTCGACATGCTGCAAAGCGAGGCAGGAGACCACGAGGTCGAAGCTCTCCTCAGTGAAGCACGGCGCTTCCGGATCGCAGACGACGTCGCCGTCCAGTCCGTCCCACGCCGCGCGCACGACCAGTTCCGCGGTCGGGCGGTCCCTCAGCGCAGCAAGCGCCTGCACGCTCGGCGAGGCGAGGTCGAGCGCGCGGGGAAACGGCCGCAGGGTCGCGGCGAGCCGAAGCTCCAGGTCCTCGGCGACGCGTACGGCGAGGAAGTCCGGTCCGCCTCCGGCCGCGAGCGCCCGCGCGCGCGCACGGCGAAGCGCGGGACGGTCGACGAGCCTCGGGACGTCCGGCGCCATGGCTCAGCCGGCGACAGCCGCGGCCGCGGGCTTGCGCTCTCCGGCCTCAAGCCGCGCTTCGGCTTCGCTCATGTAGTCGCGTGTGACCGGCAGCGCGTTGACGTCGCGGCTCATCTGGATCTGGAAGACCATGTGCTTGCCGTAGCGGAAGGAGAACTCCGAGACGAGCAGGTAGAACTCCCACATCCGGCAAAACCGTTCGCCGAGCATGGCCGCCGCCTTGTCGCGGTTCGCGGCGAAGCGCCCGCCCCAGGCGAGGCAGGTTTCGGCGTAGTGCATGCGCCAGATCTCGATGTCGGTCACCCAGAGCTTGGCCGCCTCGATCGCCGGCAGGGTCTCCGACAGGGCCGGCGCATAGCCGCCGGGGAAGATGTACTTGCGGATCCAGGCGCCGGTCGAACCCGGTCCCCCTTTGCGGCCGATCGAATGCAGCAGGGCGACGCCGTCCTCCTTCAACAGGGAGCGGACCTTGGTGAAGAACTCCGGGATGTTCTTCAGGCCGACATGCTCGAACATGCCGACCGAGACGATGCGATCGAAGGGGCCCGCGACGTCGCGATAGTCGCGGAGCTCGAATTTCACCCGATCCGAAAGACTCCGTTCGGCGGCGCGCTGCGTCGCCAGCGCGTGCTGCTCGGTCGAGAGCGTGACGCCGAGGACCTCCGCCCCGCAGTTCTCGGCGAGGTAGATCGCCATCGAGCCCCAGCCCGAGCCGACGTCGAGCACTCGCATGCCGGGTTTCACGTCGAGCTTGGACGCGATGTGGCGGAGCTTCGCGACCTGCGCCTGCTCCAGCGTGTGCGAGGGCGAGCGGAAGTACCCGCAGGAGTAGTTAAGTCCTTCGTCGAGGAACAGGCGGTACATGTCGTTGGATAGATCGTAATGCGCCTCGACGTTCTTCTTCGAGCGCGAGGCGTCGTTCTTCGGCAGCATGCCGCGCATCCGCTTCATCCAGGCTCGCGTACGCTTCTGGATCGGTCCGGCGCGCAGGTTTGTTCGGTTCAGCGCATAGAGGGTGAGGAGGTCGCGCAGCGTCCCCTTCTCGAGGGTGAGCGTGCCGTCCATGTAGGCTTCGCCGGTCTTGAGCTCGGGGTTGAGCAGAAGCTGGTGATGGAGCTTCTTGTCGTGGAGCTTCACCACGACGTCCGGACCCGGCGTTTCGCCCCTGAGCTCGTGCGCACGGCCGCTCGCGTCGAGGATCGTGAGGGAGCCGACCTTTACGAAGCGGCCCATCAGGGCGTTGACGATCTCCATGGGAGCACTCCGACCGTTACGCGCCGCGGCGTTGACGTGGTCCGCCCGGCGTGGCGCAATTGCTTGTCCCGTTGCCCTAAACCATCCGGAGCGGCGTTTCGATGCCCCTCGGCGCGATCGACGAGCCGCAAAGATCCCGGCCGGCCCTCATGGCCGCGGCGTTGCGTCGCTTCGGGCGGCGGGCGCTCGATCTCGTCCTGCCGCCGCAGTGCCTGGCCTGCGCGAAGCCCGTGACGGAGGACGGCGGCCTCTGCGTCGCCTGCTGGGGCGGCCTGAAGCCCATCGAGCGGCCGTTCTGCGAGCGGCTGGGAACCCCCTTTCCGGCGGACTTCGGTCCTGGCCTGCTGTCGCCGGCGGCGATCGCGAACCCGCCCGCCTTCGACAGGATGCGAGCCGTAGCGCACTTCGACGGAACGGCGCGGGAGCTCGTCCATCGGCTAAAATACGCCGACGGCGCCCATCTCGCCCGTCCGCTCGGCCGCATGATGGCGCGCGCCGGCCACGAGATCCTCTCGCCCGACGTCGCCCTTGTTCCCGTTCCGCTGCACTGGCGCCGGCTCTGGCGTCGCCGCTTCAATCAGTCGGCGCTGCTCGCCCGCGAGATCGCCCGCATCTCCGGGGCGCGCCTCGCGCCGGAGGCGGTCGCCCGCGTGAAGCCGACGCGTCCTCAGGTGGGCCTGACCGCCGCCCAGCGCGCGGAGAACCTCGCGGGCGCCTTCAAGGTCACCGACCGCGCCGCGATCGCGGGCGTGCGGGTCGTGCTGATCGACGACGTCGTCACCACCGGATCGACCATCGACCGTCTCGCCAGGCTCCTGCGAAGGGCCGGCGCGGCGTCCGTCGACGCGCTCGTCTTCGCCATGGTTGTGAATGACGGGTGAGGGTCTATATCCTCAAACCTTAGCGCCGCGCCGGACCCCGTGAGCTCGATGCCGTCCATCACGATCTATACGCGATCCGACTGCCCATACTGCCACATGGCGAAGGACCTGCTTCGCCGGAAGGGCGTCGCCTTCGACGAGATCGACGTCGGCCGCGAGCCCGAACGCCGCGCCGAGATGATCGAACGCGCCGGCGGCCGGATGACGGTGCCGCAGATCTTCATCGACGGCCGCCATGTCGGAGGCTGCGACGACCTTCACGCGCTCGACCGGGCGGGCGGGCTCGACCCGTTGCTCGCGGCGTGAGCGGCGCGATGGCCGGGACAGCCGCCGAACGCTCCTTCGTCGCGGCCTGCGTTCAGATGCGCGCAGGCAAGGTCGCGACGCGCAATGTCGACCAGGCGGCGCGGCTCGCCAAGCAGGCGGCCGAGGCCGGCGCCACATACGTCCAGACACCAGAGATGACGAACCTCCTGGTGCGCTCCCGCGACGAGCTGTTCGCCGCGATCCTTCCGGAAGAAGCCGATCCCTCGCTCGCCGCCTTCCAGGAGCTCGCCCGCGCGCTGAAGGTCACGCTCCATCTCGGTTCGCTCGCGATCCGCCTCGAGGGCGACCGCGCCGCGAACCGCGCCTTCGTGATCGACCCGGCTGGCGACATCGTCGCCCGCTACGATAAGATCCACATGTTCGACGTCGATCTGCCGGACGGCGAGAGCTGGCGCGAATCCGCGACCTATCGGCCTGGCGAGCAGGCGGTCGTCGTCCAGATGCCCTGGGGCGGTCTCGGGCTTACCATCTGCTACGACGTTCGCTTCCCGACGCTTCATCGCGCCCTCGCCGAGCATGGCGCCGAGGTGATCGCCTCGCCCGCCGCCTTCACGAAGAAGACCGGCGAGGCCCACTGGCACGTGCTGTTGAGGGCGCGCGCGGTCGAGACCGGCGCCTTCGTGGTCGCGGCGGCGCAGGGCGGTAGGCACGAGGATGGGCGCGAGACCTTCGGTCATTCGCTGATCGTCGATCCGTGGGGCCGCATTCTGGCCGAGGCGGGCGAGGAGCCTGGCTTCATCCTCGCCGAGATCGACCTCGACAAGGTGGCCGACATCCGCCAGCGCATTCCCTCGCTCGAGAACGGGCGGCGGTTCGCCGTCACGCCGCTTCCCGTCGAGCCCGCGACGCTGCGCGAAGCCGCGTCATGATCCGCTACGGCCTCGCTTGCGAGGCGGGGCACGTCTTCGACGGCTGGTTCCGCTCCTCGTCCGATTTCGACGATCAGTCGGCGCGCCTGCTGCTGACATGCCCGGCCTGCGGCTCCTCGAAGATCGAGAAGACTTTAATGGCCCCCGCGCTTTCGCAGCGCGGGCAGGAGCCGGCGTCGGCGCAGCAGCCCGGCGCGGACGCGAATGTCGCTCTCGTCGATGACGGACGGTCGAAGATCCGCGGCATGCTTCGGGAGCTCCGCGCCGAGCTGACGAAGAACTCCGAAGACGTCGGCGAACGCTTCCCGGAGGTCGCGCGGCGGATGCACGCCCGCGAGATCGAGCAGAAGACGGTTCACGGCCGCGCCTCCGCCGAGGAGGCGAAGGCGCTCATCGAGGAGGGAGTCGCGGTCCAGCCGCTGCCGACGTTTCCGGATGACCTGAACTAAGGCCCGATCGTGGTCGAACGGCTTGGGAAGCGCCCGACTGCGGCCTTCAGCCCGCCAGCCGCTCGTCACCCATCTCGTGGATCGCCAAGGCGCCTGCGGGTCCGACGGCGAGCGGCGGTACGCTCGACTCCCGCAGGTCGCGCGCGATGCGTTCCGGCGGGATGCGAACGACGTCCTTGACGACGCCGAGGCGCTCGAAGCTGTCGACGATGAAGCCGTTGACGTCGATCTCGCCCGGCTTCAGCCCGTGGCGGTAAGAGCGCGGATAGCGATGATGGTTGTTGTGCCAGCCGTCGCCGAAGGTGATCAGCGCCAGAAGCCTGTTGTTGGTGCTGTCGTCCCCATTATTGAAGTTTTGCTCCCCGACCATGTGGCCGAAGGAATTCACCGACCAGATCACCTGGTGCAGCACGCTGATGCGCAGAAATCCGCCGAACAGCACGGCGCCGAGAACCGCGTCCGGGCCGCCCAGGACGTAGCCGTAGAGCGCCGGCAGCGCGAGCGACAGGGCCAGCCAGAAGAAGTAGGTGCGGGTGAAGAACGCGACGATTGGATCGTTCTCGAGCCCGCGGCCGTAGACCGAGATGTCGGTCGCCGTGCGGTCAAACATCCAGCCCATATGCGCGTGCCACCAACCGCGGACGCCTTCGGCGTGCGCGCCCCACGGATCGACGACCGGCGAATGCAGGTCGCCGTCCCGGTCGGTGTGGGCGTGGTGGCGTCGATGGTCGGCCACCCAGCGGATGATGTTGCCCTGGAAGGCCATGCTGCCGGCGGCCCCGAGGATCGAGGCGAAGATCGGATGAGCGGCGAAACTCTTGTGCGAGAAGAACCGGTGCAGACCGAGCCCGACCCCGATCCCGACGAAGGAGTAGAACAGCACGAACGCCGAGAGATCGATCCAGGTCGCTTCGCCCTGCACGAGGCGGGCGATGGCGAAACCGCTGCCGATCAGAGGCACGCCGACAGACAGCGCGTTCTCGACGCGCTTGGCCAGGACCTCGCGCCCGCCCACGATGACTCCGCTTACGGCCAAGGGACGGCCCTCTCGATAAGAGCTAGAGCTACAACTTAACGTAATATTAAGCATTAAGTCAAGTCGTCGCAATTTAGATTCTGGTTTGCAGATTTGTCGTGTATAATATGGTTAAAATACTTTGATACGCGATCCACCGGTAGCAAAGCCGTTCCGAGCGGCGCCGCGCCGGCTGCGGCGACGGATTTGTGGAAGTGCAACAGGCGGCTCGCGGAGGCCGGCGCGAAGCGGGTTCCGCCGCGCCGCAGCCGGCGCGTTTCGCCGGCGACGGCTCGGACCCCAAGGGCTGGGTGGGGCGCCATCGCTCGGCCGATAAGCTTGGGCGCCGCCGGAAAACCCAAAAGAATCTGCGGTTCGTACGGCAGAATGTTCACTAATCGTCCGGATGTTAGCGCGTCACAGCTCTACGCGTGGTCCATGCAGCAAGGCCTAGACCTCACATCGTTGGACGGTTCGCGCCGCGCCGCCGCCGAGCTTGCGGAGTCGCAGGTCGAGGCGCTGTTCAGCGACAAGCGCTCTTTCACCACCGGGGCGGTCGCCGTGTGCGTCTCTGCGGCGATCGTCGCGTGGCGCACCGAGTCGATCGCGGTCCATGCGGTGCTGGCGCTGCTGATCGCTATCCTGTTCGCGCGTCTCGCCTCGATGGCCGCCTACAACCGCGCCTGGGTCGCGGGGGAGGCCGCGCTCAATCCGCGGCGCTGGGCGTTCTGGTACAATTTCTCCGCTGTCGGCCACATCGCGGTCATCAGCTCATTCTGCCTCGTGACCTACATGGTTACGGATGAGCAGCTCGACCGCCTCATGGCTATGGCGACTTTGCTCGCCTATATGGCGGGCATTCCGGGCCGCAACTTCGCTAATCCGCTCGGGGTCGATCTGCAGATCGTCTTCGGAGCCTTGCCGTTGCTGGCGGCGATGGCCGTCGCGGGCCCGGAATACTTTGCGCTCACCAGCATCCTGTTCATCCCCTATTTCTATGCGCTGAGGATGATCGCCAAGCGCCTGCGCGGGCTGTTCCTGCAGGCGACCGAACGCGCGCACGACCTCAGCGCGATGGCGGAGAGGTTCGACACCGCGCTGAGCAATATGTCGCACGGCCTCGCGATGTTCGGCCGCGCCGGCGAGATGATCGTCTACAACGACAAGCTGCTCGCGCTCCTCGGAATGGGCCCTCAGGCGGACCTCTACGGGAAGCCGGTCAGCGCGCTGCTCGCCAACGCGGCGGACTCCGCGCGCAAGGGCGACGCCGCGCTAAAGGCTTGCATCGAGAATCAGGCCGAAGGCGTGGTCGAGATCGCGATGAACGACGAGGCCATCCTCGAGTTCACGTTCCAGCCCATGCAGGGCGGGGGCGCCGTCGCTCTCGTCCAGGACGTGACCGAGAAGAAGCGCGACGCCGCGCGCATCAAGCAGCTCGCGCTCTATGACGAGCTGACGGGGCTCGTGAACCGGGCGCATTTCCGCAGCATCCTTTCGGAAAAGCTGGCGGCCACGGAAGGGGCGACCAAGCTCGCGCTGATGTTCATCGATCTCGACGAGTTCAAGCAGGTCAACGACACGCTCGGCCATTCCGCCGGCGACGCGCTGATCCGGCAGGTCGCCGCAAGGCTTCAGGACGTCGCCGCCGACAGCGTCGTCGCGCGGTTGGGCGGCGACGAATTCGTGGTGCTGCACGAGTTCGCCGGCAGCACCGAGCTCGTGGAGCGCGCGGCGCGTACGCTGATCCAGCAGATCTCCGCCCCCTACAGCATCGACAGACACAGCGTGCTGGTCGGGGCCAGCATCGGCATCTCGATCTTCCCGACGCACGACACGGCGGCGGAGCAGCTGCTCAAGAAGGCCGATCTCGCCCTCTATCGCGCCAAGGCGGACGGCCGCGGTTCGTGCCGGGTCTTCGAGCCAGCGATGGGCGTCCAGGCGCTGGAGCGCCGCGAGCTCGAATTCGACCTCAGGCAGGCGCTTCTCAACGACGAGTTCGAGCTCCACTATCAGCCGATCTACAACCTCGCCGAGCAGCGCTTCACGGTCTGCGAGGCGCTGGTGCGCTGGCGCCATCCCCGCCGCGGCCTGCTCGGTCCCGGCGACTTCATCTCCGTCGCCGAAGAGATGGGCCTGATCGTCGACATCGGGAAACTGGTGCTGAAGCGCGCCTGCCTCGAATGCGCCCTATGGCCCGAGGACGTCAGCGTGGCCGTCAACATCTCGCCGCTCCAGTTCCGGCGCGGCGACATCGTGACCTCCGTGGCCGAGGCGCTCGAGGGCGCGGCGTTGCGCCCGTCGCGCCTCGAGCTCGAGCTGACCGAGTCCGTGCTGCTGCAGGACGTCGCCTTCACGAGCCTCACCATGAAGCTCCTGCATATGCGGCAGGTGGCGATCTCGCTCGACGACTTCGGAACGGGTTACTCCAGCCTCAGCTACATGAACGAGCTTCCGCTCAGCAAGGTGAAGATCGATCGTTCGTTCCTGGCCGGGATCGAGAAGGCCAACAAGGCGATGTTGATGCTGCGCGGCCTGACGCGTCTCAGCGCGGAGCTCGGGCTGTCCGTCGTCATAGAGGGCGTCGAGACGGAAACTCAGCTCGAGCTGATCACGGCGGCCACGCAGGTCCAGATGGTCCAGGGCTACCTGTTCAGCCGGCCGCTGCCGGGCGAGGAGGTCCGCAAGATTTTGCGCGACGAACGGGAAGAGGCCTCCCTGCGCCCCGCCGCTATGGCTATTAACTGATAATTCTACATATTGCTTTTAGGTATTCCAGGTATTCGTTCCGGGTGGGCGCGCGTGTCTGGCGCGGGCGTCGAGAGATGCTATCGTGACGAAAGCATGTCAGGAGCGGTTGTGAATACCCCCGAGGCCGGGACCTTCAATGAGGGCGTACAGCGCCTCATCGAACGGGTGGAATGCAGGCTGCTCGTCACGGAAGAAGAGAAAAGGGCTGCGTACCGTCTCCGCTACGACGCCTACTTGCGCGAAGGCGCGATCCTGCCGAACGACGAAGCGGTCATCGTCGACAGGTTCGACCGAACGTCCAACAACCATACATTCGGCTGCTTCATCGACGGCGAACTGGCGAGCAGCGTGCGGCTCGGCTACGGCACCTCGGAGTCCTGCGACGTCCCGGCGATGGCGGCGTTCCCGGACGTGCTCGGCCCGATCATGGCGGCGCCGGGCCGTTCGCTGATCGACCCGACCCGCTTCGTTCTCGACGAGGCCCACGCCCGGCTCTACCCGAAGCTCGCCTATGTCACGCTCAGGCTCGCCTGGCTGGTCTCGGACCATTTGGTCGTCGACTACACCCTCGCGTCGGTACGCACCGAGCACCAGGCCTTCTACCGGCGGTTCTACGGCCATACGCTGCTCTGCGACGCGCGCCCCTACGCCTCGCTCATCAAGCCGCTTAGCCTGATGCTGCTGCCATGCCGCCAGTCACGGACGCGCGGGCTGACGCGCTATCCGTTCCTGGCGTCGACCCGTGAGGAGTTCCTCGCGCTCTGGCCGGGCCCGTTTGGTCCGGCCGCGCCCCTCATCGCGCCGGCCCCCGCGGCGCCGATGTTCGGTCACGTTCTGGCCCATGCGCCGATGAGCCTCGGATAGATCACGCAGTGGCCGCCGGCGGTCATGTCGGCTGCGAGGCGCTGCGTGAGCGAGGGGATGTCGAGCTCCTCGGGCGTCGCGACGCCGAGCGCGATCAGCGCCGGCTTCATGGTCTGCAGCGTCCCGACCAGATAGGCGAGGCCGCCTCCGTCCAGACCGGTCTCGATCCGGCAGGTGGCCTTCAGCGAGGCGGCCAGCCCGGCGGCGCGGAAGGCGCCGTACAGCTTCGAGCCCATGTCCGGCTCCAGCCCCGATCGCGCGTAGAGCGAAACGATCCAGCCGACGCACTTCTCCAGCAGCGGGAAGGGCGGCGTCGCCGAGGTCGAGCCGATATCCATCTCGGCGAAGACGACCGTGCCGCCCGGCTTCACCAGCGAGGCGACGCCCCTGAGGATGGGCGTCGGGTCCTTGAAGTGCAGCAGCAGGAAGCGTCCCGTCACCGCGTCGAACTTTTCGCCGCCGGCAAGATCGGCGATGTCGCGCTTGGCGAACTCGATATGCGAGAATCCCTTTGCGGCTGCGCGTCGTCCAGCCACGGCGAGCGCGTCGTCAGAGCGGTCGATCGCCAGCACGGATCCCGTCGGGCCGACCAGACGCCCGGCCAGCATCGCGACGTCGCCGGCGCCGCAGCCGACGTCAAGCACCCGCATGCCGGTCGAAATGCCGGCGGCCGCCAAGATAGTCTCGGTGCCTTCGGCGAATAACTCCGCCTGCTTTTCCAGCCGCGTCAGCTCGTCCTCGGCGTGTCCCAAGATATATTGATTAGAATTAGAATCATTTTCTATGTTGTCGTTCATCGCGCTGCTTTTCTTGTGCTAGATATAATGGTTAATTGCTGGCGAAGAGGTGGGCGTGTGCCGGTTTAGGGATCATAAACAGGTCTCGTGACACTATAGAATAGTCTGCCGACGACATTTGGTTCGATCGGCCGCGCCGCCTCCTCCGAGGAAAGAGACAACGATGGCCGAAGTCAAACGCCTGGAGCAGTTCGCCGCGGAGCCGCTTCAGCTGCCCGTGCGCCCCAAGGGGCCGGCTCTCGGGCTCGCCGAGGGCGGGGCCGAGGTGAGGGACCGCCTGCTCGAACTGAGCCACGCCCGGATCGCGATCCGCGAGACGGCCGGCCCGGGCCTTCCGATCATCTTCCTGCACGGCAATTCGAGCTCGAAGGACGTGTTCGACCGGCAGATCCGCTCGTCCTTCGGACAGAGCCGGCGCTGCATCGCGATCGACCTTCCAGGCCACGGCGCCTCCAGCGACGCCTTTGATCCGAGCGCGACCTATTCGATCAGCGGATACGCCGACGCCGTCATCGAGGTGATGGAGACGCTCGACATCGATCAGGCGGCCCTGGTCGGCTGGTCGGTCGGCGGTCATGTCGCGCTCGAGATCGTCGCGAGCTTCCCCGGCGTCGTCGGCGCCATGATCGTCGGCGCGCCGCCGGTCCGCTCGGGCCTGCGCGGCCTGCTCGCGGGCTTCCGCCTCTCCGCCGCGACCCCGCTGCTCGGAACGCGGGAGCTCAGCCGCACTCAGGCGCTCGAGCTCGCCGAGACGACCGTCGGCGCCGAGAACGCCGAGGCCGCCGCGGAGTGGATTCTGCGCGCTGACGGACGCGCGCGCGAACTGATGTTCCGGAGCCTGTTGCGCGGCGACCATGCCGACCAGCGCCGCACGGTCGAAACCACCGAGGCGGCGATCGCGATCGTCAACGGCGACAACGATCCGCTCGTGCGGCCCGGCGCCTTCGACCGCCCGCGCTATGCGGATCTCTGGAGCGGGACCTGCCACCGCATTCCCGGCGGCGGGCATGCGCCCTTCCTCAAGGCCGCCCCGATCTTCAACCAGCTGCTCGGCCGCTTCGCGAGCGACATGGAGCTGCGCGCGCGCGAGCTGCAGCAGCGCCCGCGCCTCGCCTTCTCGGGCTGAGCCGCTCCGTTATTTCGCGAGTTCCGCCTCGCCGGTCTTCGCCTCGCCCGTCGTCTTCGAGCGGCGCGCGAGGCGTTTCACGGAGGCGGAGGCGGCGACCTGGCCACGGCCGAAGAAGGCCTCGTGGTTCGCCTCGATCTCGCCGAGGTCGTAGAGGTAGTTCACCATCATTCCGTGCGCCTGCCGCACCGCGCGCGGCGAACGGTCGGCGAGGTAGTTCACCCGTTCGAGCCGCGCGCCGTTGCCGAGATGGAAGCGCGCGACCGGATCGACCGGCGCATCGCGGCTGTTGCGGGCGTGGACCAGATACCAGGCGCAGGCGCGGGTGAGGATCGGGCGCAGCCGCTCGACCTTCTCGGGGTCATCCATCCAGGCGCGGTCATCGAGGTCGGCGAGGGCGACGCGGTCCTCCGGCGGCAGCGCCTCCGTGTCCTCCTTCTCGATCTCGCGCGCAAGCCATGCGGCGAAGCCCGGCACGGGCGAGAGCGTGACGAAGGTCGCGATCTCGGGCAGGTCGTGGCGCAGGTCCTCGACCACCTGCTTGATCAGGAAATTGCCGAAAGAGACGCCGCGCAGCCCCTCCTGGCAGTTCGAGATCGAATAAAAAACCGCCGCGCCCGCCTCCTTGGCGGCGATCGGCGCGCGCCCCGGATCCAGCACTTCGGCCACCGTCGCCGGCATCGACTTCGTCAGCGCGACCTCGACGAAGATCAGCGGCTCGTCGACGAGGCGCGGATGGAAGAAGGCGAAGCAGCGCCGGTCGTCCGGCTCGACGCGGCGGCGCAACTCGTCCCAGTCGTGGATTTCGTGCACGGCCTCGTATCGGATGATCTTCTCCAGCACGTTGGCCGGGGCGCCCCAGTCGATCGGGCGCAGCACCAGGAAGCCGCGGTTGAACCATGAGCTGAAGAGGTGGGAGAAGTCGTCGTCCACCACCTTGAGCGACTTGTGGTCCGCCAGCAGGCCGAGCAGCGTCTCGCGCATCTTCACCAAGGCGGCGACGCCTTCGGGAGCCAGCGCCAGGCGGCGGATCAGCTCCTGCCGCCGCGGCTCGGAAGCCTCGTTGACGGCCTGGGCGGCCTCCTGGCTCGGCTCCGCCCGCCACGCGGCGATAGCGTTCTCGAGCCGCGCCTCGTCAGGTCCAAACTCCTTGAGCATCATGTCGAAGAAAGCGGCGCGGCCCGGTTCGTCGCTGACCAGCCAGGTCTGGACGATCTGGCTCGCGAGCGCGACGCGAGAGGCCTCGCCGCGTCCTTCCAGAAGCGCTTCGCAGGCGGCTTTCACGCCGCCGCGCGCCGGCGGCGCCTTCTGCGCAGGGCCGAGCAGGCGTCGCCCGCGCTCCGCGATGGAGGTGAGAAGGTCGCTGAAGAACGATGCGTCGCTCATCGATCACCCCGAACCATGCCGACGCGCATCATATGGCGAAGGCGCCGGAGGGGACAGGGGCCGCGCGCAAACATGCGATGCGCGTCAGCTCTCCGGGCCGCGCCACGAGCCGCCGGCCGCCGATCCAGAGGTATCGACTTGCCCTGACTGCTACAGGATTTGCGCGAAAAGAGCGTGTGCGTCGCGGAACAGTAGATTCCGCTTCCCATGCGTGGCCGGCGCGGCTTTGCTGGCTGAGCGCCAAAACCGGCGCATAGGGGATCAAAGCCATGCAAGCAGTGGGATGGGTGAAGTGCGTCGCCGGCCGCATTCTAGCGCTGGCGGCTGTGATCGTGGGCGTGACGGCGCTCGGCGCCGCGACGCCGGCCGAGGCGGCGATCTATGCGATACCGGCGCCAGCCTTCGTCAAGCAATGTCCGTGCGGGCCCGGCACGGACGTCACCGCGACCGAAACGCGAGGGACGATCGCGCTTCAGAACGGCGGGCCGGCGCAGTTCTTCGCCGCCGTGCCCTTCGCCGGATCGGGTCAGGTCTGCGGCTTCACGATGATCTATCGCGACATCAACGCCGCCGAGCGGCTCACAGCGACGCTCCTGCGCAAGACCTTCACCGTCGGCGGCTACATCTACGACATACCCGTGACGATGGCGCAGGCGGTGAGCGCCAACGGCGTGACGAACTCCGTGCGGTCGGTCTCCGCGACCACGATACCGAGTCCGGCGATCAACACGACCACCGGATTCTACTACGTCCGCATCGACATGCAGAACATCAACATGGATCTGCTCGGCGTCCAGATCGACATCCGGTCGGCGTGCTGATCACGGGAACCCGCCGGCGCGGGGAGGTCAGTCCTTCCATTCGCCGGCGGTCTTCTTCGACGGCTTGAACGGCGCCATGCCGGCCCGCGCGAGCTCGTCCGCCCGTTCGTTCTCCGCATGGCCGGCATGGCCCTTCACCCAGCGCCACTCGACATCGTGGGTCTTGAGAAGTTCGTCGAGGCGCATCCACAGGTCCTGGTTCTTGACCTGCTTCTTGTCCGCCGTTTTCCAGCCGTTGCGCTTCCACCCGTGGATCCACTTGGTGACGCCGTCGCGCAGATATTGGCTGTCGGTGTGGACCACGACCGGGCAGCGGCGTCTCAGCGCCTCGAGGCCCGAGATCGCGGCCAGAAGCTCCATGCGGTTGTTGGTGGTGAGCGCCTCGCCGCCGGAGAGCTCCTTCTCTGCGTCGCCGAAGCGCAGGATCGCCCCCCAGCCGCCGGGCCCCGGATTTCCCGAGCAGGCGCCGTCGGTGAAGATGTCGACCGCGCCCGCCTGCGTCGGCGCGCCTTCCGGCGCCTCGCGCTGCGTCACGGACGCCACCCGAAGGCTTCCGCGCTCCCGGCCTGCTGATGGAAGCGCAGCTTCTTCAGATACTCGAGCGGATCGAGTTTCTTCACCAGCGCGCCCGGCGGGGTGTCGAGCCAGTCGACGAGGCGCGTCAACAGGAACCGGATCGCCGCGCCGCGGGCGAGCGTCGGGAGCGCGTCGACCTCGGGGCCCGAGAGCGGGCGCGCGGCGTGATAGGCGGCGAGCAGCGCGCGGCCCTTGGTGACGTTGAAGGACAGGTCGGGCTCGAAGCACCAGGCGTTCAGGCAAATCGCGACGTCGTAGGCGAAGGCGTCGTCGCAGGCGAAGTAGAAGTCGATCAGCCCGGACAGCCGCTCGCCGAGAAACAGCACGTTGTTGGGAAAGAGGTCGGCGTGGATGACGCCGCCCGGCAGGTCCAGCCTGGCAAAGGCGGCCTCCAGATGGTCGAGCTCGGCCGAAATCTCGGCGTCGAGCCCGTCCAGCACCGCGTCGCTGCGGCCCCGCGCCGCCTCGGCGAGCGGCCGCCAGCCCGCGACCGACAGCGCGTTCGGGCGGCGGATGGGAAAGCCTTCGGCCGCGGCGTGCAACTCGGCCAGCGCCTGCCCGAGCGCCGCGCAGTGGCGCGCGGTCGGCCGGCGCACCGAGACGCCGTCGAGGAAGGTGACCAGCGCCGCCGGCCGCCCGCACAGCATCCTCAACGCCTCGCCGTCCCGCCCGCGCACCGGCAGCGGGCACTCGATGCCGCGTCCGGCGAGATGCTCCATCAGCCCGAGGAAGAAGGGGAGGTCGCCGCGTTCGACCCGCTTCTCGTAGAGAGTCAGGATGAAGCGCGCCCTAGTGGTGACGAGCAGGTAGTTCGAGTTCTCGACGCCCTCGGCGATACCCTTGAAGGAGACGACGTCGCCGATGTCGTAGGCCGCCATGAAGGCGGCGAGATCGTCGTCGGTGACTTCGGTGTAGACGGCCATGCGGGGGTGGAGCTCGGCGGGAGGTGAGGGCGCGCTCCTCCTAAGGGCTCCGGCGTCCGGCCGCAATGCGACGCGGCGGCCGTTCACGCCTCGTTAGGAAAGCGGGGCCGATCGTAGGGGCGGGTCGAGCCAGTATTTCGGCCGCGTCATGTGGAGTAGCCGGCGATATGAGTCCGTCGTCGTCGCCCGCGAGGCCGATCGGCGCCGCGATCGTTCTTGCGCTTTCGCTTGCGCTCGCCGCCTGCTCGACAGGGCGGCAGGCCAAGGTCAAGACCGGCGCGGTCACCGTTCAGACGGTCAGCCTGATGAAGCGGCTCGACATGCCGCGCTCGGCGCCGATCCTCATCCGCGTCTTCAAGGAAGAGGCGGTGCTGGAGGTCTGGAAGCAGGAGGAGAATGGCCGCTACGGCCTGCTGCGCAGCTACGAGATCTGCAAGTTCTCCGGGCGGCTGGGGCCGAAGCTGCGCCGCGGCGACCGGCAGGCGCCGGAAGGCTTCTACGCCATCGGCCGCAGCAGCCTGAACCCGTGGTCGCGCAACCACCTCGCCTTCAACATCGGCTTTCCGAACGCCTATGACCGCTCGCTCGGCCGCACCGGCGACAGCATCATGGTGCATGGCGGCTGCAAGTCGGTCGGCTGCTACGCCATGACCCACAAAAGGGTGAACGAGATCTACGCGCTGGTGCACGAGGCGCTCCAGTCCGGGCAGGAGTCGGTGCCGTTCCAGGCGTTCCCGTTCCGCATGACCGAGGCCAACATGGCGCGGCACGCCGACGATCCGAACATGCCGTTCTGGGAGACGCTGAGGCCCGGCTACGACGCGCTTCAGAAGACGGGGAGCCCGCTGCGCGTCGCCGCCTGCCCCGGCCGCTACCGTTACGCGCTCGGCCCGAAGGCGCTGCGCGCGACGGACGAGGAGATCTGCCAGTCGCAGAACCAGGTCGCGAGCTATGACGGCGGCGCGAGCGCGGGCTCGGGGCGAATGGACGTCTACGCCAGTCCGCGTCCGGCTCCGATGGCCTCGGGCTACGAAAGCTCGGAAGAGGTCGTGGACGAGAGCGCCGAGGGCGTTGGCGCGCCGGAGTAAGGCCCGTCCACCGGCCGTCTCAAGCCGCCGGCGCCCTCAGCTCCCTCGGCAGCGGGAAAAACACGTTCTCGTCCGCCGTCGAGACCGTCTCGATCGAAATCTCGTAGCGCTCGGCGAAGGCGTCGATGACCTCCTCGACAAGCACCTCCGGCGCGGAGGCCCCAGCGGTGACGCCGAGCGTGCGGATGTCGCCGAACACCGTCCAGTCGATGTCGGCCGCACGGGCGACGAGCCGCGACTTCGCGCACCCGGCGCGCTCGGCGACCTCGCGCAGACGCTGGGAGTTTGAGGAGTTTTCGGCCCCGACCACGATCATCGCGTCGCAGCCGGGCGCGACGCGCTTCACAGCCTCCTGCCGGTTGGTGGTCGCGTAGCAGATGTCTTCCTTGTGCGGTCCGTGGATCGCCGGGAAGCGGAACTTCAGGGCCGCCACCACGCCTGCGGTGTCGTCCACCGAGAGCGTGGTCTGGGTCGCATAAGCGAGGTCGACGCCCTCCGGGACGTGGAGCCGGGCGACGTCGCCTTCCGTCTCCACCAGCATGATCGCGCCCGCCGGCAGCTGACCCATGGTGCCGACGACCTCGGGATGGCCGGCATGTCCGATCAGCAGGACGAGGCGGCCGCGCCTGTGGTGGATCTCCGCCTCGCGATGGACCTTGGTGACCAGCGGGCAGGTGGCGTCGATCGAGATAAGGTTTCTGGCGCGCGCGGCATCGGGAACCGACCTCGGCACGCCGTGGGCGGAGAACACCACGGGCGCGTCGCCGTCCGGCGCCTCCTCAAGCTCCTCGATGAAGACTGCGCCCTTCGCCTTCAGCCCCTCGACCACATAGCGGTTGTGCACGATCTCGTGACGCACATAGACCGGCGGCCCGAAGCGCTTGAGCGCCGCCTCCACCACGTCGATCGCCCGAACCACCCCGGCGCAGAAGCCGCGCGGGGAGCAGAGCAGGATCCGAAGGGGCGGCTTCGCCATGGGCGCTTGCGATGGCATGGTCCGGGCGAGATGGGACGTGGGGGCCTGCGGTGTCAAGCGCGGCGCCGGCGCGTCGCGCGCGGCTTTTCAAGCCGTGCGGCCGCTTGCTATAACGCCCGCCGCCGCACGGCGGGCGCGGCGAAAAGGCGAGGTGGCGACATGCGTTGCGTTTCTGTCTTCCGCCGGTCCGAAGCAGCCTTGGGCGCGCGGAGCGTCGCGGTCGCAGCGCTTTGTCTCGGCCTCGCAGCCTGCGGGACGGTCGACCCCAACGACCCGAACCGCGCGACCGCCAATCCCGGCCTCGGAACCAAGCTGCTGCTCGGCAACGCCAATCCCGGGCCGCTCACGCCGCCCGTCGACAACGCGATCAAGAACGACTGTCCGCCGATCGAGGTGCTGGACGGCGCCGCGTCCTACCGCGTCTATGACGGGCAGGAGAACGACCCGTTCTCCCTGCGCTGGCAGGCGGCGATCGCGGAGACGGCGCGTGAATGCTCCGGCCTCGGCGTCGAGGCGGGGATCAAGGTCGGCGTTGTCGGCCGCGTCATCGTCGGGCCGAAAGGCGCGCCGGGCACGGTGCGCGTGCCGCTGCGCATCGCGGTCGTCGACGAGGCGAACAAGCCGCTCTACTCGCAGGTCCAGCAGATCGACGTCGCGATCCCGCCCGGCCAGTCCGTCGCGAACTTCACGCGGGTTCAGGAGGACATCGTCGTGCCGATCCCGGCCAACCGCTTCCGGGGCTGGCGCATCCTCGTCGGCTACGACCCGAAGGGCGCCGCCGCCGAGCCGAAGACCGCGCGCCGCCGCGGCTGACCTTCGCCGCCGCCTTATAGCCACTGGGGAGAGACAGCCGCGTGCCGTTCGCCGACCCGGCCGGCGGCGCGCCCCCAGTCCTGTCCATCGGTCGCACCATGCTGGAGGCGGATGCTCTGCTGACCGATCGGTTCGAGGTGGTCGACGGACGCGAGGCGCCGCTGGATGGTTCGGCGGCCGCGGACCCCTCACGCCCGTCTCGTGGACGCCCTGGCCGCGCCCCGCCTGCCCCGCGGTCAGTCGGAGCCCTCTAGGGTAAAGCCGATCTTCAGAGCCACCTGAAAGTGCGCGACCTTGCCGTCTTCGACATGTCCGCGCGTCTCGACCACTTCGAACCACTTGATGTTGCGCACCGTCTTGGCGGCTTCGCCGACCGCGCTCTGGATGGCGTCGTCGATCGAGGACGGCGAGGAGCCGACGATTTCGATGACTTTGTATGTGTGCTTCGACATGGCGCTCCTCCCTGGATGTCGATCCAAACGGTTGAGAGCGCCATCGGGTTGCAGTCATGACGGAGCTGTCGTCCGCGTGCGCCGGGCGGCCGCGGCAACCATCAACTTGCAAGTCCCGTTAACCGCGCGCGTGTAAATTGTATCAAACGGCAAGCGGTAACAGGGCGCCATGTTGAACGACAAACGGCCGATCTGGCTGGCGTGTGGCTATCTGCTTGCCGCCGGCTCGACCGTTTGGCTGACCCGATTCAACGGGGGCGTCGCGTTCGTCTGGATCGCGACCGCGATTCTGACGAGTTATCTCGTGCTGGTTCCGCGAAGGGACTGGCCCCCGGCGATCGTCGGCTGCGGCGTCGCGAGCTTCATAGCGACCGCCTTCTTCGGGCTCGGCCCTCTCGCCGCTGGTCCGCTCGCCGTGATCAATATCCTCGAGGCGGTAATCGCGGCGGCGCTGCTGCGGCGTTTCGTGACCCGACCCGGCGACTTCGCATCGATCGCGGAGGTTCTGCGCTTCACCCTGATCGTCGGCTTTATCGCCCCCGTGGCGATGGCGCCTTGGGGAGCGGCCGTCGCGATGATGATTTCGGGCACGCCGTTCTGGACCAACGCCCTCAACTGGTGCGCGGGGCATGCCCTGGGCGCGCTGACGGTCGGGCCGCTTGCGCTTCTGGTGGGACGCGGCGAGATCCGGGAGTGGCGCCGGTCCGCGGATCTCGGCCAGATCATGGAGGGGGCGTTTCTTTTCGCCGCGCTGGTCCTCATCTCGCTCCTGGTGTTCGCGCAGAGCACGCTCCCGCTGCTGTTCGTGCCGCTGCTGCCGGCGCTGTTCGCGACCTTCAGGTTCGGCCGGCTCGGCGCGGCCGCCAGCATGACGACCCTGATCGTCATCGGGGCGCCGCTCACCGTGCTCGGGCTCGGGCCGTTCGTGCTGATCGAGCACACGGGTTTCAGGGCGCAGTTCTTCCAGTTCTACGTGGCCGTCGTGTTCCTCACCGTGCTGCCGGCGGCCGCGGAACTGCAGCATCGCAAGCGCCTGTTCTCGGCGCTCCGCGACAGCGAAACGCGCTACAGGCTGCTCGCGGAGAACACGACGGACCTCATCGTCCTGTCGGATCTGGACACCACGCGCCGTTACGTCTCCCCGGCCGCCCAGAGCCTGCTCGGCTACGAGCCGGAGGAACTCGTCGGAACCAGGCCGCTCGATTTCGTCCATCCCGACGACCGCGCAGGCTATGGCGAGCTGCTCCGATCGCTCGGCGCCGGCGAGGTGGATCAGGCCACGACGCACCAGCGATACAGGCGTAAGGACGGTTCCTGGGTCTGGATCGAAGTATCGTTTAGCCTGACGCGCGACGAGAAAACGGGGGCGGCGACGGGCTATGTCGCCTCGCTGCGCGACGTCACGAAGCGGCGCGAGGCCGAGGACGCCCTGCGGCTGAGCGAGGAGCGCCTCGCAATGGCGCTCGAGAGCGGCAGCGACGGATTCTGGGACTGGAACATCGAAACCGGCGCGGTCGAGGTCTCGGATCACTGGTTCTCCACGCTCGGCTACGATCCGGCAGAGATGCTGCCTAACATCCGGACGCTCGAGGGGCTGATCCATCCGGACGACGTCGACCGCTCCCGACGCCAACTCGTCGAGCACCTGAAGGGCCTCGCGCCGACCTTCGAATGCGAGTACCGCCTCAGGACCAAGAGCGGCGCCTTTGGCTGGTCGCTCGCGCGCGGCAAGGTGGTGGCGCGCGCCGAGGACGGCCGCGCCCTGCGCATGGTCGGAACGCATATCGACATCACGCGGCGCAAGCAGGTCGAGCGCCAGATCCAGCACATGGCGCTGCACGACGCGCTGACCGGACTGCCGAACAGGGCGTTGTTCCGCGAGAAGCTGAACCAGTTCGCCCTGCGCGCGAATAGCGCCGGGCGTCAGTTCGCGATCCTCGCCTGCGACCTCGACCGCTTCAAGGCGGTCAACGACACGCGCGGCCATGCGGCCGGCGACGCGGTCCTCACGGCGGTCGCCGACCGGCTGAAATCCGTCGCGGGACAGGGAGACTGCGTCGCCCGCCTCGGCGGCGACGAATTTGCGATCGTGCTCCAGCATGTCGACCATCGCGACGAGGCGGCGCGGGTCGCCGAGCGGGTGATCGATCTTGTCGGCCGGCCGATCGAGGTCGACGGCCAACTGGCGGCGGTGGGGGTCAGCATCGGCGTCGCGCTCAGCCAGGGCGATCCGGCCGAGCAGGTCTTCAAGAACGCCGACGTCGCGCTCTACGAGGCGAAGGCCGAAGGCCGCAACACGTTCCGGTTCTTCGAGCCCGGAATGGCCGCGGCGTTCATCGCGCGAAACCAGCTGGAGACCGATCTCCAGGCGGCGCTTCGGCAAGAGGCCTTCTCGCTGCGCTACCAGCCGATCATGACGCTCGCGTCCGGCAGGATCTGCGGGTTTGAGGCGCTGCTGCGCTGGGACCATCCGACGCGCGGGCCGGTCGCGCCGAGCGAGTTCATCCCGCTGGCGGAGGAAACCGGCCTCATCGTGCCGCTCGGCGATTGGGCCCTCCGGCGGGCCTGCCTCGAAGCCGCAGCCTGGCCGAAGGACATGCGCGTGGCGGTCAACGTATCCGCAGTGCAGTTCCAGCGGTCGAGCCTCGAAGGCAGCGTCGCAGAGGCTCTTCGCGCGTCCGGGCTGGCGGCGAACCGGCTCGAGCTCGAGATCACCGAAAGCGTGCTGATGCAGAACGCGGTCGCCGTGGTCTCGTCGCTGATGCGCCTGCGCGCGACCGGCGTACGCATCGCGCTCGACGACTTCGGGACCGGATATTCGTCGCTGAGCTATCTGCGCCGGTTCCCGTTCAACAAGATCAAGATCGACCGCTCCTTCATCGTCGAGATCGAGGATCCGGAGGTCGCCGCGATCGTCCGGGCGATCGTCGGACTCGGCGCGAGGAGCGGCGCCGCGATCACGGCGGAGGGCGTCGAGACAGAGCGCCAGCTCGACCGCGTGCGCCAGGAAGGCTGCACCGAAGTCCAGGGCTATTTCTTCAGCAGGCCGCTGACGGCCGATCAGGCCCGCCTTTTCATCGCCGCCGCGACCGCGGCGGACGAGGCTCCCCGCGCGTTGATCGGCTGACGGAGCGAACGCCAAAAACGCCGCGCACCAAGGCCTGGTTCGGCCGATAAGTACAAATACGTATTACGGACCTGTTAGGGGAGAGAATCTCCGCAAGGGTCTCGATAGCTTGACGTCATCTTTGGCGACCCCATATCGTTGCGGCAAGAGGCGATGAATGACGTATGGATATCTCTGGCCTCGAGTTTTTCTCGCTAGAAAAACTGCGAGAACTTTACTTGGAGGTGTCACTATCGACCCCTGTCTCGTGCCGAAATATTCAATCCTCAAATTGTTTTCTTAGGAAAAAATTAGGTCTACGCGGGAAAGCTGGCGCTGACGCAATCGGCCCAGCAGAATATAAGGCGCCCGCGAATGCTCTCCCTCGCCAATCGGCAAACGAAAGCCAAACTGGACGCGATGTTCGCCTCTCAGGCCGCGATCGAATTCTCGCTCGACGGCGAAATCGTATGGGCGAACGAGAACTTCCTGACGGCGACCGGCTACGCGCTCGAGGAGATCAAGGGACGACATCACCGCATCTTCGTCGACTCCGAGGATCAGGGACCGGAATACGCCGCCTTCTGGCAGGCGTTGCGGGACGGCAAGCGGCAGGCGACCTTGTTCCGCCGCCTCGGCAAGGGCGGCCGTGAGATTTGGCTCCAGGCCTCCTACAATCCGCTGCTCGACGCCGGCGGGAAGCCGTACGGCGTCATAAAGTTCGCGACCGACGTCACCGAACAGCAGCTGCGGAACGCGGACTACGAGGGCAAGGTCAAGGCGCTCGACCGCTCGCAGGGCGTCATCGAATTCGACCTCGACGGCGACGTGCTGACCGCCAACGCCAATTTTCTGGCGGTCCTCGGCCACGATCTCTCAGAGATCAAGGGACGTCACCATTCGATGTTCGTCGATCCCGTCGAGCGGAACTCCGAAGGCTACAAGGAATTCTGGCGCGATCTGCGCAACGGGACCTATCGATCGGCGGAGTACAAGCGTATCGGCAAGGGCGGCCGCGAGGTCTGGATCCAGGCGACCTACAATCCGATCATCGACGCGACCGGCCGGGTGCTGAAGGTCGTCAAGTTCGCGACCGACATCACCGAAGCGACCCTGGCGCGGCTCAAGCGCGCCGAACTGCAGCGGACGATCGACGGCGATCTCGACGGCATCGCGTCGTCCGTCTCTCAGGCGTCCCAACGAGCGGTCGCCGCGGCCGGAGCGGCGACCCAGGTGTCTGGCAACTCCCAGGCGGTCGCCGCGGGCGCCGAAGAGCTTGCGGCGTCGGTCGGCGAGATCAGCACGCAGATCTCTCGTTCGCTGGCGATCACCCAGCGCGCCGTGCATCAGGCCCGGACGACGTCCGAGGTCGTCTCCGGCCTCGCGACGGCGGCCCAGCGCATCGGCGAGGTGATCAAGCTGATCGACCAGATCGCCTCGCAGACGAACCTCCTCGCCCTCAACGCCACGATCGAGGCGGCGAGGGCCGGCGAAGCCGGCCGCGGCTTCGCGGTCGTGGCGGCCGAGGTGAAGCAGCTCGCGAGCCAGACCGCGAACGCGACGGACAACATCAGCGTCCAGATCACCGAAACGCGCAGCGCGGCCAACGACGCCGCGGCCGCGATCGGCGGGATCGCGGCGACGATTGCGGAGATGAACGAGATTTCCGAGGCGATTTCGGCGTCGGTCACTCAGCAGGCGTCGGTCGCGCAGGAAATCTCGATGAACATGCAGTCGATCAACGCGGCGGTCGTCGAGATCACCCACGGCGTCGAGGGCATCGCCACCTCCACGAAGGAGATCACCGCCGCCGCCACCCAGGTGCGGGATTCGTCGCGCGCCATCGCCGCCTGACGTTCGCATCGCCGTTCCGGCGGGAGCGGGAGGCGCGTTTCGGGTCACTGTCAGAGGGGCGGCGGTCGCCGCGCGCGACCCGGCGACCGCTCATAGCGAGAGGCCCGCCCAAGCCGTTCGCGGCGATCGATCTGGCTTACGGCCGTATCGAGAACTTGGAGCGGGCGAAGGGAATCGAACCCTCGTATGCAGCTTGGGAAGCTGCCGTTCTACCATTGAACTACGCCCGCGGCGGGCGGGAGAATAGGCGGCGCGCGAGGCGGGGACAAGGGATCATCGGCGGCCTTCCGCGCGAAGCTCGGCGATGGACGCTCGCCGGGCGCGCGCCTATGGTCCGCCCCGCGCAGCCTCTCCCTCGCGGAGCCGTTCTTGGTCCACCGCCTCTACCACTTCGACATCAAGACGCTCGCCAACTACGGCGACACCATCCTGTTCGAGATGGTGCGCGAGATCTTCAACACGTTTCAGGGCCGCAAGACCTTCTATGTCGCGGGGTCGAGCAACCTGCGCGACACGGTCGACCGCAGGCTCGTCGACAAGATCAACGAGTCCTACGACGCCGTGGTGATCGGCGGTGGCGGGCTGTTTCTCGCCGACACGAATCCGAACGACCGTTCCGGCTGGCAGTGGGACTGCTCCATGGAGCTGCTCGACCGGATCGAGAAGCCGCTGATCGTCTTCGCCGTCGGCAACAACAGGTTCCCCGGCCAGCCCGAGTTTGGCGATCGGTTCCGGGAGCACGTCAACCGGGTCGTGGAGAAGTCGATCTTCTTCGGCTTGCGCAACATGGGCTCGGTGCGCACGATCCGGGAGTATCTGCGGCCGGATCTGCGCGAGAAGGTCGTGTGGCAGCCCTGCCCGACGACGTTGATTTCGAAGCTCTGTCCGGACCTGTACGAGGCGGCTCTCGAGCCGGCGAAGCGTCTGTCGATCCAGACCTATCTCAGCAAGCGGCACACGGACGCCGGGTTCGACCGCGACAGCATCTATGACGGCCTCGTGCGCGCCCTCACGACCATCCAAGGGCGCGGCTGGCGGGTCGAGAGCTTCGCCAATGCGCGCGGCGACCGCGCCTTCAGCGCCCATGCCCGCGCCAAGGGGCTCGAGCTCCCAGTGACGGCGCATTTCGACAAGCGGCACATCTTCAATCCGCTGCGGGCGTTCGCGAAGCTGCCGCTCGCCGTCGGCATGCGCGGCCACGCGCAGATGATCCCGTTTGGCCTCGGCGTGCCGATCGTCTCGCTCTTCAACCACGACAAGCTGCGATATTTCCTCGAAGACATCGGCGCGCCGGAACTGCTGGTCGACGTCCGCGAGCCTGGCTTCGAAGATGCGCTGGTCGATCGCGCCGAGCACGTGTTCGCGAACTTCGCGTCGATCCGCGCCCACTTCGCCGCCAAGCAGGAGGAGATGTTCGCGCTGACGATGCGCAACCTCGCCGCGATTTCGAAGGCGCTCGGCGGCGACGGGGCCGGGGCGGGCGTGAAGCCTTACTCCGTCTTCGAGCGCAAGCTCGCGCAGTCGCTGTGGCTCGCGACCTACGACAAGGAGCAGCAGGCGGCGGCGCAGCAGGCCGCCGCATCGCGCGGCGACGTGATCGGGCGTGAGCTTCAGAACGTCGACGCGCCGGCCGCGAAGGAGTAGACCTCCGGGCCGGATCGGCGCGAGGACGGCGACCATGACGAGCGACGCCGACCAACAGCCGCAACGGAGAGACGGAGGCCGCGGCGCGGCGTTCTATGCGTTTCTCGCCGGCCTCGGCGCGGCCGTCGCGGCCGGGGTCGCGCTCTGGGCGAGCCAGGGCGCCGACGTGTTCCTCGCGCAGGCTTTCGCGGCGCTCGCCGCCTGCTTCTGAAGGTTTCTTGCCCCATGTCCCCCCGTACCGCCTTCATCGCCGGCGCGATCGCCTTTCTCGTCGGCGCGGCCGCGCTGTCGGTCGCCGTTTTCCAGATGCAGGACGCAGGGCGTCCGGCGACGCAGACCTCGAGCGTCGGCGGGCCGTTCAAGCTCGTCGACCAAGATGGCAAGACCGTCACTGAGGCCGACCTGAAGGGCAAGGCGACGGTGGTGTTCTTCGGCTTCACCCATTGTCCCGACGTCTGCCCGACGGCGCTCTACGACATCACCCAGGCGCTCGACGCGCTCGGGCCCGACAAGGACAAGGCGCAGGCGCTGTTCGTCACGGTCGATCCGGAACGCGACACGCCGGAGGCGATGAAGTCCTATCTGTCGAGCTTCTCGCCCCGCATCCGGGGCCTGACGGGCAGTTCCGAGGCGGTGACGGGCATGGTGAGGGCCTATCGCGCCTACGCCAAGAAGCAGCCGCTCAAGGACGGCGACTACACCATGGACCACACGGCCGTGGTCTATCTGATGGACAAGACCGGCGCCTTCGTCGCGCCGCTCAATCTCAAGCGCGAGCCGAACGAGGTCGCGGCGGAGATCAGACGGCACGTCTGAGCGGGATACGATCAGGAGCGGAAACCCAAGGCGTCGTCCTGGCATTGAGCCGGACCCATTTCCGCCGACGGCCGGGCATGCGCAACGGTCCAGGCGATGGATTCCGGGAAAAGCCTGGAATGGCGGCGGCTACGCCTGAGGCGGCGTCGCCCGGCGCCGCGAGACGCCGTGCGTGGTCTTCTCCCAGTCCGAGGTCCGCGCCGTCGCGATCTGCCAGGCTGCGCGCCAGGCCGCGCACCCGACGAGGAACCAGTAGACCGGCAGGGTGAACAGCGTCGTCCAGAGGCGTTGCGGGCAGCGCCGGTCGACGCCCATCCAGCCGCAGGCGAGACCTGCCGAAAAGCCGATGATCATGTTGACGACGTGGAAGCCGAGCAGCACGCCCTCGAGGTAGGTCTCGGCCGGTGACAGCAGCGCGCCCGTCAGCCCGTCGAACAGAAACATCGCGGCGAGCGCCGGATAGGCCAGCGCGGTCAGCGCGACGCCCGGAATGGTGAGCTGGACGGCAAGAAACTTCAGCGCCCCGAGTTCGGCCAGCAATTCAAGCGGCCGGCGGCTATGGACCGCGGTCGTCACCATGAAGCCTTTCATCCAGCGCGTGCGCTGTCTGATCCAGGGCTTCAGCGTGGTCGGCGCCTCCTCCCACGTCACCGAGGGGATGGTGCGGGTCGCATATCCGAAACGAGCGAGGCGCAGGCCCAGGTCGGCGTCCTCGGTGACGTTTGCAGCGTCCCATCCGCCAATCCGGCGCAGCGCCGAGACGCGGAAATGGTTCGAGGTGCCGCCGAGCGGGATCGGCAGGCGAAGCGCCGACAGCGCCGGCAGAACGACGTCGAACAGCGCGGCGTACTCGATCGCGAAGTGCCGGCAGAGCCAGCCGTCGGCGTGGTTGTCGATCGCGAGCCGCGCCTGAAGGCAGGCGACGTCGCGGGGCTCCCGGCGAAACGCCTCGACAGCGACGCGCAGCTGTTTCGGGTCCGGCCGGTCCTCCGCGTCGAACACCGCCAGAAACTCGCCACGCGCGCAGAGAAGGCCGGCGTTGAGGGCGCGCGGCTTGGTCTTCGGACCGCCGGGCGGAAGCACAAGCACCTCGATCCCGGCGCGCGGCGGCCGCGCTGCGAGCGCAGCGAGCGTCTCGACGTCGCCCGCTTCCAGCAGGATCTTGATGTCGAGCTTGGCGGCCGGGTAGTCGAGATTCTCGAGCGCCGCGAGCAGCGACGGGATAACGGCGGCCTCGCGATGGAGCGCGACGAGCACGGTGTAGACCGGCAGGCTCGCGCGGGCGATCCGCGGATCGATCCGGGCGTCTCCGCCGCCGAAGCACAGGAACAGGCGAAATCCGTTCATCGCCGCGAAGACGAGGCCGAGCGCCGCGAGCAACGCTGCGCCGAGGATCGGCCAGAGGAAGGTCGCCAGCATGAGGGCGCCGCCGCCGGCGGCGATCGCGCACTTCGTTCGGCGGCCCAGCCTCGGAAGTCCCTGGGCGACCGTCATCTCCGGCGCGACACGCTGGGGCCCTTCGGCGGCGCGCGCCGCCAGCGCGGGACCGGCGCGCGAGGCGAGCAGGTTCGCGAAGGCGCGGGGCCCGGCAAGCGCGATCGAGCGCGTGCGGGGCTGCCCCCGCCGGGCGCGGGCGAGCCTTCGCATTGCGACGCCTCGGGCGGCCACGACGAAGCGAAGCTCGCCGGAGGCGTCCAAGGAGGCGAGATGTCCGTTGGCGGCCGAGAGCGCCAGCGCGTCGGCGTCGACCGGCGCTCCGAGGGCGTCGTCAGCGCCGGCGACGTCTACCCCGATAGCGCGCGCCAGCGCGCCCACGAGTTCGGTCTCGGAGAAGCGGCCTGAGCAGAGCAGGGCGTCGAACGGCTCGACGCCGGCGCGCTCCGCATCCGCGAGCGCGGCGTAGAGCGGTCCAGGAGCAAAGCCCGCGCGTTCGAGGGCGGCGAACTCCGGTGGGAGCGGCGCAGCCTGATGCGCGCGCGCCTCAACGTCGAACGCTCGGGAGCCCGCCAGCCGGGCTTCGACCGATGCGTCGCGATCGCGCGCCGTCAGCAGCGCGGTTTCGTGCAACAATGAACCGCCCCCCGACGGCCCGCCGCGCCGCCGTCCGGCGGCCGCTTTCGCGGTTAAGGAATGGTTGAGACTAGAATCGCAATGCGGGTGGAGTCGAATCGAATGCGACCAGGATCGCGGCGGAACCGGCAGGGGTGGGCCGTCGGGGCGGCGGGTCTCGTCGCGCTGGCGCTAGGCCTCGCGACGCTGTCGGCGGCGCCGGTCCTCGCCGAGGCGGCGAAGGAAGCCTCCAAGGAGACCCCCAAGGCCGAGGACGAAGTCGCGATCCCTCAATATCTCGACCCCAACACCCGAATGGAGAAGCCGGATCTGCCGGCCTCGCGCGTCTTCAAATGGGCGACGGGCGACGACTATCCGCCGTTCCACTATGTCGACGCGGAGGGGCAGGCGGCGGGCTTCGCGGTCGATCTCGCGCGCGCGATCTGCGCCGACCTCAAGATCGCCTGCACGCTGCAGGCCTGGCGGTGGGACGCGCTGCTCGACACGATCGACAAGCGGCAGGCCGACGTCATCCTCGCCATGGTCCGCCCGACCCCGGCCCTGCGGCAGCGCTTCGCCATGACCGAACGCGTGCACCAGACGCCGGCGCGCTTCGTCGCACGCTCGGACAAGGCGCTGCCCGACTCGACGCCCGAGGCGCTGAAAGGCCATAGCGTCGCGGTGATGTCGGGCTCCGCCCACGAGGCGTTCCTGAAGGCCTATTTTCCGGGCGTGACGCTAAAACCCTATCCGAAGAGCGACGAGGCCCGCGCCGCCGTGCAGGCGGGCGAGGCCGACGCAGCGTTCGGCGACGCGGTCTCGCTCGCCTTCTGGCTGAACGGCACGGCGTCGGAAAACTGCTGCCGCTTCGTCGGCGGACCTTATGTCGACGCGCGCTATTTCGGCGAGGGGATCGGCGCGCTGCTCAGCCCGTCCGAGCCGAGGCTGCGCCAGGCGATCGACTATGCGCTACAGCGCCTCGACGAGAACGGCGTCTACGCTGAAATTTATCTCAAGCATTTTCCAGTCGGGGTATGGTGAGCCGATCCACGCCAAGATTCTGATTTTGTTAAGATCTTTCTCCGGACCGCCTGTTCCCGGTCTGGCTCGCGAGAACGAATCGGCGCCGCGCGTTTTGTTCTCCCGCGCCAGCGCGACGAGCCAGCGCCTGCCGGCGCAGCGGCTGTTTCCTCCGAAGCGCCGGATGCTTTAGGAAGGGCGCGCCCCCTGAACCGGACCGAACTTCAAATGGCTTCCGCAGAGTTTCCGCCGCTCGACGTCGCACAGTCTTCAAATGCCTGGCCGTTCGAGGAGGCGAAGAAGCTGGTCGCGCGGCTGAAGAAGCGCCCGAAGGACGGGCCGGTCCTGTTTGAGACGGGCTACGGTCCGTCCGGCCTGCCGCATATCGGCACCTTCGGCGAGGTCGCGCGCACCACCATGGTGCGCCACGCGTTCCGAGTGCTGACTGAAGATAAGATCCCGACGCGGCTGCTGTGCTTCTCAGACGACATGGACGGCATGAGGAAGGTGCCGGACAACGTGCCGGACCCGGCCGCGCTCGCGCCGTACCTGCAGATGCCGCTGACCTCGGTGCCGAACCCGTTCGGCGGGAACTACGAGAGCTTCGGCGCGCACAACAACGCGATGCTGCGCCGGTTCCTCGACACCTTCGGCTTCGACTACGAGTTCGCTTCCGCGACCGACTACTACAAGTCCGGCAAGCTCGACGCGGTGCTGCTGCGCGCGACCGAGAAGTACGACGCCATCATGAAGGTGATGCTGCCGACGCTCGGCGAGGAGCGGCAGGCGACCTATTCGCCGTTCCTGCCGATCTCACCTTCCTCTGGCCGCGTGCTCTACGTCCCGATGAAGCAGGTGAACGCGAGCGCCGGGACCATCACCTTCACGGACGAGGACGGGGTGGACAAGACGCTCCCCGTCACCGGCGGGAACGTGAAGCTGCAGTGGAAGCCGGACTTCGGCGCGCGCTGGGCGGCGCTCGGCGTCGACTTCGAGATGTTCGGCAAGGACCACCAGACCAACGCGCCGCTCTACGACCGGATCTGTGAGATTCTGGGCGGCGTCGCGCCGGAGCACTTCGTCTACGAGCTGTTCCTCGACGAGCAGGGCCAGAAAATCTCGAAGTCGAAGGGCAACGGCCTGACGATCGACGAGTGGCTGACCTACGCCAGCCCGGAGAGCCTCGCGCTCTACATGTATCAGCGGCCGCGCGAGGCGAAGAAGCTGCATTTCGACGTCATCCCGCGCGCGGTCGACGAGTATTTCCAGTTCCTCGGCGGCTACGGGCGCCAGGAGTGGAAGCAGCGCCTGGGCAACCCGGTCTGGCACATCCATTCCGGCGAGCCGCCCGCGGAGGGCCTGCCGGTCAGCTTCGCGCTGCTGCTCAACCTCGTTTCGGCCTCGAACGCGGAAAACCGCGACGTCCTGTGGGGCTTCATCGGCCGCTATGCGCCGGGCGTGACGCCGCAGACGCATCCCAAGCTCGACGAGCTCGTCGGCTACGCGATCCGCTACTACGAGGACCACGTGAAGCCGCTGAAGCGGTTTTCGGCGCCCGACGAGGTCGAGCGCGGCGCGCTGGAAAACCTCGACGCGGCGCTGGCGGACCTGCCGGCCGGCGCGCCGGCGGAGGATGTCCAGAACGCGCTCTACGACGTCGCCCGCGCCGTGCCGCGCTACCAGGACTTTTCGGCCAAGGGCGCGACGCCCGAGCGGCCGGGCGTCTCGCAGGAGTGGTTCGCGGCCCTCTATCGCACGCTGATCGGCCAGGAGAAGGGTCCGCGCTTCGGATCATTCGTCGCGCTCTACGGCGTGCCGGAGACGCGCGCCTTGATCGCCCGCGCGCTTTCGGGCGAACTGGCGCAAGCGGCGTGACGCAGTCCACGATGCAGGGAGAGACGCCATGGTGTTTCGTCGCGAGGGCGAGGTGAGCCCGGGCCGCGCCGGTTCGGGCGGCGGCCTCGGCCGCATCTTCGGCGGCTCGCCGATCGGCGTGATCATCCGGCTTGCGCTGCTCTGCGTGATCGTCGGGCTGGTGCTCGACCAGCTCGACATCAACGCCTTCCAGCTGTTCCGCTGGGCCGTCGACCAGATCGAGGATCTGATCCGCAACTCCGCCGACATCCTCAAGCTGATCGGCCGTTACTTCCTGATCGGCGCTTGTGTGGTGATCCCGATCTGGATCGTCATGCGCGTCTTCAACCTCGGCTCCGGACGGCGCTGACGCTCCTGATCCCTCTCTCGAAGAGGGGAGGGCCGAGGTGTAGGCGAGGTCGGGTGGAGTCGCCGGGAGGGCAGCGCGGCGGTCGTTTCTGAACCATCCCAACCGACCCTTATCCTCCCCCGTGCCCGGGGGAGGGATGCGGAGATGCGGCGTTCCAACGCCGTGAGGATCGTTTCGAGGACGCCGTCGATATTCGCGTCGACGTCCGAGTTCCAGAACCGCCGAACCTGATAGCCGAGAGAGGAGATGACGGCGTCTCTCGCGATGTCGGATGGTCTGCCGTGATGACCGCCGTCGATCTCGATCGCCAGACGCTGCTTCCGGAACGAGAAGTCGACGATGTGGTCGCCGATCGGCGCCCGCCGGCGAGGATGAAAGCCAAGACTGCGTAAATCGCGCAGCCGCACCCAGAGCTTTGTCTCCTGTGGCGTGAGAGATTTGCGGAGCTGTCGGGCGCGAGCGACGGACATCCGAAGAGCATACGGGCATAAGCGCTAATCCCTCCCTCGAAGAGGGGAGGGTGGCCCTGAGCGGAGCGAAGGGTCGGGTGGGGTCGCTGGGCGTGGAGCGCGGTGGTTCCTTCTGAGCCGCACCCCACCCTTACCCTCCCCTGTCCCAGGGGAGGGATTTGGAGATGTCGCGACATGAAATCTGGTCGCACTGATCTCAGCTGGGCACGATGAGCGCAGTCACCGGAACTCTCCAGCCCATTACCCACGGCCGCGTCCTCGCCATCGCCCTGCCGATGACGCTGGCGAACGTCGCGACGCCGCTCTCCGGCTTCGTCAACGCGGCGGTCGTCGGCCAGCTCGGGCGGGCGGACCTGCTGGGCGCCATCGCGCTCGCGGCGGTGCTGTTTGACGTCGTGTTCTGGCCCTTCGCGTTTCTTCGGATGGGAACGACCGGGCTCACCGCGCAGGCCGTCGGCGCCCGCGACCGTGCGGAGGAAAGCGCGGCGCTGTTCCGGGCGCTGCTGCTGGCGCTCGTCGCGGGCCTCGTCGTCGTCGCGCTGCAGGCGCCGCTCGCCGACCTGATGTTCCGCCTGTTCAGCCCGAGCGAGGCGGTGGAGGCGGCCGCGCGGCGCTACTACGACATCCGCGTCTGGGCCGCCCCGGTCGCCTTCGCGAACTACGCGGTGCTCGGCTGGATGCTGGGGCGGGGGCGCGCCACGGCGGGCCTCGCGCTCCAGGTGTTCTTGAACGGCGTCAACGCGGCCGGAAGCGTCTTCTTCGTGCTGGTCCTGCACTGCTCGGTGGAAGGCGCCGCGGCGGCCTCCGTGCTCGCCGAATGTGCGACGCTTCTCCTCGGCCTCGCCCTAGCCTCCCGCCGCCTTAGGGAGATTAGCCTGCCGCCGCCTTCGCTGGTTCTGGACCGCGCGCGCATGGTCGCGACCGTCGCCGTCAACCGCGACGTCTTCATCCGCACCCTCGCGCTGATCTCGGCCTATCTGTTCTTCGTCGCGCAGGGCGCGCGCGCCGGCGACGCGACGCTCGCGGCGAACGGCGTGCTCAACAACCTGTTCCTGATCGGCGGCTACTTCCTCGACGGCTTCGCGACCGCTGCGGAGGCGCTCTGCGGCGCTGCGGTCGGCGCGCGCGACAGGGGCGCCTTCGAGCGCGCCGCGAAGCTCGCGCTTGTCTGGTGCTTCGCCGTCGCGGCCGTAATCACCATCGTGTTTCTCGCGGGCGGCGACTGGTTCGTCGCGCTCGTCTCGAAGAGCGCGGAGGTGCGGGCGGCCGCCGAGCCGTTCCTGATCTACGCCGCGCTCGCCCCGCTCGCCGCGTCGCTCGCCTTCGTGCTCGACGGCGTCTTCATCGGCGCGACCTGGGGCGCGGCCATGCGCAACACGGCGCTGATCGCGATCGCGCTCTACTTCGCCGCCTTCTGGGCGCTCGCGCCGAGTCTTGGCAACCACGGGCTCTGGCTTGCGCTGCTCGCCTGGCTGCTGGCGCGGGGGCTTGCGCAGGCGGCCTTGCTGCCGGGCCTGACACGCAGGACATTTGCGGTCAGCTCGCCGGCTTCGCCTGCGGCATGAGACGGCGGAAGGCGAGATGCGCCGGCAACACGAACACGCCGGGCATGCCGATCAGCAGCAAAGCGAGCCAGGCGTAGGGACCCATGAAGGTCTGCGCCGCCTGGTCGTCCGGACCCCAGACGTAGTTGATGTTCACGGGGGTGAGGCCAGGGTCCGGCCGCGGCGGCGGCATGAAGAAGAAGCAGACGAGAAGGGTGACCGTCGTGATCGTCGCGCAGAACCAGAAGGCGCGCCGGTCGTAGCCGACCTTGACCACGAGATAGACCAGCAGCAGCGGCAGCCAGCCGTGGAAGGTCGACAGCCCTCGCAGGAACAGCGAGGTGTCCGACTTGAACATGTAGCCGGTCATGCCGATCAGCGGCGCACCGAACAGCGTGCCGACGAAGTCGGCGATCCAGAGCATCTGCGGCAGGAAGATGCCGGCCGCTGGGATCGACAGCAGCAGCGGGCTTTCGAGCCAGATCCCGACGAGCGTGAACAGCAGCGCCTGGTCGCAGAAATAGAGGAAGTTGGTCGGGCCATAATACCAGAGATAGACGGGGATCATGACGGCCATGAAGGCGCTGTAGGCGAGCTTCACGGCGAGCGGGATCTTTGGCCGGTCGTCGGGACGCTCGATCGTCGCGCTCGTCGCCGTCATGCGGTCTTCTCCCCTTACGGTTACGGCTCGTGCCGGCGTTGAAATCCGCCTCGTCGCCATCCCTAGACGACGTTCAACCGAGTTGCATGACGATCCACGTCGTTGAAAAACGGCGCCCGCTCCGTCGTCGTCCTCCGGCTTGACCGGAGGACCCACCTCCACCGTCAAGCTCGGCGCGAAACGTGGATGGTCCGGTCAAGCCGGACCATGACGAGGCGATTTGGCTAGGCCCGCAGGAGCGCGCCAGCCGCCGTCTCCGCCTATTCCCCCGGTCCCTCCAGCGCGACGGCCTCGGCGTCCCGTCCGGTCAGCTCGGCGAGCGAGGCGACGCCCTCCCGGTCGAGCGCCGTCGCCAGTTCGTCGAGGATCCTCAGCGGCAATCCCGGACCCTCGAACACCATGGCGCTGTAGAGCTCGACGAGCGTCGCGCCGCCTCGGATCTTGGCGAGCGCGTCGGCGCCGGAACCCACGCCGCCGACGCCGACGAGCGGCATGGCGCCTTCGAGCCGCCGCCAGGTCTCGGCGAGCATCCAGGTCGAACGGCGCAGCAGCGGCGCGCCGGACAGGCCGCCGGCCTCGCCGGCCGATCGGTTTTTCAATCTCGCGGGGCGCGCGAGCGTCGTGTTCGACACCACGAGCCCGTCGAGTCCCCGGTCGCGCGCCACCGCGACCACGTCGTCGAGGCCCGCGAGGTCGAGATCCGGCGCGATCTTGAGCAGGATCGGGCGGCGCGGCGCGGCGCGGCCGGCCGCGGCCTCGTCGCGCGCCTCCGTCACGCGCTGGACGAGGTCGTCGAGCGCCGCCTTCGCCTGCAGGTCGCGAAGGCCCGGCGTGTTGGGCGAGGAGATGTTGACGGTGAAGAATGCGGCGTAGGGCGCGAAGGCCTGGATTCCGGCGACGTAGTCCGCTGTCCGATCCTCGGAGTCCTTGTTCGCGCCGATGTTGACGCCGACAAGGCCGGTGCGCCGCGCCCGCCGCCGCAGCCGCTCGCGCACGACCTCCATGCCGGCGTTGTTGAAGCCCATCCGGTTCACCACCGCGCGGTCCTCGGCGAGCCGGAACAGGCGCGGCTTCGGGTTGCCTCCTTGCGGCCGCGGCGTCACCGAGCCGATCTCGACGAAGCCGAAGCCGAGGCCGAGCATGGCGTCGGGCGCGCGGGCGTCCTTGTCGAAACCGGCCGCGAGGCCGAGCGGGTTCGGGAACTCGATCGAGAAGGCGCGCGTCCTGAGCCGCAGATCGGCCGCTTTCGGATGCCGGGTGGTGAAGCGCTCGAGCGCCGCCAGCGTCGCCTCATGCGCCGTCTCGGGATCGAGCAGGTGGATCGCGGGCCGCACCAGCGGCCAGAGCGCGCCGATCACGCCGGATCCTCCGGAAGGACATCCTCCGGGAAGAGGCGCCGTCCGTCGCCTCCGAGCGGCAGCGGCCGGGTCCAGAGCACTGCGGAGAGCGGCAGCGCGCCATAGAGATGCGGAAAGAGGGCCCCGCCGCGCGAGGGCTCCCATCTCAGAGCGTGGCCGAGCGCCGACGCGTCGACGGCGATCAGCAGCAGATCGTCCTGGCCAGCGAAGTGCTTCGCCGCCGTCTCGCGCGCCTGGCCGGCCGTGGAGAAGTGGATGTAGCCGTCCGCGAGATCGACGGGCGCGCCCTCGAAACGCCCGGCCCGTTCGGCCGCGCGCCAGAGCGCCAGCGGCGCGATCTTGTACACGATCCCGTCGGTCATCGGCCTTCCGCCTTTTCCGGCTGGGATGAAATCTCTTCGTCCGCGGAACGCAGTCCGAGGCGGGCGCGTTGCCCGGAACGAAGAAGCTCTAGAACCGTAGGCCGGTCCGAACAAGCCGCCGACGTCGCGACGTGGTGGACAACGGGCGTTAAAGGCAGTAATTCCTAACGTGTGACAGAGGTCCCGCGCCGTCAGGGCGGGACGGCAAGGCGGATCACCATGCTCGGCCACGGCCAGATCTGGGCGGCGATCGACGCGCTGGCGGCGAAAAACGGACTGTCAGCCTCGGGGCTCGCGCGCAAGTCGGGGCTTGACCCGACGACGTTCAACAAGTCGAAGCGGATCGCCGCGGACGGCCGGCCGCGCTGGCCCTCAACAGAGTCAATCGCCAAGGCGCTCGACGCCACGCGCACGCAGATCGACGACTTCATCGCGCTGGTGACCGGCGCCGCTCCCGAGCCGCGCAAGACCGTGCCGCTGATCGGCCTCGCCCAGGCGGGCGACGGCGGCTATTTCGACGACGGCGGCTTCCCCACGGGCCAGGGCTGGGACGAGATCGCCTTTCCGGACGTCGAGCGCGAGCACGCCTACGCGCTCGAGATCTCCGGCGACTCCATGGAGCCGGTCTATCGGGACGGCGACGTCGTGCTGGTCGCCCCCGGAGCTCCGGTCCGCCGCGGCGACCGGGTCGTGGTGAAGACGGCGGAAGGCGAGGTGCTGGCGAAGGAACTCGCCCGCAAGACGGCGAAGCAGGTCGAACTGCGTTCGCTCAATCCCGCCTATCCGGACCGCGCCTTCGCCACAGGCGAGGTCGCGTGGATCGCGCGCATCGTCTGGGCGAGCCAGTAGAGCGGCGTGTCCTCGCAAGCGGCGCGCCGCGTCTTATCTGTCGGTTCATGAGCGCCGACGAACTTTCCCTCACCGACCGGCAGTTCGAGCGCGTCGCCCGCGCGCTCGCTGAGCCGCGCCGCGTGCAGATCCTGAAGGAGATCGGCGCGCGGCCCGGGCCTACGCCCTGCGCGGCGCTGCACGAGGCGAAGGAGATCAGCGCCGCGACCCTGTCGCATCATGTGAAAGAGCTCGAGACCGCGGGGCTGATCGAGATCACCCGCGAGGGCCGCGCCGCGAACCTCACGCTGAACCGGCCCGTGCTCGCCGCCTATCTCGCCCGCCTGTCGCGGATCTGAGAGCGTACGAGCGGAACGCTGAGCGCCGGCCCATCTCACGCGACGCCGTCATTCCGGGCTTTGTCCCGGAATCCATTGCCTCAACGGCTGAGAAGCTAGGCGAAGTCGATGGAAATGGATCCCGGCGCAAGGCCGGGACGACGCTGCGAGCCTCCATGCATGACCTGTCCAACCGCTGCGTCGTCCCGTCGCGCGGGGCGGTCTTGCGCGGATCATTTCGATAATCATCTAACAATCGAAATGAACGCTCGAGCCTCAAGGAGAGACATCAGATGGGCGAGCTCAAGGGAAAGACCGCGATCGTCACCGGCGCCTCGAAGGGCATCGGCGCGGGGATCGCCAAAGGCCTCGGCGCCGCAGGGGCGAAGGTCGTGGTGAACTACGCCTCCGACAAGGCCGGGGCCGAGAAGGTGGTCGCGGAGATCAAGGCCGGCGGCGGCGAGGCCATCGTCGCGCAGGCCGACATGTCGAAGGCCGCGGACGTCAAGCGCCTGTTCGACGAGGCCAAGGCGGCCTTCGGCGCGCTCGACGTGCTCGTCAACAACGCCGGCGTCTATCAGTTCGCCCCGATCGAGGAGATCACCGAGGAGCAGTATCGCCGCCAGTACGACGTCAACGTCCTCGGGCCGCTGCTTGCGACGCAGGAGGCGCTGAAGCATTTCCGCCCCGAGGGCGGCAGCGTGATCAACGTCTCCTCGGTCGCGAGCACATCCGCCTATCCGACGACCTCGGTCTACTCCTCCACCAAAGCCGCGCTCGACTCCATCACGCGCATCCTCGCGGTCGAACTCGGCCCGAAGAACATCCGCGTCAACGCGATCAATCCGGGCGGCACCGAGACCGAGGGCCTCGTCGCAGCCGGCGTCAAGGGCAGCGAGTTCGAGCAGCAGATGATCGCCTCAACCCCGCTCGGCCGCCTCGGCCGTCCGGACGACATGGCCAAGGTGGCGGTGTTCCTCGCCTCCGACCAGTCGTCCTGGGTAACCGGCGAGGCCCTGCGCGCCGCCGGCGGGCAGAGGTGAGCCGAACCCGTTAGAGCTCTGAAGACCTTTCAGGACGTGGCGCGATCCCTACCCCTGCGGGGGTAGGGCAGGGTGACGATCGCTTGGGATAGGGCGCGACGCCGAGCGCGGAGCTCCCTCCTGAGGCCGGCCCGCCGACAGCCGTCATCCAAGGCCAGCGCCCGGTCCGTCGCGCAGGCCGCGCCTCAGATCGAAGGAAGCGGGCTTACCTGCTGCGAAGTCCCTTCAGTCTGTAGAGCGCCTCCAGCGCCTCGCGGGGGCTGAGCGCGTCGGGATCGATGGCGTCGAGCGCCTCCACCGCCGGATCGGCGTCGGCCTCCGGCGCCTTCCGGGCGGCCGCGAAGAGCGGCAGGTCGTCGATCATGCGTTCGACCGGCGAGGCGCGGTCGTGCGCTTCGAGCTCGTCGAGCACCGCCTTCGCGCGCCGCACCACGGCGGGGGGAAGGCCGGCGAGCTTCGCGACCTGGATGCCGTAGGACCGGTCGGCGACGCCGGGCGCGACCTCGTGCAGAAACACCACCTCGCCCTTCCATTCGGCGACGCGCACGGTGGCGTTCCGAAGCCGCGGCAGGCGCTTGGCGAGCGCCGTCAGTTCATGGAAATGCGTGGCGAACAGCGACCGGCAGCGGTTGACCTCGTGCAGGTGCTCGATCGCCGCCCAGGCGATCGACAGCCCGTCGAAGGTCGCCGTGCCGCGCCCGATCTCGTCGAGGATCACCAGCGAGCGCGGACCGGCCGTGTTGAGGATCGCGGCCGTCTCGACCATCTCGACCATGAAGGTCGAGCGTCCGCGCGCAAGATCGTCGGCCGCGCCGACGCGGCTGAACAGCCGGTCGACCACGCCGATCCGGGCGGCCTTGGCCGGGACGAACGCGCCGGCCTGCGCGAGCACGGCGCAGAGCGCGGCCTGGCGGAGATAGGTCGACTTGCCGCCCATATTGGGGCCGGTGACGAGCTGGATCAGCCCGCCGTCGCCGTCCGGCGCGGAGAGCTCGGCGTCGTTCGGCACGAAGGGCTTTCCCTCGCGCTTCAGTGCCGCCTCGACCACGGGGTGGCGCGCGCCCTCGAGCGCGAAATCGAGGCTCTCGTCGACATGCGGCCGGACATGGCCGAGATCGACGGCGACCTCGGCCAGGCCGGCCGCGACGTCGAGCGCGGCAAGCGCGTCGGCGCAGGCGCGCGAGGTCTCCCAGCTCTCCTTCACACGGGCGACAAGGCTCTCGAAGATCCGCAGCTCCAGCGCGAGCGCGGTGTCGCCGGCCTCCGCGATCCGGCGCTCCAGATCGCCGAGTTCGGTGGTCGTGAAGCGCATCGCCCCGGCCATGGTCTGGCGATGGACGAAGGTCTCCGCATGCGGCGGCTTCAGCAGGCGCTCGCCGTGCTGCTGGGGAACCTCGATGAAATAGCCGAGCACGTTGTTGTGCTTGATTCGGAGCGTGCGGACGTCAGTCGCGTCCGAATAGGCGGCCTGCAGCTGAGCGATGACCTTGCGGCTCTCGTCGCGCAGCGCGCGGGCGGCGTCGAGCTCGCTGCTGCGGCCGGCGCGCACGAAGCCGCCGTCGCGCTTCAGCAGCGGCAGCTCGTCGGCAAGCGTCCGCGCGAGATCGAGCGCCAGCGCATGGTCGGCCGCGGACAGAGCGTCGGCTATGGCGATCAGTTCGTCCGGGGCGTCCCTCTGAGTGGCGAGGCGCTCGGCGAGCGCCTGCGCGGCTCCAAGCGCGTCGCGGATCGCGGCGAGATCGCGCGGGCCGCCGCGATCCGACGCGATGCGCTGGGCTGCCCGGGCGAGGTCCGGGGCGCGCGCGAGCGTCTGGCGGACGAAGCGGCGCAGCTCCGGCGCCTCGATCAGCGCCTCGACCGCGTCGTGCCGGCGCGTGATCGCGGCCGGGTCGAGCAGGGGCCCGGCGATGCGCTGACCGAGAAGGCGCGAACCTCCGGCTGTCACGCAGGCGTCGACCGCGTCGAGCAGGCTGCCTTCGCGCTCGCCGGAAAGCCGGCGCACGAGCTCCAGATTGGCGCGCGTCGCCGCGTCGATCTCCATCACCGCGCCGCGGCCCTCGCGGGCGGGACGCGAAAGCGGAGGCAGGTTCTGGAGCTGCGTGCGCTCCAAATAGCCGACGATCGCGGCGGCGGCCGTCAGCTCCGGCTTGGACAGGACCCCGAAGGCCTCGGTGGTCGCGACGCCGAAGTGTTTTGCGAGCCGCGTCTCGGCGCGGGCAGAATCGACCAGGTCGCGCGCGAGCGGGGTGACGGCGGCGCGGCTGTCGCCAAGCGCGGCTCCGAGCTCCTCGATCATGCCGTCTGGAACCAGCACCTCCGCCGCGTCGAGCCGGGCGAGCGCCGCCCCGAGACCCGCGACTGGCACCTCGCCGACAGAGAAGGCGCCGGTCGAGACGTCGACCGATGCCAGCCCGAAGGCGAAGCCGCCGTCCTCGCCGCGCCCGCGCGCGATCGCGGCGAGCAGATTGGCGCGGCGGGGCTCCAGCAGCGCGTCCTCAGTCAGGGTGCCGGGCGTGACGAGCCGCACGACGTCGCGGCGCACGACCGATTTCGCGCCGCGCTTCTTGGCTTCCTTCGGATCCTCCGTCTGCTCGCAGACCGCGACGCGGAAGCCGAGGCCGATCAGGCGCTGCAGATAGTCGTCGGCGCGCTCGACCGGCACGCCGCACATCGGAATGTCTTCGCCAAGGTGCTTGCCGCGCTTGGTCAGCGCGATGCCGAGCGCGCGGCTCGCCCTTTCGGCGTCCTCAAAGAACATCTCGTAGAAGTCGCCCATCCGATAGAACAGCAGGCTGTCGGGATTGGCGGTCTTGATTTCCAGGTACTGCGCCATCATCGGAGTCGGGTGGGCCGGGGCGAGCGCGTCCATGGTCACCGCGCGGCTCCGGCTGGATGACGCGACTGCGTGCTTCGAGACGCCCGCTTGCGCGGGCTCCTCAGCATGAGGAGCGCGGTGATCGCCAAAAAGAACAGTCCTCATGCTGAGGAGCGGCCCGGAGGGACGCGTCTCGAAGCACGCAGGCGGCTTCTGCAGGCTTCAGTGAACGCCTGACATTGCGACGCCGCGCATCGCCCGGGCAAGGCCGCGCGCCCGCTCCTCCACGGCGGATTTGACTTGCGCCGGCCCATGTGTACCAATCGGTACATAGTTTTCCATTCGGTACAGATTGAGGCTCGCCATGTCCGGACGTCCGCCGTTCCCGCCTTTCACCGCCGAGACCGCGGCCCAGAAAGCCCGTATGGCCGAGGACGCCTGGAACAGCCGCGATCCGGCCAAGGTCGCGCTCGCCTATACAGAGGACAGCGTGTGGCGGAACCGCGCCGAGTTTCTGAAGGGGCGCGCCGAGATCGAGGCGTTCCTGACCCGCAAATGGGCGCGCGAGCTCGACTATCGGCTCATCAAGGAAGTCTGGACCTGGGCTGAGAACCGCATCGCGGTGCGCTTCGCCTATGAGTGGCTCGACGACAGCGGCCACTGGTTCCGCTCTTACGGCAACGAGAACTGGGAGTTTTCAGAGGACGGGCTGATGCGGCGGCGCTTCGCGAGCATCAACGACCTCCCGATCGCCGAGAGCGAGCGCAAGTATCACTGGCCGCTCGGGCGCCGGCCGGACGATCATCCGAGCCTCAGCGACCTCGGCCTCTGAGCCGCGGGCGAGGCCCGACATGCCCCGCATGGTCGCCGAGCGCACGGACGTGCTGCCTGCGCTCGGCGAGTGTTTTCGCGAGCACGGCTTCGAGGGCGCGAGCCTCGCGCTCATCGGGGCCGCGACCGGGCTCGGCAAGGGCAGCCTCTACCACTTCTTCCCCGGCGGGAAGGCCGAGATGGCGGCCGCCGTGCTCGCCGAAATCGACGGCTGGTTCGAGCGCGAGGTGTTCGCGCCGCTGAAGGACAGCGAGCCTCCCGACGCCGGTATCGCCGCGATGTTCGAGGCGACGGAGACGTATTTCCGCTCCGGCCGCCGCGTCTGCCTCGTCGGTTGCTTCGCCCTCGGCGATGTGCGCGATCGGTTCGCGGAGGCGGTCCGCTCCTATTTCCAGCGCTGGATTGATGCGCTCCGCCTCGCGCTTCAACGGGCGGGCGCAAGCCCGGACGAGGCGCTGAGGCGCGCGGTCGACGTGGTGGGCGGAATCCAGGGCGCGATCGTTCTGTCACGCGCGCTGGATGATCCGGGGGTCTTTTCCGGGATGCTCGCGAGGATGAGACGAGACCTGACGGAGATGAAGCCGTCTTCCTGACGGCGGCGCCCGCGGCGATCTCAGAGACAAGTGCGCTCAAGGCGCGCGACTTGCGTCGGTACTAATACTTACGACTATATACAATATTGCCCCCATTCACTGCGCGGCGGGATGATTTCTGACGGACTTGAGAACGCGACGGGAGATCGATCTGCGGAGTTGATGGCGTGCGATGACGTGGCCGCCATCTCGTTGCGCGCTCCGTCCGCCTCCCGCCGCATGTCTCCGAGCCTCGAACCCAGCGGCTCCGGCGTCACCGATCGTGGCGCGACGAGGGGTCCAACAAAGGATCTGGGGGTTTCAATGAGCAGGAGCATTTCGAAGACATCGCGTTTCGTCGCGTTCGCGGTCGGGACGCTGACGTTCGTCGGCGCCGCGGCGTTCGCCATCGCGCCTGCTTCCGCCGAATGGGGCGGCGGCTATGGCGGGACGCCGGGCGGCGGCAGCGGCGGCGGCTATGGCGGCGGCCAGTCCGGCGGACAATCCGGAGGCTGGGACAAGGGGTCCGGCCAGAGCGGCGGCGGCTGGGACAAAGGCGGCGGTCAGTCGGGCGGGGGCGGCGGCTATGGCGGCGGACGGCCAAGCCGGCCTGACGGATACGGCGGAGGGCGGCCAGACGGCTATGGCGGTGGCCGGCCCGGAAACTACGGCGGAGGTTACGGCGGCGGCCGGCCCGACGGTTATGGGGGCGGACGCCCCGGGAACTATGGCGGGGGCTACGGCGGCGGGCGGCCCGACGGCTACGGCGGAGGGCGCCCCGACGGTCACGGCGGCGGACGGCCTGGAGGCTATGACGGTTATGGCGGCGGCCGGCCTCCGAGATACGGCGGCTATGGCGACGGACGATACGGCGGCAGCGGCCATTACGTGCGCGGCCATTGCACCTCCTACTATGGCTGCCGCCCCGCCTATCGCCCTCGCCCGGAGTACCGTCCAGGCCCGGTCTATCGTCCGCGTGACGACTACTGACGACGTCGCAGGGCAGGATGCGTAAGGACGCTGGCCAGTCTGCGGCCGGCGGACCGGACCTGTCTCGCGCGCCGCTTCAGCTCGCGAGATCGGCCACCACCGCGTCGAGCACCGGAAAGCCCTCGGGCGTGACGCGCAGCCGGTCGCGCCCGACGCGCTCGACCATGCCGTCCATGACGAGGTCGTCGATACGCCGGTCGGAGATCCGCCGGCCGCAGAGGCGGTGGAAGCGGGCGAGGTCGATGCCTTCCGTCAGGCGCAGGCCCATGACGAGGAACTCGTCGGCCTGCGACTCGAGCGAGAGCGGTTCGTTCATGACGAGGCCGGCGCCGTCCGCCTCCACGGCCGAGGCCCAGAGCTCGGGGTTGCGCTCGGTCGAGAGCTCGCGGCGTGCGCCGTTCACGATCAGCCGGCCGTGGGCGCCGGGACCGACGCCGGCGTATTCGCCGTAGCGCCAGTAGACGAGATTGTGCCGGCTCTCCTGCCCGGGCCGGGCGTGGTTCGAGATCTCGTAGGCCGGCAGGCCGGCGGCTTCGCACGTCTCCTGCGTCAAGTCCCACAGCGCGCGGGCCGTCGCCTCGTCGGGCGTCTTGAGCTTGCCGTCGCGGTGTAGGCCCCAATAGGGCGTGCCTTCCTCGATGGTGAGCTGGTAGAGCGACAGGTGGTCCGTGCCGAGAGCGAGCGCCCGCGCAAGCTCGTCGCGCCAGGCGTCCGGCGTCTGGTCGGGCCGGGCGTAGATCAGGTCGAAGGAGACGCGCTCGAAGGTCGCCGTCGCGACGCCAAGCGCCTTGAGCGCCTCCTCGGCGGTGTGAAGCCGTCCGAGCTGCTTCAGCGCCTCGTCATGGAGCGACTGCACGCCGAGCGAGACGCGGTTGATCCCGGCGGCGCGATAGCCGCGGAAGCGGTCGGCCTCAACGCTGGTCGGATTGGCTTCGAGCGTCACCTCGACTGCGTCGTCGACCTCCCAGCTCCCGCCGATGGCGTCCAGAATGCCGGCGACGGTCTCCGGCAGCATCAGTGAGGGCGTGCCGCCGCCGAAAAAGATCGAGGAGACGGTGCGTCCCGGCGCGAGCGCGGCCATGTGGGCGATCTCGCGGCGGAAAGCGGCGAGGAAGCGCGGCTCGTCCCAGCCCTTGTGGCGGACATGGCTGTTGAAGTCGCAATAGGGGCACTTCGAGGCGCAGAACGGCCAGTGCACATAGACGCCGAAGCCCGGCTCGCCCGAAGTTGCATCGCTCATCTCGGCGGACCGTCCGGATAGAGCGCCGCCATCAGCTCGCCGAAGGCCCGGGCGCGGTGCGACAGACCGGTGGCGCGGCCGGTCTCGTCCCAGGTCACGCCGTGCTTCTCCTCGGCCGTCATCTCGCCGAAGGTGCGGTGGCAACCCTCCGGCAGGAAGACGGGATCATAGCCGAAGCCGAGCTCTCCGCGCGGCGGCCAGACCAGCACGCCGGGAACCGAGCCTTCGACGTCGAGCCCCTCGCCGGAGGGCCAGGCGAGCGAGAGCGCGGCGACGAAGGCCGCGCGCCGCTCGCCCGGCGTTGTCGCGCCGCGGTCCTGCAGGTCCTCCTCGACGCGCGCCATCGCCGAAGCGAAATCCTTGTCCGGTCCGGCCCAGCGGGCGGAGAACAGGCCCGGCGCGCCCCAGAGCGCGAACACGCAGAGCCCGCTGTCGTCGGACAGCGCCGGCAGGCCGGAGGCTTTGGCCGCGCTCTCCGCCTTGATGCGCGCGTTCTCGGCGTAAGTGGTGCCGGTCTCGTCCGGCTCCGGCAGGCCGAGCTCGCCGGCTGAGACGAGCTCGAGCGGAAAGGGCGCCAGCAGTTCGCGGAATTCGCGCAGCTTGCCGGAATTGTGGGTCGCGATGACGAGGCGCGGGCCGAGGGGAGGG
>JADBEO010000024.1 GCA_031316315.1 Chelatococcus sambhunathii
TCGGAAGCAGCGGCTCGATCAGCCGCCACTCCGCTTCGCTGAGATCGTAGCGCGCCATCCAAGATCCTCCCCAGACCTTGAATCAGCCACCAGCGCGCCACGCAAACTTTATGAGTTCAGAACCTAGGCGCTGGGCAGCCGGACGTTTGGCAGACGTGCGAGAATGTCGGGATCGGCGAAGGCCAGCCTGGCCGTCACCCCTTCGGCCGCGAGGACGGGTTTGGCCCCCGAAGCGTCGTAAAGCCGCCAGAGATCGACCGCCGCGGCGTAAAGCGAGAAGTTTGAGGCTCCCCGGCCGAACCGGCGCAACGCCACGTCGCGGTCGACGTCGTGGCCGCCTTCAGCGACGCGGCGCGCGATCCGTTCGAGGCAGATCCGTGGATCAGCCGCCGCGAAGAACATCAGCGCGGTCTCCATCCCGGACAGCTTCGCAGTTTCGACGAGGCGCAGATGGGCGCGGCCGGACAGCGTCGTCTCCATCGCGAACGTCGTGCGCGCCGCGATGAAGCGGCGCGCGCGCTCCAGCGCGACCTCGGCCGCGTCCCGCTCGGCGACCGACGGACGCAGCGGCGAAAGCCCCCGCGCGATCTCGTCCATGTTGACGAAGTTCACCGAACCGGAAATCGCCTCCAGCCGCGCCCGCGCGAAGGTCGTCTTGCCGATGCCGTTCGGACCCGCGATCAGCCAGAAGGTCGGGCGGCCGTTCGGCATCTGAAGCCCTCAGTCGAACAGGCTCGACACGCTCTCTTCGCTCGAGGTGCGCGCGATCGCCTCGCCGATCAGGGTCGCGATCGAGACAACCCGGATGTTCTTGGCGACGCGCACCGCCTCGGTCGGCTGGATCGAGTCGGTGACGACAAGCTCCTTGATCTTCGAGGCGGTGACGCGCGCGACCGCGCCGCCCGAAAGCACGCCATGCGTAAGGTAGGCGTAGACGTCCTTGGCGCCCTTGGCGAGCAGGGCGTCGGCGGCGTTCACCAGCGTGCCGCCGGAGTCGACGATGTCGTCGACGAGGATGCAGCTGCGACCCTCGACGTCGCCGATGACGTTCATCACCTCCGACTCGCCCGGCCGCTCGCGGCGCTTGTCGACGATGGCGAGCTGCGCGTCGATGCGCTTGGCGATGGCGCGCGCACGTACGACGCCGCCGACGTCCGGCGAGACGACCATCACATTGTCGAGCGGCAGCCGGTCCTTGATGTCGCGCACAATCACAGGCGCCGCGAACAGGTTGTCGGTCGGGATGTCGAAGAAGCCCTGGATCTGGCCGGCGTGCAGGTCGAGCGTCAGCACGCGGTCGGCGCCGGCCTGGGTGATCATGTTGGCGACGAGCTTCGCCGAGATCGGAGTGCGGCCGGAGGAGCGGCGGTCCTGACGGGCGTAGCCGAAATAGGGCATCACCGCCGTGATGCGGCGCGCCGAGGAGCGGCGCAGCGCGTCGATGATGATCAGCAGCTCCATCAGGTGGTCGTTCGCTGGAAAGGACGTCGACTGCACCACGAAGACGTCCTCGCCGCGGACGTTCTCCAGGATCTCGACGAACACCTCCATATCCGCGAAGCGCCGCACGTTGCAGCGCGTGAGCGGCTGCGCCAGATAGGCCGCGATCGCTTCGGCCAGCGCGCGGTTGGAGTTGCCGGCGACGATTTTCATAGGCGTAACGCGTCCCTGGGACGACCGGCTCCGCGATGGTTTTCGCGGGTCCGTGAGGAGGCGAGGCGCTCTTAACAGCGATTCCAGACAGCCTCAACCGAAGAGGCGGGTTCGGGCGACGACGGGCGGGACGGTGTCACATTTGGGTTAAGGACGGCGTCAGACCAGCGTGATCGCCGCGATCATCCGCCCGTAGTCGGGCTCCCCCCGATGGGTCGTGCGCCTGTAGGAGAAGAAGCGCTCCTCGTCCGGATAGGTGTCGAGGCCGAGATCGTCGACGCGGCCGAGGCCGGCGCGCATCAGCCGCTCGATCACGTAGCCGCCGAGATCGAACCAGGCGTGGCCCGGCCTGTCGCCGGGCGCGAACCAGCGGGCGTTGACCGGATCGTCGGCCGTGAAGCGGGCGGCGAACTCCGGCCCGACCTCGTAGGATTTCTGGCGGATGCACGGCCCGAGCGCCGCCGTGATTTTTCCGCGCGTCGCCCCGAGCTCCTCCATCCGCGCGACGGTCGCCTCGATCACGCCGCCGATCGCGCCCTTCCAGCCGGAATGCGCGGCCGCGACCACGCGAGCGTCGGGATCGGCGAACAGGATCGGGCAGCAGTCGGCGGTGGTGACGCCGGCCGCAATGCCGACCGTGCGCGTCACGACGCCGTCGACATGCGGCGCGGCCATCCGGTCCCAGGCGGTCTCCGTGATCACGGCCTCGGCCGAATGAACCTGCCAGGGCAGCGCGAGGGTCCCTGCCGCCAAGCCGAGATGCGCGGTCATCCGCCGCCGGTTCTCAAGCACGGCATCCGGATCATCGTTCGAGCCGAGGCCGCCGTTGAGGCCGCGATAGATGCCGGTCGAGACGCCGCCCTCGCGTGTGAAGAAGGCGTGGGCGATGCCTGGAAGCGCGGCGAGCGCGGGCGATTCGACGACAGGGAGCTGCGCGTGCGCGAGCGATTCGGCGGCGGCGAGCGCGTCCATCGGGTCGAACTCCTACGGTCTGACGGCTTCCGGCTCGAAGCCGGGGAGGGCCCCGAGCCGAGAATCGCCGAAGGCGAGCGCCTTGAACAGCGCGCCCATTCCGCGCGGAGCGCGATCGGTCAGCCGCGCAGCCGCCGCGAGGATCGCGTCGCGCTGGGCGGGCGAGGCAGCCGCGGCGAGGCGCTCCGCGCGGGCGGCGAGGCCGAGCCGCTCCAGAACGTCCGCCTGCGGCAGCAGCTTCATCGTGGCCGCGCCGGCCCGCGCCGCTGCCGCCGACAGCGCCGCGAAATCGACATGCGCGGTGAGATCGGCTTCGCCTGGCTCTTCCAGCGGGTCGACGAAGCGGTGCGCCTTCATCGCCTGGAACGTGTCGCCGGACCCCGCGCCATAGCCGTAGTCGATCGAGAGGCACGCGCCGCCATGCGCCGAAACATGCGCGGCGATGCTGCCCGCGATTCCGAGAGCTTCGGGCGAGACCTCCCGCACGCTGCCTTCCGGCGCGTCCGGCAGATCGAGGTCGGAAGGCGGCTCGGGTGAGAGGCCGAAGACGAGCCGCGCCGCGTCGTCGAGCCCGACCAGTCGCTCGCGCCAGCCGCGATCCGTGCGGAGGAACTGGCGGATGGGGAGCGCGTCAAAGAATTCGTTGGAGACGACGATGGCGGGGAGGGGACCGGCGTCATCCCGGACGGCGGCGACAGCCGCCGAGCCGGGATCGCTCGCCTGAAGAGGCGCTTCACTTGGACGACGATCCCGGCTCTTCGCTTCGCTTCGGCCGGGATGACGTCTTGGGGCGAGAACCTCTTCGATCGACGACGCCCACCGGACGTCGTGTCCCGCGAGCCTCTCCGCCTGGGCCTCCCGCAGCGCCGGGCTGGTTTCGACCAGCACGACCTCGGCCGCATCGAGAAAACCCGGCATGATCCGGCCTGCGCGCAGCAGGTCGGCCATCAGCGTCCCGCGGCCGGGACCGAGCTCGATCAGCGAAAACCGCGCCGGCGCGCCCATCAGCCGCCAGACCTCCGCGGCCCATAGTCCGATCAGTTCGCCGAACATCTGGCTGATCTCCGGCGCGGTGACGAAGTCGCCGCGCGCGCCGAACGGGTCGCGCGTCGCGTAATAGCCGTGGCGCGGGTGGCCGAGGCAGAGCGCCATGTAGCGGTCGAGCCGCATCGGGCCGTCAGTGCGGATCGTCGCCGCGATCTCGCGTCCGAGCGGCGTCATGCCTCGGCGGGGCGCCGCTTCAACGCAAGGCCGGCGAGGGCAAGGCCAAGCGCGATCATCGGCACGGACAGCAGCATGCCCATGGTCAGCCCTCCGGCAAGAAAGCCGAGCTGCGGGTCGGGCTGGCGGAACATCTCGCCGATGACGCGCGCGATCCCGTAGCCCACCGCGAACAGCCCCGCGACGAGGCCCGGCCGCTTCAGCGCGCCGCCCCTGACCAGCAGCTGGACCAGTACGAACAGCGCGACGCCCTCGAGCGCCGCCTGGTAGAGCTGGCTCGGATGGCGCGGCTCGGGCCCGCCATGCGGGAAGATCATGGCCCACGGAATGTCGGTCACGCGGCCGAACAGCTCGCCATTGATGAAGTTGGCGACGCGGCCGAAGAACAGGCCGATCGGCGCGACGGCCGCGCCGAGATCGAGGATCGGCAGGGTGGGAAGCCGGCGTGCGCGCGCGAACAGGAAGACGCCCAGCGTCGCGCCGATCAGCCCGCCATGGAAGCTCATGCCGCCGTGCCAGAGCTTCAGCGCCTCGAGCGGGGCGTCGAGATAGGCCGGCAGGTCGTAGAAAAGGACGTAGCCGAGCCGTCCGCCCAGGATGATGCCGAAGGCGATGTAGACGATGAGGTCGTCGACCGCGATCGGCTCAGGATGGCGCGTAGCGCCCCAGAGCTCGTCCTTGCCGCAGATGCGCTTGGCGAGCCACCAGCCGAACAATAGGCCGGCGACATAGGCGAGGGCGTAAAAGCGGATCTCGACCGGGCCGATTGGAATGCCGGTCGGGATCTGCGGGAAGGCGATCGCGGCGAGCTCGAGCATGTGACGCGTCCGGGGAGGGCGCGGCAGGCATGCGGGCCGGGGCGGGGGGTGTCAAGCCGGCGGGACGCGGCGGCGGGCCGCGCCCCTGGCGCGGCCGTCAGCGTCCGCCGTCGAGCATGCCCATCTGGTGCTCGGGATAGCGGTCGCCGGCGGCGGCGTCCCTCGGCATCGCCCGTTCGATCGCCGCGAGGTCGTCGGCCATGAGCGCGACGTCGAGCGCGCCCAGCGCCTCCGCGAGGCGATCGCGCCGGCGGGCGCCGATCACCGGCACGATGTCCGTCCCTTGCGCCAGAACCCACGCGATCGCGATCTGCGCGACCGTGACGCCGCGGGCCTCGGCCACCGAGCGCAGCGCCTCGACCAGAGCCAGGTTGCGGTCCGCGTTCTCACCCTGGAAGCGCGGACTGGCGGCGCGGAAGTCGCCCTTCGCCATGTCCGGCTTGGTCCAATGGCCGCTGATCAGCCCCCTCGACAGCACGCCGTACGCGGTCATCGAGACGCCGAGCTCGCGAAGCGTCGGCAGAACCTCTTCCTCGACGGCCCGGGAGATCAGCGAATACTCGATCTGCAGGTCCGCGATCGGATGGACCGCGGCCGCGCGCCGGATCGTCTCCGGCCCGACCTCGGACAGGCCGATGTGCCGGACATAGCCGGCCGTCACCATCTCGGCGATCGCCCCGACGGTCTCCTCGATCGGCACGCTCGGATCGAGCCGCGCCGACCGATACACGTCGACATGATCTACGCCGAGGCGGTTCAGCGTGTAGGCGAGCGAGGTCTTCACCGCCGCTGGGCGCCCATCGAAGCCGAGCCAGGCGCCGGCGGGGTCGCGCTGCGCGCCGAACTTCACGCTGAGCTGGTAGCTGTCGCGCGGCACGCCCTTCAGCGCCTCAGCGATCAGCAGCTCGTTGTGGCCCATGCCGTAGAAGTCGCCGGTATCGAGCAGCGTGACGCCGGCGTCGAGCGCGGCGCGGATCGTGGCGATCCCCTCGTCGCGGTCGGACGGGCCATACATGCCCGACATGCCCATGCAGCCGAGACCGATCGCCGATACCGCGGGACCGGTAGCGCCGAGTTTGCGCGTTTCCATTGCAAATCTCCTCTGGTTCGTTCGGAGGAGGACATAGCGCCCTGCTTTCTGTACGATAATCCGGTGATGTCGGGACAGGTTGTCAGGATTATCGTACAATGGAGCGCCCCGATCTCTCCGATCTCGACGCCTTTGTCGCCGTCGCGCATGCGCGCGGCTTCCGCGGCGCTGCTACGGCGCGCAAGGTTTCAGCCTCCGCCCTGAGCGAGGCGGTCCGGCGCCTCGAGGCGCGGCTCGACGTGCGGCTGCTCAACCGCACGACGCGAAGCGTCACGCCGACCGACGCGGGCGCGCGCCTGCTCGAGCGCCTGTCGCCGGCGCTCGACGGTGTGGCGGAGGCTCTGGATGTCGTGAACGCGTATCGCGACACGCCGACCGGAACGCTGCGGCTCAACGTGCCGGGCATCATCGCGCGGGTGGTGCTGCCGCCGATCGCGGCGGATTTCCTCAAGACTCATCCCGGCGTCACGCTGGAGGTCGCGGTCGAGGACAGCTTCGTCGACGTCCTGGCCGCGCGCTTCGACGCCGGCGTGCGCTATGAGGAGCGGCTGGAGCAGGACATGATCGCCCTGCCGATCGGACCGCGCGTTCAGCGTTTCGCGGCCGGCGCCGCGCCGGCCTACCTCGCGTCACGCGGCGTCCCGCGCCATCCGCGCGATCTGCTTGAGCACGCCTGCATCCGCCACCGCTTTCCGAGCGGATCGATGCCGGTCTGGGAGTTCGAGCAAGACGGCGAGATCGTGCGGGTCGATCCGAAGGGGCCGCTGGTCTCGACCTCGGTCGACATGGAGGTCGGGGCCGCGCTGGCCGGCCTCGGGGTGCTCGCCACCTTCGAGGAACTGCTGGCGCCGCACTTCAAGAGCGGCGCGCTCGTGCCCGTGATGGAGGACTGGTGGCAGCCCTTCTCCGGGCCGTATCTCTATTATGCGGGCCGGCGACACGTGCCGGGGCCGCTTCGAGCCTTCATCGACTTCGTCAAGGCGCGCCGCGAGAACTGACGCCATTCACCTGCCGCTGATCTCGGCGCCCGGGTCGGGCGTGTAAGAAGGCGGGACAGCCAGAGCCTCACCGCGACGGAATCGAAACATGAGCTCCCAGAAACTCGACGTCGTCGTTCGCGAGATCGCGGAGGAGATGAAGGCCCGCGAGGACCGCGGCGAGGTCGCGCGCTACATCCCTCAGCTTGCGCGCGCCGATCCCGAAGCCTTCGGCATCGCGGTGATCGACGCCGACGGCGAGGCCCATGTCGGCGGCGACGCGGACGTCCCGTTCTCGATCCAGAGCGTGTCGAAGGTCTTCACCCTGACTCTCGCGCTCGGCAAGGTCGGCGACCGGCTGTGGCGTCGGGTCGGCAAGGAGCCGTCGGGCACGGCGTTCAACTCGATCGTGCAGCTCGAGCACGAGAGCGGCATTCCCCGGAACCCCTTCATCAACGCCGGCGCGATCGCCGTGACAGACGTCATCCTGTCCGGACATCAGCCGCGCGAGGCGCTCGGCGAGATCCTGCGCTTCATGCGGTTCCTGGCGGACGACCTGACGATCGCGATCGACGAGGGGGTCGCAGGCTCCGAGCAGCGCACCGGGTTCCGGAACGCCGCGCTTGCGAACTACATGCGGGCCTTCGGCAATCTGGAAAATCCGGTCGAGTACACGCTCGGGGTCTATTTCCACCACTGCGCGATCGCGATGTCCTGCCGGCAGCTCGCCATGGCGGCGCGGTTCCTCGCCCATGGCGGCAGGAACCCGTCGACGGGCCTCAACGTCGTCACGGCGGAGCGCGCGCGCCGCATCAACGCGCTGATGCTGACCTGCGGGCACTATGACGGTTCCGGGGAGTTCGCCTATCGCGTCGGATTGCCGGGCAAGAGCGGAGTGGGCGGCGGCATCCTGGCCGTCGCGCCGGGCAAGGCGTCGATCGCCGTCTGGTCGCCTGGACTCGACGCCTCGGGCAACTCCCATCTTGGCCGGATCGCGCTCGAGGCGCTGACCCGACGCATGGGCTGGTCGATCTTCGGCGCGTGAAGCAATCCCATAGCCCGTCATGCCCGGACTTGATCCGGGCATCCACCCGTTAAGGAACCCGGATGTTTCCGCGTTCCTCACCAAAGTGACAAAGTCGAAGCATCGCGACTTCGCTGCCGCGTCCGCTGCCGATGGATCGCCGGGTCAAGCCTGGCGATGACGAACCTGCTTGATCGAACGTCCTGGCCAGGCCGCCCGTGCTTCGCTCAGTGCCGGAAGAGAGGGCGGACCTTCTCGGCCGCCTCGCGGGCGGTCTCGCGCTCCTGCGCCTCTTCCTCGATCGCCGCGTCGTGATACCAGCCGCCGCCGAACCCGACGGTCGGCGCCTCAGCGGCGCGCATCGCGGCGGAGACCGCGATCATCTGGCGGCGGGTCAGCGTCGCCCGGGGATTCAGTGGGAAGTGATAGATCTTCGCCGAGTTCGGATCCATCTGCATAAGGTTGTCTCCGTCTCCATCACCGGACGTCGCCATCGACGCGTCGCCCGTTACGACACAGATATCATCGACGCCTCGAATATTTCGAGAGTTGAACGAAGAAAAAGCGACATTTGAGAAAAGTATGTGCAAACTAATCTTGTGCCTAATTATCGACAACTCACAGGCGCCGGTGCCCGGATCAGGGCGCCTCGATGCTGCGCCTAGTTATTATGCAACAAAAGTCGCATAAAGCCGTGATTTTCGGCGCCCATCGCCTACCGCTTCGCGTCGTGCGCTGGCCCTGATCCCTGAGTCCGCGACGCCTTCGCCGGTCTGCCCCCTCTGGCATGATTGCTGCTTTAAGCAGCGCCGAGGCTGCGGCCGGTCGACCGGCGGCCGGGTTCGGCATGCGGTCCCCGGGGACTTTCACCGCTCAGGCGTCATCAAAGGACGAGAGACGAGAATGACGAAGTACAAGCTCGAGTACATCTGGCTCGACGGCTACACGCCGGTCCCGAACCTGCGCGGCAAGACTCAGATCAAAGAGTTCGCCGAGTTTCCGACGCTTGAGCAGCTGCCGCTCTGGGGCTTCGACGGCTCGTCCACCATGCAGGCCGAGGGGCACTCGTCCGACTGCGTTCTGAAGCCCGTCGCGCTCTATCCGGATCCGGCTCGCACCAACGGCGCCCTCGTCATGTGCGAGGTCATGATGCCGGACGGCGTCACCCCGCACTCCAGCAACAAGCGCGCCACCATCCTCGACGACGAAGGCGCCTGGTTCGGTTTCGAGCAGGAATACTTCTTCTACAAGAACGGCCGCCCGCTCGGCTTCCCGGCTGAGGGCTATCCGGCCCCGCAGGGCGAGTACTACACCGGCGTCGGCTTCAAGAACGTCGGCTCGATCGCCCGCGAGATCGTCGAGGAGCATCTCGACCTCTGCCTCGCCGCCGGCATCAACCATGAGGGCATCAACGCGGAAGTCGCGAAGGGCCAGTGGGAGTTCCAGATTTTCGGCAAGGGCTCCAAGAAGGCCGCCGACGAGATGTGGATGGCGCGCTACCTGCTGCAGCGCCTGACCGAGAAGTACGAGATCGACATCGAGTACCACTGCAAGCCGCTCGGCGACACCGACTGGAACGGCTCGGGCATGCATTGCAACTTCTCGACCGAGTACATGCGCACCGTCGGCGGCAAGGAGTACTTCGAGAAGCTGATGGCGCAGTTCGAGAAGAACCTGATGGACCACATCGCGGTCTACGGTCCGGACAACGACAAGCGCCTGACCGGCAAGCACGAGACGGCGCCATGGAACAAGTTCTCCTATGGCATCGCCGACCGCGGCGCCTCGATCCGCGTGCCGCATTCCTTCGTCAAGAACGACTACAAGGGCTATCTCGAGGATCGCCGCCCGAACTCGCAGGGCGACCCTTACCAGATCGCCAGCCAGGTGCTGAAGACGATCTCCGAGGTGCCGACCGACGCGTCGGCCAAGGTCGCGGCCTGACCTCTTCGGCCTCTGAATGAGAGAACGGCGCCGGCTGCAAGGCCGGCGCCGTTTTCATGTCCGGCGTCTGACTAGGCCGTCAGCCCTGGTTGGCGTCGGAGCTGCGGCTCGTGCCGGCGCCCTGGTTCACCGTGCGATCCACGGTCGCTCCGCGGTCGGCATGGTAGCCTTCGCTGACCCGGTACTCGGACGAGGCGGCCTTCGAAGGCGCCGCGGCGGCGCCTCGCGCAACAGGCTCCGCCTGGGCGAAGCTGGTGGCCAGCGCCAGGGCGCCCATGGCTGCGACAAGAGACTTCATGAGACTAGCTCCCTTTACGAGGGGCGTTGCATCATTGCAGCGTCCGTCGGTGGGCGACGAGGTATGGCCTGCGTCCCCGCAAAGCAGATCATTGATCGCACGGCAGCTTTGCGCTGCGCGCGGAGCTTGCCGGGAACCGATACGTGACGGGCGCTCCCTGAAGGTGAGCAGCGCCCGACCAGCCTTCAAAGAGGGGCGGCCGCGCGTCAGCGCAGCTCGCAGGCGAGGATCTTGTCGCCGTTTTTCGCCAGCCGGACTTTCGTGCCCTTCCCAACGTTCTTCGGGAAATTGGCGGGGAACGGGTCGGCGTCGGCCTCGTTCGGATTGCTGTCGTAGTTGAGGTCGCCGACGACGTCGCCGCCGCGGATGGATTCGAGCGTCACGGCGCCGACTGACGTGCCGTCGACGCGCACGCCGAGCTTGTCGCCGTCGGAGAAGCCGACACCCGGCGCGGCCTCGAACTCGACGGAGAACTTCTTGCGGCTCGAGCCGCGCGCCTCGAACTTCGCCGACATCGAGATGTCCTGCGCCCCCTCCGAGCTGCACTTGAAGCGGACGCGGGAATCGTTCGCCTGGGAGGGCGTCGCGAGGCCGGCGAGGCAGAGCGCCGAGACAACTGCGAGAATGCGGACGGCCATGGGTGTTGCTCCGATTGGGCGGGTATCTCCCGCTCGTGGGGGACCGGCGGAGCGTCTGGATACCGCCGGCGAGACGCAAAATGGTCCGGCCGTGCCGGCGCGAGCCTGACGTCGCAAGTCAGCTTCGCGTCAGTTTCGCGATGCTAGATACTGCTGGGAAATCCGCGATACTGGCCGCGCTGCGGCAGGTCCGCCGGTCGATGAAGGCGTCGTCATGCGTGTTCTTGTGGTCGAAGATGAAAAGGCGATCGCGGAAGACGTGCGCCGCGCCCTCGACCTCGCGGGCTACGTCGCGGAAGTCGTCGGCGACGGCGAGACCGGCTGGTTCCGCGCCGGCGTCGAGGATTTTTGCTGCATCGTGCTCGATCTCGGCCTGCCGCGGCTCGACGGCCTCACCGTCCTGAAGCGCCTGCGCGCCGAGGGCGTCATGACGCCGGTGATGATCCTGACGGCGCGCGGCGCCTGGATGGAGCGCGTCGAGGGCATCGACGCCGGCGCCGACGACTATCTGCCGAAGCCGTTCCAGACCGAGGAGCTGGTCGCCCGCGTCGGCGCGCTGGTTCGGCGGGCCGCCGGCCTAGGCACGCCGGTGATTGAGGCCGGCGCGCTGAGGATCGACACGCGGCGGCTGTCCATCACCCGGGACGGGCGAGCCGTCGATCTCTCCGCGCTCGAGTTCCGAGCGATCAACTATCTCGCCCACCACAAGGGCTGCGTGGTGCCGCAGAGCGAGCTGATGGAGCATGTCTATGGCGGCGAGCGCGAACCGGACAGCAACGCGCTGGAGGTGCTGATCGGCCGCATCCGCCGCAAGATCGGGGCGGACGCGATCGCGACCCGGCGCGGCCAGGGCTACCAGCTGGGGGCGTGATGGATCGCGCCACGACCATCGACCGCGTCAAGACCCTGCGCTGCCGGATGCTGCTGGCGGCCGCCGTCTGCATCGCGGCCGTGCTCGCGGTCGCGGGCGTGGCGCTCGTCACCACCTTCGAACGCCATGTGCTGGAACTGATCGGGCGCGATCTCGACGTCCGCTGGAGCCAGTTGGCGCGCGAGCTGACCTTCGACGAGGCCGGGCGTCCCCGGATCTCGGGCGTCGGCGACGTGCGGTACGACACGCCGAGAAGCGGCGCCTACTGGGAGGTGACGGACAGGGGCTCGACAGTCCTGCGTTCGGCCTCGCTCGAGGGCCGCGATCTCGATCTCGACGAGGGCGGCGAGGCGCGTGCGGCCGGACGGTGGTTCGAGGCCGAGGGCGCCGACGGCGCCGAGCTCTACGTCGTGGAGCGCGAGCTGCCCGCGTCCGCGGGGGGCAAGGGGAGCGGCCTGAAACTGGCGGTCGCGCTCGACCACGAGCAGGTCGCGGCGGCCCGGCGCGGCTTCCAGTGGGACGCCGCCTTCGTTCTCGGCCTGATCGCGCTCGTTCTGGTGCTCGGCGCGGCCTTGCAACTCGGGGTGATCCTGCAGCCGCTGTCGCGGCTGCGCGAGGAGCTCGCCGGCATCCGAGAGGGCAGGCGCGACCGGCTGCGGTCCGCCGTTCCGGCTGAGGTCGCTCCGCTCGCCGAGGATCTCAACCGCCTGCTCGACGCGCAGGAGGAGTTGCTGCGCAAGGCGCGCGAGCGGGCCGGCGCGCTGGCGCATGGGCTGAAGACGCCGATCGCGGTGCTCTCGGCCGAATGCCGCCGGCTGGAGGAGGAGGGCCGCGGCGAGGTCGCGCAGCGGCTGCGCGAACAGGTCTCGGCGATCCAGACCCATGTCGAGCGCGAGATCGCGCGGGCCCGCGCCCGCGGCGCCTCGGCCGCGCTCGGCGCCTATGTCGACGCCGCCGGCACGGCGCGGCGCCTGGTGCGCGTCATGAGCCGGATGCCCCGCGGCGAGCAGATCGACTGGCGCTGCGAGGCGCCGGCCGAACTCATGCTGCGGATGGATCCGGACGATTTCGGCGAGGTCATCGGCAACCTGCTCGACAACGCCCGCAAATGGGCCGCCGGCGTCGTGACCCTGCGCTGCGAGGCGTCGAACGGCAGCGCCCGCGTAGTCGTCGAGGACGACGGTCCCGGCTTCGGATCGCACGCCGCGCCGACGAGCCTCACCGCCGGCGACCGCGAAAGCTCGGCGGGGCTCGGCCTCGTCATCGTGCAGGACGTGCTGGCGACCTACGGCTCGGCCCTCTGGATCGACCGCGCCGCCCAGCACGGCGTCGTCTCCTTCACGCTGCCGGCGAAGGTCGTAAGCGGGCGCAAGTCGCCCGGCGCCGTCATGCAGCCGCCGCGCCCGACGTCGCCCGGCGGCCGGCTCGCGCCAGCGCCGGGCGAGTAGCCGTCACCCCTCCGTCGCGGCCTGCGGCCGCCATGCCCGCTCGAAGGGCAGGCGCCAGGCGTGGGGCGCGATGAGCTGGTGGATCGACTTCGGGCCCCACGAGCCGGGCTCGTAGAGCCGCACCGGGGGAGGGGTCTCGAGCAGCGGCTCGGAGATCGCCCACAGGCTCTCGATGCCTTCCGCGGTCGTGAACAGCGTGTGGTCGCCGCGCATGGCGTCGAGGATCAGCCGCTCATAGGCCTCCAGCACGTCGTCGGCGAAGCCGGTGTCCTTCATCGCGAACTGCAGCGAGAGCTTGTCGAGCCGCATCCCCGGGCCCGGCCGCTTGCCGTAGAAGCTGAGCGACATCTTCGACGTGTCGGCGAGGTCGAATGTGAGGTGGTCGGGACCCTGCGCGCCGACGCCGGAATTGGCCGGGAACATGCTCTTGGGCGGCTCGCGGAAGGCGATCGAGATGATGCGTTGGCCCTCCGCGAGGCGTTTGCCGGTGCGCAGGTAGAAGGGCACGCCCGCCCAGCGCCAGTTGTCGATGTGGCACTTCAGGGCGATGAAGGTCTCGACGTCGCTCTCCGGGTCGACGCCCTCCTCGGTGCGGTAGCCGGAATACTGCCCGCGCACGACGTCGCCCGGGACGAGCGGCAGCATCGAGCGAAAAACCTTGTTCTTCTCCTCGGAGATCGGCTGCGGCTCCAGCGAGGTCGGCGCCTCCATGGCGACGAAGCCGAGGATCTGGAACAGGTGGGTGACCACCATGTCGCGATAGGCGCCGGTCGCCTCGTAGAAGCCCGCGCGCTTGCCGAGGCCGAGCGTTTCGGGGACGTCGATCTGCACGTGGTCGATGAAGTTGCGGTTCCAGATCGGCTCGAAGAGCCCGTTGGCGAACCGGAAGGCGAGGATGTTCTGCGCCGGCTCCTTGCCGAGGAAATGGTCGATCCGGAAGACCTGGTCCTCGGAGAACACCTCGTGCACGTCGGCGTTGAGCTTCACCGCGCTTTTCAGGTCGACGCCGAACGGCTTCTCCATGATGACGCGCGCGCCCTCCGAGAGACCGGCCTCGGCGATAAGCCCGATGGCGGGCATCGCAGCCTTGGGCGGCACGCTGAGATAATGCAGCCGCCGGCATTCAACGCCGAGCGCCGCCTCGGCGCGCGCGACCGCGTCACGCAGGGCTTCCGGCCCGGCCGAGAGCGGGACGTAATCCAGGATGTCCAGAAAGGCCGCGATCTGCTCGTCGGTGGTGCGCCGCGTCCGGAATTCGTCGAGCGCCGACTGCGTGAAGGACCGGAACGCCGCGGCGTCCATCTCGTCGAGCGAGACGCCGATGATGCGGCAGCCGGGAATGTAGCCCGCCCGCGTGAGGTGGAAGAGGCCAGGCAGGAGTTTTCGCCGCGAGAGATCTCCGGTCGCGCCGAACAGCACGACGACCTGCGCGAATTTAGGCCCGACGCCGGGCGGCGCTTTCTTCACGTGACTGCCCCGTTGTTCGGGACGCAGCCCCGCGCGCGCCCCTTGAACCAAAGTCTAGCGGGAATTCACGACGACGCGATCGCTTTTGCGCGGCGCCTCGCGCGAGCCGAAATGGCCGCTTCGTCGGGCTGGGACGCTGTGACGGCTTGCGGCTCAAGGCATGGCGGGCCATGTGAATGACCATGAGCCATCCAGGGAGCGACTTTTCATGACGGAAGCCCGCGGCCGTGTATTCGACGAACTCGGACGCCTGATGACCGACGCCGCCGGCGCCGCGGCGGGCGTGCGCCGCGAGGTGGAGACCGCTGTCAAGGCGCAGGCCGCGCGCGTCCTGTCCGAGCTCGACGTGGTCCGCCGCGACGAGTTCGAAGCGGTGAAGGCGATGGCGGCGAAAGCGCGCGAGGAGAACGAGCGGCTGGCCGAGCGCCTCGCTGCGCTCGAAGCCCAGCTCCGGACCCGGCGCGACGAGGTTCGCGGCGAGCCGGCCCCGGAGCCGGAGGCGGATCGCGTTCCCGATCCCGGCGGCGGGGCCTGAGCGCTCGGGGCGTTCGAGGTCGCCCGGGCCTATTGATGCCCCCGCGTCTCACCCATCGAAAAAAGCCCCTATTCCTGCGCTGCGACGCCACGGGCTGTGTGCAGCGCGACAAGCGACGCCATATACTGTGACTGGCGGCTCGAATCGGAGGGGCCGCAGGCTCCTCCGATGGCGGGCCGCGGTTGGCGGGCCGTCGGCCCGTCCGTCACGCGTGACGTCGCTCCCGGCCCGCTTGTCGCGGGCCTCACCCTGGGAGGAGCTCAATGGCTCTCATCGACGTGGACGCCGATCGCCAGGCCCACCCTGTCGACATGATCGAACGCATCGCGACGCTGAACGACTGGTCCTTCGACCGGTCGGGCGACGACGAGATCACGATCTCCGTCGACGGGTCCTGGTCGGACTACCACGTGTCCCTCACGTGGATGCCTGATCTGGAGTCCCTTCATCTCGCCTGCGCTTTCGATCTCAAGGTTCCCGATCGCCGCAAACCGGAGGTGTATCAACTGCTGACCCTGGTGAACGAGCAGATGTGGCTCGGTCACTTCGATCTCTGGAGCGAGGAAGGCGTGGTGGCCTATCGCCACACGCTGCTGCTCGCCGGCGGCGCGGAAGCCAGCGCCCCGCAATGCGAGGCCCTGCTCCAGGCCGCCCTCGAAGCCTGCGAGCGCCACTACCAGGCGTTCCAGTTCGTGGTCTGGGCGGGAAAAAGCGCAAAGGAGGCCATGGAGGTGGTGGCCTTCGAGACGGCGGGGGAGGCATAAGGACGGAGACGTCTGTCGCATCCCTTCTGACATGAGGCGATCCTCATGAACGCGCATTACTCCGGGCCGCTCGACGTGGGCGGCCCGGTGCTTCTCATCGGCGCCGGCAAGATGGGCGGCGCATTGCTCGACGGCTGGCTGAGCCGCGGGCTTGATCCCAAGACCGTCTTCGTCATCGATCCGGCGCTGCCGGACCATGCGGTCGACCGGCTGATCAAGGCCGGCTGCCGCCTCGCGCCGCAGCCCGGCGACCTCTCAAATCCCGCCGCGATCGTCATCGCCGTGAAGCCGCAGATGGCCGAGGGCGCGCTGCCGCCGGCCGCCGCCTTCGCGGGGCCTGACACGGTCGCGGTCTCGATCATGGCCGGAACGACGCTGGCGACCCTCTCCGCGGGCCTCGGCGGGACCGTGGCGATCGTGCGCGCCATGCCCAACACGCCGGCCGCCGTCGGTCGCGGGATCACCGGCGCCTATGCCTCCTCAGGCGTGGATGAAGCCAAGCGCGCCCGCGCCGAGACGCTGCTCAAGGCCGTGGGCGACGTCGTCTGGGTGCCTGAGGAAGGGCTGATCGACGCCGTCACGGGCGTCTCCGGTTCCGGCCCGGCCTATGTGTTCCTGCTCGTGGAGACGATGGCGAAGGCGGGCGTCGCGGCGGGCCTGCCGGCCGACGTCGCCGAGAAGCTGGCGCGCAAGACGGTCGAAGGCGCGGGCGAGCTCATGCGCCAGTCGACCGACAGCCCGGAGATCCTGCGCAAGAACGTGACGTCGCCGAACGGCACCACCGCGGCCGCGCTCGAGGTGCTGATGGGGCAGGGCGGCCTCGAGCCGCTGATGAACCGCGCGGTGGCGGCGGCCGTGAAGCGGGCGAAGGAGCTGGCGGGCTAGAAGCGAAGGCGGGTCAGTTCGGCGCAAGCCGTCATGCCCGGACTTGATCCGGGCATCCATCCGCAAGGAACTCGGATGTTTCAGAGTTCCTATTTAAAGCGGCGAAGTCGGAAGCATCCGACTTCGCTGGCGCGTCCGCGCCCGATGGATCGCCGGGTCAAGCCCGGCGATGACGGTCCGTTTCATTTAACGCCGCTTCGGGTTGCGGTTCCGGACGAGCGCCTCCGCTTGGACGCGCGGTCCCTTCGGACCTATCTTTCCGGCGACCAGCCGGAGGAGACCGCCATGGCGCAAAACCCGTCCGCCGAAATCATTCCGCCTTCGCCCAAGCCCGCCGATCCGCGCGGAAAAATTGTCGAGGCGCTGCTCGAGCTGCTGGCGCACCGCCGCTGGAACGACATCGGGCTCGCCGACATCGCGGCGCGGGCGGACATTTCGCTCGCCGAGCTTCGCGGGCTGTTCCCGTCCAAGGGCGCGATCCTTGCCGGGTTCCTCCGTCAGGTCGATCTCGAAGTGCTCGACCATGACGTGAAGGACATGGCGCAGGAACCTGCACGAGAACGGCTTTTCGACGTTCTCATGCGACGCTTCGAGGCGCTCGCGCCCCATCGCGAGGCGCTGCGCGCGGTGCGCGACGGCCTCCGGACAGATCCGATGGGCGCGGCCGCGCTCAACCAAGTCGCGGTCTCCTCGATGCAGTGGATGCTCGCCGCCGCCGGCATCCCGGAGTCGGGCCCGCTGGGGCTGGCGCGCGCGCAGGGGCTGCTGCTTGTGCTCGCCCGCGTGTTCGACACCTTCCTCAACGATCCCGACGAGGGCCTCGCGCGCACCATGAAAGCGCTCGACGAGGAGCTTCGGCGGGCGGAAAAAGTCGCGCGCGTCGCCGACGACGTCGGCCGCATCACGGCGCCGTTCCGCGATGTGTTCGATCGCGTGCTGGGACGCGGCAAGAGCGGGCGCGACGACGATACGGCGGCCGCCGCGTGAGCGACGGAACGGCGCCTGCCGAGACGATCGCCTTCGACGATTTTCTCAAGGTCGACATCCGGGTGGGGACGGTCGTGGAGGCCGAGCCCTATCCGGAGGCGCGCAAGCCCGCGATCAAGCTCAGGATCGATTTCGGGCCGCAGATCGGGATCAAGCGCTCCTCCGCGCAGATCACGAAGCATTATGCGCCCGAGACGCTGGTCGGGCGGCAGATCGTCGCCGTTGTGAATTTCCCGCCGCGCCAGATCGGCAAGTTCATGTCGGAGGTGCTGACGCTGGGCGTCCCCGACGAGGCCGGCCAGGTCGTGCTGCTGGCGCCCACCATAGCCGCGCCGGACGGCGGCCGGATGTTCTGACCGCCGGTGGCCAGAAGGTCAGACCGGCACGCTGACCACCGCCCTGACCCCCCCGAGCGGGCTCGATTCGAGCCGCACGTCGCCGCCATGGCTGCGGGCGATGTCGCGGGTGATCGCGAGGCCGAGCCCGGAATTGCCGCCGACCTTGTCCTGCCCGCGCGCCGGATCGAGCCGCAGGAACGGGCGGAACACCTCCTCGCGCTTGTCTGCGGGGATGCCGGGGCCGTCGTCGTCGACGCGGATTTCCAGCCGCTTGCCGTCGTGAACCGACGTTATCGAGATCTTCTTGGCGTAACGCGTCGCGTTGGCGACGAGGTTCTGCAGGCAGCGGCGGAAGGCGTCGGGCCGCACCATCGCGGTCGTCGGGCCATGGCTCTCGACGGTCGCCTGCGCGCCATGGGTCTCGGCGGACCGCTTGAGCTCGTCCAGCATCTCCGGGATGTCGGTGGGAGAGGCGGGCTCGCCCGCGTCGCCGCGCACGAAAGCCATGTAGGCGTCGAGCATGCGCTGCATCTCCTCGACGTCGCGGCCGAGCTCTTCGATCTCGGGCGTCTCCTCCATCATCGCGAGCTGGAGACGAAAGCGGGTGAGGATCGTCCTGAGATCGTGGCTGACGCCCGCGAGCATCGTGGTGCGCTGCTCCATTGCCCGCTCGATGCGGTCCTTCATGTCGATGAAGGAGGCGGCGGCGAGCCGCACCTCACGCGCGCCCTTGATCTTGAAGGGCGGCCCCTCGCGGCCCTTGCCGAAGCTGTCCGCGGCCTCCGACAGCGCGAGAATCGGCCGGATCTGCTTCTTCAGGAAAATGATCGCGATGATCAGCAGCACCGCCGAGGCCGCCACCATCCAGATCAGGAAGATGTGGCTGTTCGAGGCGTAGGTCTGGCTGCGCTTGGTGAGAACCTTCATCACCGCGTCGTCGAGCTGCACGCGGATCTCGACGAAGTTCGAGCGCCCGACCGTGTCGATCCAGATCGGCCGCTTCACCTCGTCGGAGATCTCGCGCAGCAGCGAGGCGTCGAGGATCGAGAAGAACGGCTTCGGGCGCGGCGGCGGCAGCGACTGACCGGGCAGGAACTCGACCTGCATGGACAGGTGCTCGCGCGCGATCTTGATGAGTTTTGCGTCGTTCTCTGGGCCGGGCGAGGCCTTCCTGAGCTCGACGAGAGCGGCGATGTCCTGTCCGACGGCGGTCGACAGCCGTCGCGTCACCAGCTCGTAGTGCCGCTCCATGAACAGGAACGCGACGGCGCCCTGAAGCAGCACGACCGGGGCGATGATGATGATCAGCGAGCGGGCGTAGAGCCCCGCCGGCATCACCCGCTCGAGAAAGGCGGAGAAGTCGCGATGGAGGTTCATCGGGCGCAGCCGATAACGCCCGCGCCGCCGTCATGCCCGGACTTGAGCCGGGCATCCATCTTCTTGGCGAAGTGATGGATCGCCGGGTCAAGCCCGGCGATGACGTCGCGGTTTGGGCTTGCGAGGGCGCACACGGCTCTCACTCGTCGGCGAGCAGGCGGTAGCCGTAGCCGCGCACCGTCTGAAGCAGGATGGGGTTGGAGGGATCCGCCTCGATCTTCCGCCGAAGCCGCGTCACGACCACGTCGACCGCGCGGTCGCCCGGCGCCGCGTCGTCGCCGGCGATCGCCGAGCGCGGCACCGTATGCCCCGGCCGCTCGGCGAGCGCGGCCAGAAGGTCGCGCTCGCGGTCGGTCAGCCGGATCACCTCGTCGCCGCGCTTCAGCTCGCCCCGTCCGCGATGATACGCGAACGCCCCGAAGCGGACCTCCGGATCGGACGCCGCGGAGGGCGCAAGGCTCGCGCGTCGCAAAATTCCGCCCACGCGCAGCAGCAACTCGCGGGGATCGAACGGCTTGGCGAGATAGTCGTCGGCGCCGGTCTCGAGCCCCGCGATGCGATCGTCGGTCTCCGAGCGCGCGGTGAGCATCAGGATCGGCACCGCGGAACGGGCGCGCACGGCGCGGGCGAGGTCGAGCCCGCTCTCGCCCGGCATCATGACGTCCAGCACGAGCAGATCGAAGGCGAACGAGTCGAGCTTGGAACGGGCCTCCGCCGCGTCGGCCGCGACCGTGACGCGAAAGCCGTTCTGCGACAGGAACTTGTGGAGCAGCTGGCGGATACGGGCGTCGTCGTCGACGATCAGGAGATGCGCCGCGTCGTCCGAAAGGGCGGTGCTGTCGGCAGCGGGCATGGTCTCAGTCCCTCGCGCCGGGCGTCGACGCGCCTGTCAGGTTCGCGACCTTGGCGCGCTCCTCCGGGTCGATGATCTCGAAGAAGAAGCGGCGCACCGCTTCCGCTTCCTGCGCGTCGAGGCCGCGCAGCGCTCGGGAGACCCGTCTCGTCTGCAGCCGTGCGAGTTCGCGCGCGAGGCGGTCTCCCCGCTCGGTCACATAGAGCAGGCGCTGGCGGCGGTCGGAGGCGCCCTCGCGGCTTTCGATGAAGCTCTTCTCCACGAGCTCGCGCAGCACGCGGCCGAGGCTCTGCTTGGTGATCTTCAGGATGTCGAGCAGTTCGGTGACCGTCAGCCCAGGATTGCGGTCGACGAAATGCAGCACCCGGTGATGCGCTCGCCCGAAGCCGTAATCCGCCAGCGCTTCGTCCGCGTCTCGCACGAAATCGCGATAGGCGAAGAAGAACAGTTCGATCACGTCGAAGGCCGGGCGGTCGCCGAGCGTGGGACCGGGAGGCGCGGCCTTGCGCGCCGCAGAGGCTTCGGCCGAAATTACGTCAGCCATGTTGACTTATTTTGATCCTGTCGCCAGAGTGCCTGCCGCTTCGCCGGTTCTACCCAAGCCGGCGTCCCGCGCCGCTCCGACGATCTCCATCCGACGCCGCCGCGACGATAACGGGTCAGGCTTGCTGACGCAAAATCTGCGTTTGTCTGTCCGTGGCCCTTCAACGCTTGCGGTCTGGTCGCTGTTTCGGACAGGCTGCGCCATATTGATCGCCGAGCAGGCCCGCGCGGCCGGCCGGCAAGCTACGAGGAGCCCGAAGATGGCCGACGCACAGCCCTTCGACAGCCGCGACGGGGTCATCTGGTTCGACGGACAGTTCGTCCCTTGGGCCGAGGCCAACATCCATGTGCTGACCCACGGCCTGCATTATGCGAGCGCCGTGTTCGAGGGCGAGCGCGCCTATGGCGGCAAGATCTTCAAGATGCGCGAGCACAACCAGCGCCTGATCGATTCGGGCAAGCTGCTGGGCTTCGACATCCCTTACACTGTCGACGAGATCGACCGGGCCTGCGTCGAGACGCTCGCCAGGCAGGGCTTCGAGGACGCCTATGTCCGCCCGATCGCCTGGCGCGGGTCTGAGATGATGGGCGTTGCGGCCCAGTCGACGAAGATCCATCTCGCTATCGCGATCTGGCAGTGGCCGAGCTACTTCGATCCGGCGGAGCGGCTGAAGGGCATTCGCGTCGACCTCGCGGAGTGGCGCCGGCCCGATCCGCGCACCGCCCCGTCCAAGGCCAAGGCGACCGGCCTCTACATGATCTGCACGCTCTCCAAGCACGCGGCGGAGCGGAAGGGCTACGCCGACGCGATGATGCTGGACTGGCGCGGCCAGGTCGCCGAGTGCACAGGCGCGAACATGTTCTTCGTGAAGGACGGCAAGCTGCACACGCCGATGCCGGACTGTTTCCTGGACGGCATCACCCGCCGGACCGTCATCGGCCTCGCCAAGGCGCGCGGCATCGAAGTGATCGAGCGGGCGATCATGCCGGAGGAGTTGGACGGCTTCTCCGAGTGCTTCATCTGCGGCACCGCCGCCGAAGTGACGCCCGTGTCCGAGATCGCCCAGTGGCGCTTCACGCCGGGCGAGATCACCAAGACGCTGATGGACGACTATTCGGCCACGGTCCGCGCGCACGCCAAGGCGGTCGCCGCCTGAGGCGGCGCGCCGCGATTTCAATCCGAGCCGAAGCGATAAGGGCCCGACGGGGCGCGACGCGACCGCCGTAACTCTTTGATTCAGATGGGGTACGACAAACAGGGAGGATCGCCATCCTCCTTCTCGTCGAGAACGCCTTGCTCGACGAACCTCATGCCGAGAGACGCGGCCTCCGGCGCGTTTGGGATCGCAGGCCCGCCCAGAAAGCCGCCCGGCTTGGCGTCCCCACCGGGGAACTGCCCCTGCTTCCGCCGCATCGCGCTAGACAATAGGGCGCAATGCGAACTCTGGCGAGTCCAAAGGACGAGGCCCGGCCGTCCCCCAACGGTCGGGCGACTCCGAAGAACCGGCGCGGAGAGGGGCGGGTATCCACGCCGGCGCCTTATCGGGGCGGGGGGCTGCCTCGGAGCGTGCGCATCGTAGTGGCGCTAATCTGAACTTATTCTAATGAGGAAGTTCAGCGGCGGTTCATGTTCCGCGCCGGTTCGCGAAACCGCGCGTCGCGAAGCCGGTTCCAGAAGCGGTTTCGGAGATCCTGCGTCAGGAAGCGGCTTCGCGCCCGGCGAGCAGCCGCGCAAGTCGCGCCTCCATACTGCCGGCGCCTCGGTGCTCTTCGGCGACGCTGACCAGCTCCGCCAGACGGGCAGGCTCCGCTTCGACCGCGATCATGATCAGCGAGCCCGCGTCATGCGCCAGCAGCGCGGCGAGCCGGGCGAGGATCGCGGCGCTCGGGATCATCGCGCCGAACCAGAGCGCCGGCATGGCGTGCAGACCGCCGCGTGGCATCGGCAGGTCGGTCGCGTGCAGCAAGACCTCCGTCAGCGTCGCGAGGGCGTAAAGACCGGCGAGCGCCGTCAGATACGTGACCGCTTTGTCGACGCCGAGCACTGTTGCGCCCTTGTTGAGGACGCCCCAGGCGAAGCCGGCCGCCGCCAGCGCGCCGATCAAGCCCCACGAGAGAGCCGCGGCAAGCGCATAAAGCCCCGCGGCGCCCGCGCGATCGGTGGCCTTGAGCGCGGCGACGCGAACGGCCGTCGTGTCTGGCATCAGCCACGAAACCTGCGGCGCCATGTTCTGCACCGGACGGCCGAGGTCGTCGCCGAGCGCATAGACCAACACGCCGAGCAGGACGGCATAGGCCACGACGACGAGGGTCACGTTGGTGCGGAATCGGTCGCCCTGGCTCATGGCCGCGATCCTAGGGTCAGGGCGGCGCTTCGGCGACGTTCATCCTTTGTTATGGTTAACGGCCGTTAAGCACGTTCGCCGTTTCCGGCGAGGTATCGAAATGTTGTCAGGGCGGTCGAACCAAAATGGCGTCTTGGCGGTTGCTCCTGTGAGAGCGGGCACAGGAGATAGACGCCATGGACTGGAACAGGATCGAAGGAAACTGGGAGCAGATGAAAGGCAAGATCAAGGAGCAGTGGGGCAAGCTCACTGACGACGATCTCGACGTCATCGCCGGCAAGCGGGACCAGCTCGAAGGCAAGATCCAGGAGCGCTACGGCATCGAGCGTGACCGGGCTCGGCAGGACGTGGACGACTGGTCCGGCCGGCACTAAGGCGACGAACGGGGAGGCGGGGCGTTCAGCCCCGCTTCCACCTGTCGGCGGCGTCGTCGTCGCTGCCCTTGGCCGCGACCCAGTTCGTCCCGTCCGCGGTCTCCTCGCTTTTCCAGAAGGGTGCGGAGGTCTTCAGATAATCCATCAGGAACTCGGCCGCCTCGAAGGCGGCTTTCCTGTGCGCGGAAATCGTCACCACCAGCACGATCATCTCGCCGGGCATGATCCGCCCAACCCGGTGGACGACGAGGACGTCGGCGAGCGGCCAGCGAGCCCGGGCCTCGGCCTCGATACGGCCGAGCTCCTCCTCGGTCATGCCCGGATAGTGCTCGAGCGTCAGCGCCGCGAGCTGCGCCCCGGAATCCGCGCGATCCCGGCAGACGCCCGAAAACGTCACGATCGCGCCGACGTCGGTCCGGCCGACCGTCAGCGCCGCCACTTCGGCTCCGAGATCGAAGGGCCGCTCCTGGACACGCACCGCCATGGGGAATCAGCCGCCGGTCATCGGCGGGAAGAAGGCGATCTCGCTGGCGCCGGCCACCGGCGCGTCCTGACGCACGTGCCGACGGTCGATCGCGGCGCGGATCGCGGCGTCCGCCTCGAAGGCGTGCGCGTATTCCGGGCCGCGCTGCTTCAGCCACCCGATCAGCTCGGCCACGGTGGAGACGCCTGCTGGAAGCTCGGCCTCTTCCTCGCTCCGCCCGACGCGCTCGCGCACCCAGGCGAAATATTTGAGCTTCATCCTTCCGGATCCTCGAGCACGTAGCGCAACCCGGCGCGGAAATAGTCATAGCCGGTGTAAAGCGTAAGGATCGCGGAGACCCAAAGCAGCGAGAGTCCGATTTCGGTGTTGTAGGGCAGCACCTTGTCGCCCGCAGGCCCGGCCAGAAGGAAGCCGAGCGCGACGAGCTGGGCCGTCGTCTTCCACTTTGCGAGCTGCGTGACGGGCACCGAGACACGGAGTTCCGCGAGAAACTCGCGCAGTCCCGAGACCAGGACCTCGCGGCACAGAATCACCACCGCGGCCCAAAGCGACCACCCCGTGATGGTGTTCACCGCGCAGAGCATCAGCAGGCAAGCCGACACCAGCAGCTTGTCGGCGATCGGATCGAGCATCCGGCCGAGCGGCGACGACTGCGCCCAGATCCGGGCCAGGTATCCGTCGAGAAAGTCCGTGATCGCCGCCACGGTGAACAGCGCGAGCGCCGTCCAGCGCGCGGCGTCGCCGCCGAGGTAGATGCACAGGCAGACCAGCGGCACGATTGCGATTCGGCCGTAGGTGAGCAGGTTGGGCAGGCTCAGGACATAGCGGCGCGACGAATTCGCCATGCGGGGCAGGGGGCGAGCGGCCGGCTGGAAATGGCTCTCGGTGCTCATGACGGCGACGCGCAAATGAAGACGGGACGGTCAGCGACACGACCACGCCCGAAGGCCGGGCGTCAACATCGCGTGAGCGCGATCGGCCTAGCCCTTACCCTCGTGGAAGTGGTCGTAGATCGCCTTCGCCATGGCCCTGCTGACGCCCGGCGCCTTTTCGAGATCGGCGAGGCCGGCGCGCGCGACCGCCTTGGCGGTGCCGAAGTGCTTTAGCAGCGCGCGCTTGCGGTTCGGGCCGACGCCGGCGATCTCGTCGAGCGGGTTCGCGACCAGCGCCTTCGAGCGCTTCGCCCGATGGAAGCCGATCGCGAAGCGGTGCGCCTCGTCGCGCAGGCGCTGGAGATAGTAGAGCACCGGATCCTTCGGCGGCAGGCGGAACGGCGTCTTGCCGGCCATGAAGAAGGTCTCGCGCCCGGCCTCGCGATCCATGCCCTTCGCGACGCCGACGATCGGCACCTGCTCCTCAAGTCCAAGTTCGGCCAGGGTCTCCCGCGCCGCCGTCAGCTGGCCCTGTCCGCCGTCGATCAGCACGAGGTCCGGCCACGGCGGCGTTTCGTCGGCCGACTTGCCTGTTTCGTCGCGCGGCGCCTCCTTCTGCAGGCGCGAGAAGCGGCGGCGCAGAACCTGGCGCATCATCGCCGTGTCGTCCCCGGGCGTGACGTCCTCGGGGCGGATGTTGAACTTGCGGTAGTGCGTCTTCGAAAACCCTTCCGGCCCGGCGACGATCATGCCTCCGACCGCGTTGGTCCCCATAATGTGGCTGTTGTCGTAGACCTCGATGCGCTTCGGCGGGGCTGGCAGCGAGAACGCTTCGGCGACGCCGGCGAGCAGCTTCGTCTGCGTCGAGGTCTCAGACAGCCGGCGGCCGAGCGCTTCCCGGGCGTTGGCGAGCGCGCGCTGGACGAGCTCCCTCTTCTCTCCGCGGGCCGGCACGAACACCTCGACCTTGCGGCCGGAGCGGATCGTCAGCGCCTCGGCGAGGAGCGCACGATCCTCGACGTCTTCCGAGAGCAGGACCAGCCGCGGCGGCTCCTCGGCGTCGTAGAACTGGGCGAGGAACGAGCCGAGCACTTCGCGCGGCTCGAGGCTCTTGTCGGCCTTCGGAAAGTAGGCCCGCGCCCCCCAGTTCTGGTAGGCGCGGAAGAAGAACGCCTCGACGCAGGTCTGGCCGCCCTCGGCGTGGATCGCGAAGACGTCGGCCTCCTCGACGTCCCGCGGGTTGACGCCTTGGCTGGACTGGATCGCCGCCAGCGCCGAGATGCGGTCGCGATAGACGGCGGCCCGTTCGAAATCGAGCTTCTCGGACGCCTCCGCCATCGCCTCGTTGAGCTCGCGCTTCACCCGGTCGGACTTGCCGGTCAGGAAGTCGCGCGCCTCGCCGACGAGCACCGCGTAGTCCTCGAGCGAGATCTCGCCCGTGCAGGGCGCCGAGCAGCGCTTGATCTGGTGCAGCAGGCAGGGCCGGGTGCGCCGCTCGTAATAGCTGTCGGTGCAGGAGCGCAGCAGGAAGGCGCGCTCCAGAGCGTCGATCGTGCGCCCCACCGCGCCGGCCGAGGCGAACGGCCCGAAATAATCGCCCTTTCGCACCCGCGCGCCGCGGTGCTTGGCGATCTGCGGGGCCGCATGGTCGGTCGCGAGCAGGATGTAGGGAAACGATTTGTCGTCCCGCATCAGCACGTTGAAGCGGGGGCGCAGCCGCTTGATGAGATTCGCCTCGAGCAGCAGCGCCTCGGTCTCGGTCTCGGTGGAGACGAACTCCATCGACGAGGTCTCGGCGATCATGCGCGAGATGCGGATGTTGTGGCCGAGGCCGCGCGCGTAGTTCGCGACGCGTTTCTTCAGCGAGCGCGCCTTGCCGACGTAGAGGACGTCGCCCTGGGCGTCGAACATCCGGTAGACGCCCGGACTGTTCGGCAGATGCTTGAGCTGGGCCTTGATGACTTCCGCGCCGCGCTTCAGCGAATCCGGAGCGGCCTCGAGCTCCGCCTCGGCGGAAGCGATCTCGCGCTCCTCCACGGCTTCGTCGGGTTCTTCGGGGTCGAGGGGAGGGCGGTCTTCGGGAATCATCGGTCCGGGGCGTCGTTGAGACCGGAATCTAGTCGTCCGGACCGCGCTTCGCGAGGCGCCTCAGTCTTCGGCTCCGGGCGTTCGCCAGGAAATGTGCTGGCCGCCGTCGACCGGCAGGATCGCGCCGGTGACGCTCTTCGCGCCGATGACGAACAGCACGGCCTCGGCGATTTCCTGCGGCGAGGGACCCCGCTCGAGCGGCATGGCCGCGCATTGGCGCGCGAAATCCTCGTCCGTCTGGCGCACGTTGGGCAGGGTCGGCCCGGGCGCGATCCCGACGACGCGGATCCGCGGCGCTAGCGCCTGGGCGAGCGTGACTGTCGCAGCAGCCAGCGCGGCCTTGGAAATTCCGTAGGAGAAGTGGCGTGGGGTCGGCCTCAGCACCCTCTGGTCGAGGATGTTGACCGCGCAGCCATGCGCGCCTTCCGCGACCTGCTCCGCAAACGCCTCGATGAGAAAGACCGGCGCGCGCAGATTGACGGCGAACTGCCGGTCCCATCGCCCGACGTCGAGATCCCCCGGCGCGTCCGTGTCGAAGGAGGACGCGCAGTTCACCAGCACGCCGAGCGGACCGAGCGCGGCGCGCGCGTCGGCGATCACCCTGGCGGGCGTTTCGGGCGTCGCCAGATCGCCGCTCACGACCGCCGCCCGCCCGCCTAAGTTCGCGATCTCGTCGGCGAGAGCCTCGGCCTCTTTAGCTGACGAGTTCACATGAAGGGCGACAGGCCGGCCGGCCCCCGCCAAAGCGCGCGCGATTGCGGCGCCGATGCGGCGGCCGGCGCCTGTGACGAGAGCCGGGGGCTGTTCGGGCGAGATCGCTGCGCTCATCGGAACGGGTCGAAAACCTTGAACATGGAGCGGAGCCTATATGCGAGCGGGTCTCCGACCGACCAGCCGGTGTGACCTGTTCGCAACGCACAAGCCGCATCACATTTCGGGCCGGAGCGCGCCACATTAAGGCGCGGTCTTCGCCAGAAAGCGCTGTCATTTCATTAGCGTGGATTTCTTCCGTGCACGTGATGGAACCGCGGCGGCTTTCGGGCGTTGCAGGTTCGATCGACCCTCGGGGGGTCCGGTCGTCGTCATGCGAGGCGGCCATCAGGAGTTCGGGTTGATGTTTCGCAGATTTTGGCTCTCGAGCGCCATCGCGCTCCTGCCGGCGGGAGCGGCCTTCGCGGCCGACATGCCCGTAGCGGAGCCGGCTGCGCCGGTGACCGTTCCGTCCTTCAGCTGGAGCGGCGCCTATGTCGGCGCGCAGGTCGGCTACGACTGGATGGACGCCGACAATCGGGTCAACGGCTTCAAGCCCGGCTCGAAGCCAGACGGCTTCACGGCCGGCGGCTTCGCCGGGCTGAATTATCAGCTCGACAATTCTCCGCTCGTGCTCGGCGTCGAGGCCGATCTCAATTACTCCGACGCCAAGGGCGCCAGCCGTACGCGCGCCATCACCGGGGCGCCAAACGTCAAGATCCAGAACTCCTTCGACTGGACGGGCGCGGTGCGCGGCCGCGTCGGCTACGCCTTCGACCGCTTCCTCGTCTACGGCGCCGGCGGCGTGGCCTTCGCTGACCACGACGTCAAGGCGAAGGGCGCGGCGGGCGGCTCGGACGACACGATCGCGGTCGGCTGGACGATCGGCGGCGGCGTCGAGGCGGCGCTCACCGACAACGTCACGGCGCGCGTCGAGTACCGCTACTCAGATTTCGGGACGGACAGCTTCAGCGTCGCGAACACGCGCGTGAAGTCTGACGTCACGGACAACCGGGTCATGCTTGGCCTTGGTTACAAGTTCTCGACCGGTTGGTAAGTCATATACAGTTAAATATGGCTATTCTAATCGGCGGGATCGAAAAGTCGGGGGCTTCTTGCCTCGGAATGAATCGAGTTACAGCAACTCGATGAAATGTTTTTTGATGTGCGCCTCTATGTGTTGCTCTATTACAACCATGAAGCTGCGCATTGAGGAAATGGGGTAACCAGTAATCGTCGTGCGCGTTATATGGCGCGTACGAAAACCTTCGAGGTAAGTGTCATGATCCGCAACATCCTGCTTGGCGCCGCGTCGATCGCGGCCGTCGCTCTCGCTGCCCAGTCCGCCCGGGCCGCCGATCTCCCGATGGAGCCGGCTCCGACCGTCGCCGCTCCGGTGCCGTCCTTCAGCTGGACCGGCCCCTATATCGGCGTCCAGTCGGGCTACGCCTGGCAGCGCGCCTCCAACATGAAGCCTGACGGCTGGATGATCGGCGGCTTCGCCGGCTACAACTGGCAGCTCGGCGAGGGCTCGGGCGCCGTGGTCGGCATCGAGACCGACATCAACTACGCCGACATCGACGGCAAGCGTCCGAACGGCGCCGGCGGCCGCACCAAGGTCAGCCAGGACTGGAACGGCGCGACCCGCGCCCGTCTCGGCTACGCGTTCGACCGCTTCCTGGTCTACGGCGCGGCCGGCGTCGCCTATGGCGATCGCGAGCTGAAGCGTCGTCCGGGCGGCACCGACAGCAAGACCGCCGTGGGCTGGACCGTCGGCGGCGGCGTCGAGTACGCCGTCACGGAGAACGTCGCGCTGCGCGGCGAGTACCGTTACACCGACTATGGCAAAGACAAGTTCAACCTCGGCCGCTTCTCGACCAAGAGCAGCGCGACCGAACATCGCGTGATGGGCGGCGTGGCGGTCAAGTTCAACTCGCCGTTCTGATCAGACGCCTTGCGGGCTCGCCCGCGGCGACGTGATGCAAAACCCCGCGATGAAAGTCGCGGGGTTTTTGTTTAGGCGGGGCTAACCTTTACGCCTCGCTAAGACTTGGGCCGATAGGGTCGCGGGCAGACGGCGAGGGGGTAGCAGAGTCCCCCGGCCGGCGTTCGTTTTGTGTGTGTGGCGTTCCGGGCTTCCCCCGTCCCGGCTCACGAGTATCGAGGTTAGTCATGTTGCGTATCGCGTCTCTCGCGGCCGTCTCGGCCGCCGCTCTCGCCTTCGCGGCCCCCGCCGTGGCGGCGGATCTTCCCGCCTACGAGCCGGCTCCGTCGGCCGTCGTCACCCCGGCCGGCACATGGTCGGGCGTCTATGCCGGCGTTCAGGCCGGCTACGCCAAGGGCCACGCCGTCAACCGCGGCGGCAACCCGAACACCGATCCGAAGGGCGCCACCGTCGGCGGCTATGTCGGCGCGAACCATCAGTTCGACGGGTCTCCGGTCGTGGTCGGCGTCGAGACCGACCTGAACTACGACACCATGAAGGACAAGGGCAATCTGCCGCGCGGACAGGTTCGCAACGAGCTGAACTGGTCGGGCGCCGCGCGCGGCCGCGTCGGCTACGGCACCGATCGCGTCCTGCTCTACGGGGCGGCCGGTCTCGCCTATGGCGGCCATGAGGCCGCCCGCCGAGTCGGCGCCGCCGGCGGCTCCGACGAGAAGACCGCGGTCGGCTACACCGTCGGCGGCGGCGTCGAGGCGATGGTCGCTGAAAACCTGACTGCCCGCGTCGACTACCGCTACAACGACTACGGCTCGGACAAGTTCAAGGTCGGCGGCGGCGGCATGAAGTCCGACCTGACCGAGAACCGCATCACCGGCGGCGTGGCCTACAAGTTCAGCGGCTGGTGATCTGCGCCTCCCGGCGCTGAAAGCCGGGAACGACGATTGAAGGCTCCGCGCGCCGTCGCGGAGCCTTTTTCGTTTCCTTGCGCCGTTAACGGTTCGTTGACTCCGACAAGTCTTAGTTCGCTCGGCAAGGATCCGTTAACCGGGCGGCGGCGCTTCGAGACGCATGATGCTGCCCCCGTCCGCGAGGCCCGGAGACCGCTGAGCGTTGAAAAGCCTGATCGTCGCCTGCCTCCTGATCGTCACGGCGTGCCTGGCTCCGGCGCGGGCGGCCGACATGGGCGAGACCGACGTCGGCGTGGACTGGAGCGGTCCATGGGTCGGCGTCCTCGGATCGGCCGGCCGGATCGGCGGCGACGGCGCGTCGCTCGGCGTCGCAGCCGGATACTCGGCCCAGTTCGACCGGATCGTGATCGGCCTCGACGGCGACATTTCCGGCGGAAGCCTCGATGCGCGGCGTCTTGGGGGCCGGTTCGAGGTGGACGCCGCCGGCGGCATCCGGGCCCGCGTCGGCTACGCGTTCGACCGCTTCGTCCTGTTCGGGACGGGCGGCCTCGCCTTCGCGTCTGCGGACTACGTCCGGGGCGGCGAGCGCGATCGAAAAGTGATGTTCGGCTGGTCTCTCGGCGGCGGTCTCGACATCGCGCTGACGGAACGCCTCAGCGCCCGCGCGGAGTACCTCTATGTCGACCTCGATCGTCGCGGCTTCGACGCGGGCGGGCTCGCCCTCATCGGGGCGACGGGCGGCCTCGCCAGGCTCGGCGTCAACTACCGCTTCTGATCGCCCTTCGGCCTATTCACACGCACATCACGTCTCCTAGATAGCCCTCGCCTCAGCAGGGGGCAAAACCCGGGAGCGCGAAATGGGCGTGTTCGATTTCATCAAGGACGTCGGCGAGAAACTGTTCGGGGCGAGCGAGGCGAGCGCCGCGCCGGCCGACAAGATCAAGGAAGAGCTGAAAAAGAACGGGCTCGACAGCGACAAGATCGACGTCAAGGTCGAGGGCGACACCGTCAAGATCAACGGCGACGTTGCCTCCGACGAGGTTCGGCAGAAGATCATCGTCGCCGCCGGCAACACGCTCGGGACCGCCAAGGTCGACGAGAACATCACCGTGTCGGGCGCGAAGCCTTCGGTGGAGAAGTTCTACACGGTGAAGAAGGGCGACACGCTCTCCGAGATCGCCCAGTCGCAGCTTGGAAAAGCGAGCCGTTACAACGAGATCTTCGAAGCCAACAAGCCGATGCTGAAGCACCCGGACAAGATCTATCCGGGCCAGGTGCTCCGCATCCCGGCCTGACGATCGGTCCGAGCGGTCCGGAACGCCCTTCCAGCGTCGGGACCGCGTAAACTCAATGCGGCGCCGTCTCGGCGTAGGCCGGCGTCGCCGCCGCGAAGTCGTCCAGCCAGGCGACGAGCGTCGGATGATCCTCGCGCCAACGTCCCTCGAACCTCAGGTCGAGATAGCCGAGCGCGCAGGCGAGCGCGATCTGCCCGATCTCCTGCTCGACGGGGGGAGGGGATGCCTCCAGCGCCGCGAGCGCGCGCGTCACCTTGCCCGCCTGCAGGTCGAGCCAGGTCTGCGAGCGCTCGTCTTCCGCGCGCAGGCGGAACTCGTAGACCTGCAGCAGAGCGGCGTCGCACAGCCCGTCGCAGAGCGCCTGCAGGCGAAGCGCCTCGAACCGCGCATCCGGATCGGAAGGGATGATCCGGCCGCCGCCGGCGAGATGGTCGAGATATTCGACGATGACCCGGCTGTCGAACAGCGTGACGCCGTCGCCGAGCTCAAGCGCCGGGATCTTGCCGAGCGGGTTGAGCGCGCGGATCGGGTCGTCCGGCTCCGTCGTGCTGGTCGCGACGACCTCGATCCCGTCCATCAGCCCAAGCAGCTTCGCGACGATCTTGACCTTGCGGCCGAACGGCGAGGCGGGCGAAGAGCGCAATGTGAGCATGGAAGCGGTCCGTCGTTCGCAAGGAGGGCGCGCCCGACCTATCCGGCCTGCGTCCTGGCGACAAGCCGCTCCATGCCATGGGCGCGCAACGACGCGGCCGCTCCGATCGGCGCGACCGCGTTTCGCGAGCGGCGCGGCCGGCGCGAACGCCGGCTGCGATCAGCTGACGGTGATGTTGACGGCCTTCGGGCCCTTGCCTTTGCGATCGGGCTCGACGTCGAAAGAGACGTGCTGACCTTCCGAAAGGGTCGCGAGACCCGAACGCGTGACCGCGGATACATGGACGAAGATGTCCGATCCGCCGTCATCCGGCTTGATGAAGCCGTATCCCTTTTCGGTATTGAAGAACTTTACTGTACCGCTCTGCGCCATCGACGTCCCCCTGGCATTTCGCCCCGTCGCCCTGCCGATCCGCATTTCATTGCGCGCGCGCAAATGCCCTCGGCGGACCGGCAAGCCTTCCGAGACGATTTTGGTAGCGCCACTCGGCGAGGGATGGCAAGGCGAAAAAATGGCGTCTTCCTGGCGCCGGAACGCCTCATCGCTAGGCGTTCGCCAGTATCTTGGCCGTCGCTCGCGCGCCTTCGCCCTGCGCCAGCGCCGCCGCCAGATCGGCCGCCGCAGCCTGAAACTCATCCGCGAGCCGCCAGGGCGGGTTCGCGACCAGCATGCCGGATCCGACGAGCAGCTTCGGGTCGCCGGACGCGCGCACGAGCAGCTCAAGGCGGACGAGCTTCGGAACGCCGGCGGCGGTAACACGTTCCGCCAGCGCGTCCGCGTCGGCCGGATCCTTGACCGGATACCACAGCGCATATGTGCCCGTCGGCCATACCGCCAGCGCCTTGCGGAACCTCTCCGCCATGCGGCCGAACTCGCCGGGCTCCTCGAAGGGCGGGTCGATCAGCACGAGCCCGCGGCGCTCCGGCGGCGGCAGCCAGGCGTTCAGCGCCGTCCAGCCGTCGATCTCGACGGCCTTGACGCGGCGGTCCCGACCGAAATTGCGCGCCAGCGCTTCGGCGTCCTTGGGATGCTTCTCGCAGAGCCGAAGCCGGTCGCCTGCGCGGGCGAGGCGCCGGACGATCTCGGGCGAGCCGGGATAGGCGTCGGGCTTGACGCCGGCCATAGCGTCCCGCCACGGCGCAAGCAGCGCTTCGGCTTCCGCCCCGAGCGCGCGGTCACGGATCCGCCCGACGCCGTTGCGCCATTCGCCGGTCTTGTCCGCCTCTTCGCCTGTAAGGTCGTACATGCCGACGCCGGCATGCGTGTCGAGATAGGACCAGGGCGCGGGCTTGAGGTTGAGGTGCTCGACGATCTTCGCCAGCACGACATGCTTCAGCACGTCGGCGAAGTTCCCGGCGTGATAGGCGTGGCGATAATTCAGGCGTCCGCCCCTTCTTCCTCAGGCGGCGGCAGCATCACGACGAAGTCCTTCGAGCAGGCCTCGAGGACCGCCCAGACGCCCGCGAAGCCGGGCTCCAGCACCAGCGCGTCGCCGGGGCCGAGCGTGACAGGCTCGCCTCCGTCGGGCGTGACCACACAGCGGCCGGAGCGCAGCCGGCACCACTCCCACTCGTCATAGGCGACCCTCCAGGCGCCCTCTGTCGCCTCCCAGACCCCGGTGACGAGCCGTCCGTCCGGCGCCTCGTATTGCACCGCCGTGCGGAACATCGGCGACCCTTCCACCACCCGGTCCTCGGGCGGGACGCTCTGCTCCCAGGTCTCGATGACCCCCGGCCGGTGCAGCCGCATGGCGGCGTCGATTTCGTCCATCAGCTCACCTCGATCCGGCCGCAGGTACGGAGATCCTTTCCGCGCGGCAGGCTTTCCTGTCGACCTCGGCGCAGGGGCGGAAGTCGAGGCCGTCCGTCATGCAGATCCGCACCTCCTGCAGCGCGCCGCCCTTGCAGACGACGGCGATTCCGGACGGCTTCATGCCGCGATTGGCGCCGATGAAGGCGCGCTCGATGTCGGCCGGCGACATGTCCCGGTCTTCGTCCGCGGACCTCAACTCCTCGGGGATGACGACCCTGCCGTAGGCCGCCCGCACCTGTCCGAAATAGCTCGCGGGGTCGAGGCCCGAGCAGGTCCCGTGCGTGCGCCATTCGTGCCGCACCAGGCCGGGGCTCGGCATGATGTCGAGCATCCCGTCCACCTGGGCGCGCGTCGGATTGCGCCCGGTGACGCGGCAGTCCCTCGGGAAGCCGCGCTCATATTGCGGCCAGAGCCCGTGGGTCACGAAGGCGTAGCCCTTGCCCGCGCCGCACTGCGTGCGGTCCGCGCGCTCTCCGGCGTTCGCGCAATAGCTCGGCGACCAGGACAGCGCGAGAACATAGAAGTCGAAGTCGCCGGCCCGGCCGCCGCGCCCCTGCGCCTCCGCCGATGGAGCGGCGAGGGCGAGGGCGAGCAGGACGAGCGCGCCGACGACTGCCCTCACGGGCGCGCCATCTTGCAGCGCGGCGCGTAGGAATAGTGCCGGTCGATGCCGGTGACGCACCACTCGACGCCGTAGCCGATGCTGGCGAACCCCTGCTCGTCGCGGATGTTGTAGACGACCGTTCGCTCGCGGCCGTCATTGGTGACGACATGCGCCTCGCAGAAGCGGCGGGGGATGAAGCTGTCGCCCCAGGGCCGGAACGCGATCTCGCGGGGGCGCACGAACGGCGAGAGCTCTAGGCCCGAGCCCCAGTATTCGCGCTCGGTCGAGGCGAAGCCGTGGACGACCTTCCGCTCGACGCCGGGATCGTCACAGGCGGGCAGTCGCGCGGTGAAGCCGCGCTTCAGCGCAATGTCGCGCTCGCCCTTGTAGATGACGCGGCGCTCTGAATAGTCGGCAGCGTCCGCCAGGGAGGGAAGGACGATTGCGGCCGCCAGAGCCGCCAGAGCAAAAGCCGTCTTCATAATGGACAAACCCTCGTCGCCGCCGAAGCGGAGATTTTACCGCCGCGACGCCCAAATCAAGCCACAGCCGGGCGAGGCGCGCCCGCGCCCGACCTTACCTGCCGCCGGAAAAATACGCCTGCAGGCGCGACCTGATCCGTTCGGCGATCTGAGTCGCGGCGCGGTCTTCGGCGTCGCGTTCGGCGCGGACGTTGGCGAAGCGCTGCAGGCCCGAGAAATAGGTCGCGGAGGCGAAGGCCTCGCCCTTCATGATCGGGTCGAGCCCGCCGCCGGCGCGCGTCATGGAATAGCTCGCCTGCAGCGAGATCGTGCGGGACTGCGGCACGCTGGTGTAGGGATCGACCACCGCCGACTGGCCGTATTCGTTGAAGGTGATCGTGAGCCGGTACGCCGTCGGCCCGGCCGCGCCGCCGCCGGTCAGAAGGAAGATCAGCTCGTTGCGGATCTTGCCGCCGACGCGGCCCTCGATCTGCTTGACGTCGACCGAGCGCATCAGCTCGGCGACGTTGGTGGTCCCGCCCTTCGTCACGACGTCGGAGGCGGGGCCGCCGCCATAGACCGGGCGGAAGCAGGCGGCGAGGGGCAGCGCGAGCGCGCCGACCAGGGCGAGCCGCAGAAGGGTCCGTCCGTCAGGCGACGACATTCACGATTCTCCCCGGCACCACGATAATCTTGCGGATCGGCTTGTCGCCGATCGCCCGGACAACCGACTCCAGCCCCCGCACTATAGCCTCGACGGAAGCGTTGTCCGCGTCGGCGGGCACGATGATTTCGTCGCGCTTCTTGCCGTTGATCTGGATCGGCAGCGTGATCGTGTCGGACGCGAGCAAGGCCGGATCGGCCTCCGGCCACGGCGTCTCGGCGACCATGCGGTCATGGCCAAGCGCGGCCCAGCACTCCTCCGCCAGATGCGGCGCGAAGGGGGCGACGATCTGCACCAGGAACTCCGCCGCCTCTCGCAGCGCGAAGGCCATGTCTTCGCCGACCGGCCCTTCAACTTGCAGCGCTTGGCTCAGCGCGTTGGTGAGCTCGTTGGTCGCGGCGACGCAGATGTTGAAGTGGAATTTTTCGATCCCGTCCGAGACCCGCGACAGCGCTGCGTGCGCGGCCCGGCGCAGGGCAATCGCGGCCTCGCCCATATCGGCCGGCGCCGCGGCGCCCGGCAGCGCGCCCTTGGCGGCGGCCTCGTTGGCGAGGCGCCAGACGCGCTGCACGCGCCGGCTCGCGCCCTCGACGCCGGCTTCGGACCAGACGACGTCGCGCTCGGGCGGCGAGTCCGACAGCATGAACCAGCGGGCGGTGTCGGCGCCGTAGGTGTCGAGGATGTCGTTCGGGTCGACGACGTTCTTCTTCGACTTCGACATCTTCTCGATCGGGCCGATCTCGATCGGCTCGCCGGTCGAGGCGCTCACCGCAGCGCGGCCCTCGTCGCCGCCGATGATCGTGACGTCGGCCGGCGCCACCCATGCGCCGGAGGCGTCCTTGTAGGTCTCGTGGACGACCATGCCTTGCGTGAAGAGGCCGGCGAAGGGCTCCTCCATGCCGACATGGCCGGTCGCCTTCATCGCGCGGGTGAAGAAGCGCGAATAGAGCAGGTGCAGGATCGCGTGCTCGACGCCGCCGATATACTGGTCGACGGGCAGCCAGCGGTTCGCGGTTCCGGGCTCGGTGGGCCGGTCCGAATGCGGCGCGGTGAAGCGCGCGAAGTACCAGGACGAATCCACGAAGGTGTCCATGGTGTCCGTCTCGCGCCGCGCCGGCGCTCCGCAGGCCGGGCAGGGGACGTCGCGCCAGGCCGCGTTGCGGTCGAGCGGGTTGCCCGGCTGGTCGAAGCTCACGTCCTCGGGCAGGCGCACCGGCAGCTGGTCGTCCGGCACAGGAACCGGGCCGCAGGCCTCGCAATGGATGATCGGGATCGGGCAGCCCCAGTAGCGCTGCCGCGAGATCCCCCAGTCGCGCAGGCGCCAGTTGATCTTGCGCTGGCCGACCGGCTTGCCGTCCAGCGTCTCGGCCTCGAGGCGTCTCGCCACCTCCTCCTTGGCCTCGTCGACCGACTTGCCGTCGAGGAAGCGGGAGTTCACCAGCCGGCCGTCGCCGTCATAGGAGCCCTTGGCGACAAGCGCCGCCGCGTCCGCGCCCTCGGGCGCGACCACGGGCAGGATCGGCAGGCCGTATCTAGACGCAAAATCCCAGTCGCGCTGGTCGTGCGCCGGGCAGGCGAAGATCGCGCCCGTGCCGTAATCCATCAGCACGAAGTTCGCGACATAGACCGGCAGCTCCCAGTCCGGGTCGAAGGGGTGGCGGACCTTCAGGCCCGTATCAAAGCCCTTCTTCTCGGCGGTCTCGAGCGCGGCGACGCTGGTGCCCTGGCGGCGGCAGTCCTCGATAAACTCCTGGAGCTTCGGGTCGCACTTGGCGCATGCGGCGGCGAGCGGATGGTCCGCCGACAGCGCGACGAAGCTCGCCCCGAACAGCGTGTCGGGCCGCGTGGTGTAGACCTCGATCTCGCTCGCGGCGCCTTCGCCATGCGGGTTCGCGATCGCCCAGCGGACCAGCAGGCCTTCCGAGCGGCCGATCCAGTTCTTCTGCATCAGCCGGACTTTCTCCGGCCAGCGCGGCAGCTCGTCGAGCGACGCCAGCAGGCTGTCGGAGAAGTCGGTGATCTTCAGGAACCACTGGGTCAGCTCGCGCTGTTCGACCAGCGCGCCCGAGCGCCAGCCGCGGCCGTCGATCACCTGCTCGTTGGCGAGCACCGTGTTGTCGACCGGATCCCAGTTCACCTTGGACTTGCGGCGGTCGACGAGGCCAGCCTTCAGGAAGTCCAGGAACAGGCGCTGCTGCTGGGCGTAGTATTCCGGATCGCAGGTCGCGATCTCGCGGGACCAGTCGAGCGACAGGCCGATCGACTTCAACTGCTCGCGCATCGCCGCGATGTTGGCGTAGGTCCACTGCTTCGGGTGGACCTTCTTCTCCATCGCCGCGTTCTCGGCGGGCAGGCCGAACGCGTCCCAGCCCATGGGGTGCAGCACCGAGAAACCTTTGGCGCGCTTGTAGCGCGCGACCACGTCGCCCATCGCGTAGTTGCGGACGTGGCCCATATGGATGCGCCCCGACGGATAGGGGAACATCTCGAGGACGTAATAGGTCGGCCGACCGTCCTCGGGCCCGGTCTCGAACAGGTGTCTCTCGTCCCATGCGGCCTGCCACTTCGGCTCGGCCTCGCGCGCGTTGTAGCGCTCCGTCGTCATCGATACGCCAGTCGTCTGAGGTGATGCTTGATCCTTGCGTGAAGCGAAGAGGCGCAAGGCGCGCGGACCTTGGCGCGAACGCATCAGGGGGTCAATGACGCGGAAGCCGCGATGGACCGCAGAACCGCTTCGGGATATACAATCGGTGTGAGAGGAATATGCAGATGCCGCTCTACATCCGCGACGACGAAGTGGCGGAGCTCGCCCGCCGCACCAAGGAGGCGACCGGCGCGAAGACCGTCACCGAGGCGGTGAAGGTCGCGCTGGAGAAGGCGCTGGCGGAGGCGAAGCGCGAGCCGTCTTTCCAGCAGCGCATGGCCAAGGTCATGGCGATGGCGGACGCGCTCGGCCCCGGCGATCCGAACTTCGACTTCAAGAAGTTCCGTGAGGAACTCTGGGAGGAATGAGCGTTTTTCTCGACGCTTCCGTAATCGTGGCGGTGCTCGGCCGCGAACCGGACGGGCCGGATTTCGCGGCGCGCCTGCGCTCTCAGTCCGACATACTCGTCTCGCCGCTTGTGCTTTACGAGGCGACGATGGGGCTTGTCCGCCGCAACGCAACCCCGGGGAAGAAGCCGACCGCAGAGGCGATCGCGGCGACGCTCGCGACGGTCCGCGCATTCGTCGAGACATTGCGCGCCGACGAGGTGCCGATAGTGACTGAGGTCGCCGAGTTTGCGATCAAAACTGCGGGCCGCTTCGGCAAGACGGTAGGACACCCCGCGAACCTCAACATGGGCGACTGCTTCGCTTACGCCTGCGCGAAGTCCAAGGGCGTTCCGCTGCTCTACAAGGGCGACGACTTCTCGAAGACCGACATCGCGATCGCCTGAACGGATCTTGCCCTTGTCTGCCGACGCCCGCGCCAATCTCGACGTCGTCCTCCACGCTATCCGCCGCGCCGAGAAGGCTGCGCAGCGCGAGGCGGGATCGGTCACGCTGATCGCGGTCTCGAAGACCTTCGACGCGCCCGACATCCAGCCGGTGCTCGACGCCGGTCATCGGGTGTTCGGCGAGAACCGGGTGCAGGAGGCGCAAGCCAAATGGCCCGGACTCCGTGAGGTCTATCCAGGCGTCGAGCTCCACCTCATCGGTCCGCTGCAGTCCAACAAGGCCGCCGACGCGGTCGCGCTGTTCGATGTGATCCACACCATCGACCGGCCCAAGATCGCGAAGGCGATCGCGAAGGAGATCGAGGCGCAGGGGCGCGCGCCGAGGCTGTTCGTCCAGGTCAACACCGGAGAGGAGGAGCAGAAGGCCGGCGTGGCCCCGGGCGAGGTCGACGCCTTCGTCAAGGCTTGCCGGGACGACTATGGCCTCGAGATCGAGGGGCTGATGTGCATCCCGCCCTTCGACGAGCCGACCGCGCCGCATTTTGCGCTGCTGCAGAAGTTCGCGAGGCGCAACGGTCTCGCCGGCCTGTCGATGGGCATGAGCGCGGACTTCGCGGAGGCGATCCCGTTCGGCGCGACCCATGTGCGGGTCGGCAGCGCGATCTTCGGTTCGCGGTCCAGGGCCTGACTTCAGGTCTGACTTGGCGCAAAAAAATGCGCGGATCCGGTCCGCGCATGACGACTTGCGTGTCGAGAGGGTTCGAACCGGGAGGGGGGTCGCTGGGGTCGGAAACGCCCCCCTCCCGTACGAACGGATGCCGGTACGCATGAACCAGATCCGGCTGACAGGAAGATCGCAAACGGCTTGCCAACCCTAATGAAGCGCTAGCGCCACAAAATATGGGGGCGATCGTCGGCGTGGCGCCACGATGTAGATGGTGGTCGGCTGAGCGCTCGCAAAGGGCGTCGCATTTTGCGAAAGCGCTCGCAGCTTGCGACAGGGGCGTCGTCCCGAACTGGCGCCGATCAGGCGGACGCTTCCGGGCCGGCGTGCACGCGCGGCGCGCTGGCGGCGATGCGGCGCTTGAGCTCGACGCGCTCCCGGTCCGGCACTCCGAGCAAGTCCGCCGCGCGCCAGACGATGTTGTCTTCGATCTCGTGCGCCTCGCCGTCGGCGAAGACGATCTCCCACATCATCTCGACCACCTCGGCGCGTCCGCAGGCGTCGAGCGAGCGCTTCAGCACGCTGGTGAAGGCGTAGAGATCGACGGCGTCGGCCTCGCGTCGGCGGGCCGCGGCGACCAAGCCCGCAGTCTCCGTATCGTCGAGACCGAAATGCGCCTTAAGGACATCGTGCAGCGCGGCCTTCTCCGCGGCGTCCGCGATCCCGTCGGCGCCGATCAGATTGACCAGCAGGGCCGCGGCTGCGACGCGGTGGTCGTCTACGGCAAAGCCGTCCTGGCCCGAAGCGCCGGCGAATTCGGTCAGGAACCTGCGAAGCGCATCGAGCATCAGAATCCGCCCTTCCAGCTTTCACGCGGAGCTCGGCCATCGCGCGCCGCATGGCAGAACGCTCGCTGGCGATCTTAGTTCAGACAGGCACGGGTTCGGCCGGATCGCCTCGACCAGGCGCGGCTCCGCATGCGAAAGCCCCGGTCGAAGGACCGGGGCTTCTTGCATCGCGGAAATCGGGTGTCCGCCATTCACTTGCTGTAGGAAAGACCCTTCCAGATCCTGCCTTCGTCGCGATGTCGGCCGCCCCAGACGGCGCCGATCGCGGCGGCGGCGGCCGCGACGAGGGCCGATGCGGCGAGCAGGAACGCCGTCAGGATGCTGGCGGCCCTGGCTTTCTCCGCAGCGGCTTCGGCTTGAGCCTTGGCCTCGTCGATCCGCTTCTGGGCTTCAGTCTTCAGACGCTCGGCCTCCGCCTTGGCGTCGTCGACCTTCTTCTGCGCTTCCGCACGCAGCGCCTGCGACTTGTTGACCGCTTCCTTGACCCGCGCGTCGGCCTCCTCCGGACTGATGCCGGCGCGCGACGCCACCTGATCGCGCAGGAAAGCCCGGTCGGCGTCCGAGATATTTCCGGTGCGAACGAGATTCATGAGGATCGTGGCGAGCTGCTTCTGCGCGGCGGCCGGGTCCTGAGCCTGATTGCCTCCCGCGCCTCCAGGCCGGACCATCTGATCGACGAGGTAGTCCACGGGGTTCGAGCGCAATCCCTCGGGGAGCGCGTCCTGAAGAGTCGGCGCGGCGTTGCCGGCGCCCTGCGCCGCTCCGCCCGCCGCCTGACCGATGCCGCTGGCGGCGCCGCCGAGCAGTTGGCCGGCTCCCTGAGCGAGGCCTCCAGCCGCCGTGCCGGCAGCCTGGACCGCGGTTTGCGCGGCGCCTCCCACGGTCCGCGCGGTTCCGCCGATGACCGATGCGGCGAAACTGCCCGCAACGAGCATTCCCAGACCCCAGACGACCAGGCCGTGGAGACCGTCCCGGGCGGTCGTCTCGTCATGGGTGGCGTCGCCGACGCCCCGGCGCATCCGCCCGGCCACATACCCGCCGAGCATGTAGACGGCCACCACCGAGATGGCAGTGAACAGCCCCGTCAGGATCAGCCCGAAAGTGCTGATGCCGCCGTCCTTACCGACCGAAATCGAGCCCAATCCCAGCGCGCCGGCGAAAGTCGTCAGGACGAGCGATGTGCCCGCCGCCACGACCGCGCCCGCGAAGATCGCTCCCCAATCGACGTATCCAGCCTCGCTTGAAGCCGTTGCTCTTGGGTCGATCATCAGCGCAGACCCAGCAAGGAGAGGATGAACAGGACGACGACCACCAAGCCCACTAAATAAATGATTGAGTTCATGACACTCCTCCTGCCGCCCGGAGTGGGAACGTGTCAGGCGCCGCGATGATCCGGTCGCCCCATTGTCCAATAGTCTAATGTCGTAGAGGCGTCGCATCGCGAGCCCGCGGCGTCGGTATACTCCGAGCGCGGCGTGACCGCCGGTGCGTCGCGATCGGAACGGCGCGCGGGACCGCGACTGGAGCGCTGTTCGAGCGCGGGCGCGCGAATGTCGGGAAGGTTGCTGGTGCCGCAAGAGGGACTCGAACCCCCGACCCCGTCATTACGAATGACGTGCTCTACCAGCTGAGCTATTGCGGCGCCGCGCGCTCCCTCTAGCCAAAGGGCGGGGCGGATGCAAGGGACGGCGCGCTCTTCCTTATCCCTTGCAGGAGAAGGTGAACGGCGCGATCGGCTCTGGTCATCCTAGCCTCTCCCGCAAAGGGAGAGAGGATCGGAGACGTTTAGCTTCTCGAAACCCTCAGTAGGTCGGCCGCGACGAGGGATAGGTCTGCGCGCCGGTGATGGTGTCGGGGCCGCCGCCGTTCGGGCCGGGATCGTCAGGCGGCCGCGAGAGCGGGAACACGGCCGCAGTCGGCTTGGGCGCCTTGGGCTCGGTCTTCTTCGGCTCGACCTTGCCTCCTTCGACCAGCTTGGGCTTGTCGGCCCGCGGCTCCGCCGCCGGCTGAAGCGCAGGCGGCTCGTCCACCAGCGCCGGCATTGCGCGTGGAAGATTCTCATCCACCACGGGGGCGGGAGCTGCGTTCGATGTCGGAGGGACGGGCTCCGCAGGTTTCGCTGCGGAAGGCGGCGGCGCGGGCGGCGCGGCCACCGCGATGGCGCGGGATTCGACCGGCGCCTGGTCGAGCCAGGCCTCGGCGGCGAGCTTCGGCCGGCTCTCCTCCACCGGGATCTTCCACACGAAGGCGTCGAGCCGGCCGGTGACCGGCGATGTCGGCGCCCATTTGTCGCTCGACACGCCGTCGGCGACCCACGCCGGATCGCGCGGCGCGCGGGCGGCGCGCCCGAGCCATTCGCGAGAGCGGCCGGCGTCGTCATGTTCGATCTCGGCAAGCTCGGCCATCAGCAGACAGCCGCGGGCGGTCGGGCGCACGCTCATCAGCTTGGCGAGCGCGACCCGCGCGTCGCCGAGTTCGCGCGCCGCCATCGCCGCGCGGGCGACCGCGATGAGCCCTTCCGGATCGTCGCCGGAGCGGTCGGAGAGCGCGCGGGCGCGCTTCAGCTTGTCGCGCGCGGAGTCGCCGGGCCGGACATGGACGTAGACCTCGGCGAGATCGGGATGGGTGGAACGCGCCCAGGTCGCCTCGACGATTTTCATGGCCTTCTTGACGTCGCCCTGCTCCGCCAGCAGCCGGGCGGCGAGCGCGGCGGCGGGGACGAAGTCGGCGGCCAGCGAATGCGCCTCGCGGGCGCGCTTCACGGCGAGCGCAGCGTCGGCCTCGCCCTCCATGGCCTGCGCTGTGAGCAGGACCGCGCGCCGGCGGCGGGCGTCGGCCTTGTCGATCAGGCGGTTAGCGCCGAGCCGCTCGAGCGTCGAGAGCGCGCCGGTCCAGTCATGGTCGGCGCACTGATAGTCGAACAGCGCCTGTCCGGCCCACGGCGTCTCCGGCGTCTGGCGCATCGCCTCCTCGGCGAGCGCACGGGCGGCGGGGCGGTCGCCCCGCCTCTCGGCCTCGACGAACAGGCCGCGAAGGCCGAGCGCGCGGGTCTCGGGGCGTTCCGTCATGGCGCGGAAGGCGGCTTCGGCGCCGGGGCCGTCGCCGGAGAGCTGCGCGGCCTGCGCCGCGAGCACCAGCGTCAGCGGCTCCTTGCCCAGCAGCTTGCGGGCCTCGTTCGCCTCCCGGCTCGCGAGCCGCGAGTCGCCGGTGCCGACGGCGACCACGCCGCGGGCGATGGCGTCGTAGCCCTTGGCGCGGCGGCGGTTGCGGCGGAACAGCGCAAAGGCTTCCGGCCCTGCGAGGATCCAGCGCATCACGTTCCAGATCACGACCGTGAGGCAGGCGACCGCCGCGACGAAGGCGGCGGCCGTCAGCACCGAGGTCTCGATCCTGTAGCCTTGCCAGTCGACGACGAGCTGGCCCGGCCTGTCGGCGAGCCAGACCGCCGCGAAGGCGAAGACGCCGACGAGCGCAAGATAGAGCAGCACGCGCACCATGCCGGGCGTCCTCAGTCGTTCGAGGTGAGGCGGGCGAGCGCGGCGGTCCGCGCTGACCCGATGGCTTTTTCGGCCGAGACCCTGGCGCTCGCGCGCTGGGCCCAGTCCTCGGTGGCGGCGCGCGCCTGCTCGTCGAGCGAGCCACGGGCCGCGAGCGCGCCCTCGAGGTCGCCGGCCGATCCGAGCGCCGCGACCCGGGCGCGCAGGGCCGCCGGATCCGTACCCCCGGCCGCGTCTTTCGGGGTGACCTTCACGACGCTGCCGGCGCTCGCCACGAAGCGATCGAAGACCGATCCGGACGGCTCCTGCTTCACCGGCGCGAGCTTCGCGATATCGGCGGCGAGCTCGGCTCCGAGCGCCTCGCGCGTCGGGAGGCCTTTGGCGGCGTGCGGATCGAGCGCCGCGAGGTCGCTCGTCTCGCCGTTGGCGGACTTCACGGCGTCGAGCTCCGGCGCAAAGGGGCGGCCCTCGGCGAGCGCCTGATCGAGCGCGCCGAGCGCGACGACGAGGCGGGCGACGGGATCGCCCTTCGGCCGTTCCTTAAGCGCGGTCGCGAGCTGGTCGACGCGGGCGGAGACCGGCGCGACGGCTGCGGAGATCTTCTGGCCGATTCCGTCGACCGTCTGGCCGAGATCCTCGATGCGGACCGTGAGGTCGGCCAGCTGGTCCTTGCCCGGAAGCTCCTTCAGCCGCGCCTCGAAACCGGCCATCCGGCCGCCGAGAACGGCGAGCTCTTGCGGCGAGGGCGTGTTCTGGAAGCGCAGCTCCAGCCCGTCGATGCGGCCGGACAGGACCGGGATCGCCGGGTCCTGCGGCGGCTCCTTCGCCACCTGCTCGGTCAGGGCCTTGAGGCTGTCCTCGAGCCCCGCGACCCGGCCTCCGGTCGCCTCGGACGACTTCGACAGGTCGGACAGTTTCGTTTCGATCGGCGAGGTGTCGGCGGGCTTGAGCTTGGAGACGTCGGACCGCAGCGCGGCGACGTCGCCGCCGACGGCGTTGAGCTTGGCCTCGACCGCCTGCACGCGCGAAGCGTCGGGCTGCGCGACGCCGATCAGCTCCTTGCCGAACAGAGCGACGCCGATCAAGGCGAACGCCGCGCCGCCGAGCGCCGCGAAGATCAGTCCGAGAACGCCGACGCCCTCGCGGGCCGGCCGATCCGGCTGGACGGGCGGGCGGGCAGTCGCCCGCGCCCTGGCGTCAGCCGACGAACCGGGTCCAGACGACGGCGAGTAAGAGGAGCCCGGCTTCGGAGCTTCGGGTTTGTCCGGCTGCGGCTTCGCCGGCTCGGATCTGGGCGGCTCCGGCTTTGCGGATCCGGCCTTTGGAGACTCGGGCTTAGCGGGCTCAGACTTGGCGGGCTCGGACTTGGCGGCGCCGGGCCCGGCCGCCGCCTCGCCTGCGGATGACGGAGCGGCCGAGGACGCCGGGGAGGCGGGCTTCGCCTGCTCGGGCGCTTTCTCCGCGTCGGGTTTGCCGTCCGCGGGCTTGCCTTCCGTGGCCTTGGACGCCTTCGGGGTCACGTCGGTCGCCGAGAGGTCGAGCGTCGGGGAGCGGGGGCGGGCGCTCGGGGCGCCCTTCGCGTCCTGTCCGGTCTCCGGTCCCTTCGGATCCGCCATTCCTGACCTCATCCAGCGTCGCGGGCGGGCCGCCGCGAAGCGGCCCGTGGCGTCCTACTTAGTCCGCCGGAAGGCCGATGGCGAGCCGTTCGCGTCGAGCCGATCGAGCGTCTTTAGAAGGGCTTGCTCGTCCGGCCTTTCCGCAGTCTCGACGCGCCGGCAGCCGGCGTCGCGAAGGGCGCGCGCGATGCGCTCGGCGAGAGCCGCGTGCGGTACGGCGCGCGCGACCTCGCCGAGACCCGCGCCGTCGACGAGCGCGAGAAAGGTTTCCGCGATCCGGCCGGAATGATGCAGCACGGCGAGGTCCTCGGGGGCGGCGAGCGCTTCCGCGATCGCGGGCGGCAGCGTCGCCGCGGCCTCCGCCTTATACAGCTCGACCAGATCGACCCGGTGACCATGAAAGGACAGCGCGCCGGCGAGGTCGAAGGCCCGGTCGGCGCCCGCCGCGTGCAGAAACCGGGCGGGCGAGGGGAAGAGCCGAAGAGCCTCCGCGACGAGCGCGCGCCCGTCGCCCTCGGCGACGTGCACAGCCACGAATCCCGCCTCGCAGCCGGCCTCGGCGGTCCGGTCGCCGACCGCGATCAAAGGCGCGGACCTCAGCCGTTCGATCTCGCGGCGGACGGCGAGCTTCCTCAGACCGTTGGCGCTCGTGGCGAGCACCGCGTCGAATGGGCCGTCTGGGATCGGGTTGGAGAGATCCGTGATGGCCAGGACCGGCGCGAGGACCGGCGTGTGCCCGAGTCCGCGCAGCGCATCCGCAGTCCTGCGGGCGGCGCGCTCCGGGCGCAGCACGAGCACCCTCATCGGCTCACCCGAAAGCCGCCAGAAGGTCGGCCGGCGTGCGCGCCTTGACGTCGCGGCCGGCCTCCGCGCCCAGGGCCTCGGCGTCGGACGCCGGACCGGACGCCTCTCCCGCGACCTCGCGCGCCCCGTCCTCAGACAGCACGAGTCCTTTGAAGCGCAAGGCGCCGCCGCTGACCCTCGCGAGTCCCGCGATGGGCGTGCGGCAGGAGCCGTCGAGAACCTTCAGGAAGGCGCGCTCGCAGAGAAGCGCTGCGGCGGTGTCCGGGCAGTCGAGGTTTCGCAGCGCCTCGAGCGTCGCCTCGTCGCCGGCGCGCGCGGTCACCGCGACGGCGCCCTGTCCGAGCGCCGGCGGAAAGGTGTCCTCGTCGAGGATTTCGGTGGCGTGCGCCTGCAGGCCGAGACGCGTGAGACCCGCAAGCGCGAGCAGGGTCGCGTCGACCTCGCCGCGCGCCAGCTTGTCGAGCCGGGTCTGCACGTTGCCGCGAAAGGGCACGACCTTCAGGTCCGGGCGGCTTCGCCGCGCGAGCGCGCCGCGGCGCAGCGAGGCCGTGCCGACCACGGCGCCGCGCGGCAGCGCGTCGACCGTCGCGGCCGCCCCGCCGATCAGCGCGTCGCGCACGTCGGCGCGCTTCAGAGTCGCCGCGAGCGTCGTGCCGGGGGCGAGATCGGTCGGAAGATCCTTGGCCGAATGCACCGCGAGGTGTACCCGGCCGTCGAGCAGCGCCTCGTCGATCTCCTTGACGAACAGGCCCTTTCCGCCGGCCTCGCTCAGCGGCCTGTCCTGGATGGCGTCGCCGGTCGTGCGGATCGCGACGATCTCCACCGCGTCGGGCTCCGCGCCGAGCGCCGCCAGCAGACCGTCCCGCACGGCGTTCGCCTGCCAGAGCGCGAGCGGCGAACCGCGGGTGCCGATGCGAAAAAGGGGCGCGGCCATGAGGCGCTTCGTCATCCGTCATGCGAGAGGGGCGTGCGCGGCATGCATAACGACGGGGCGCCGCCGCGTCGAGCAGTCAGCCGCGCCCGAATCTGAGGCCGGGCGCGGGGCGCTCCTCAATGACCTCGCGGCGGAACCGGTAGAGTTGGGCCGGCCGCCCGCCCGTCGCGGCCTCGGTCTGGCCGGTCGGCTCGACCAACGCGGCGCTCTCGACCAGCCGGCGAAAATTCTGCTTGTGCAGTCGCCGGCCGGCCACGGCCTCGACTGTCTGCTGCAGGGCGGTGAGCGTGAAGCGCGGCGGCATCAGCTCGAAGACGACAGGCCGGTACTTCAGCTTGGCGCGCAGCCGGCCCATGGCGGTCGCGAGGATGCGGCGATGATCGTCGCGCATCGCCTCGCCGAGGCGCGGAAGCGCCTCCCGCGCCAGAGCCGCCGGCCGCCCGTCGCGCCGCGCCTCCTCGACGAGCCCGGCTTCGTAGAGCAGCTCGTAGCGGTCGAGCACCTTCTCCTCGTCCCAGGGGCTTCCGTCCATGCCGAAGCACAACCGCGCCCGGGCGAGCCGCGGCAGGTCGCGGCCGGTCTCCGCCTCCGGCGCCTCGGCCGCCCACCGGTCGATCGCGGGCAGGATCTCCTGGTCGAGCAGGTCGGGGCGCTTCCGCCGCCAGTCCTCCCACGGGAAATAGCCGTACCAGGGCCGGAAGGCGGCGCCGGCCTCCTTGAGGAGCGATGCGTCCCGACGGCGGCGCGTGAGCGCGAGATAGCCGATCGAGATCATGTGCGGCGCGTCCGGCGCCGTCGCCCGGCCGCGGTCCCCGAAGGTGTAGAGCTGCTCGACATAGCCGACGTCGAGTCCGGTCTGATCGGCGATCGAGGTTCTGAGCGCGATCTCGAGCGTGCGGTCGCGCGCCGGCTCGAAGGCGCCGGACGGCAGGCCCGCGAGGCCGTCGCTCGCGCGCGCCACGAGAATCTCGGGAGCGTCGCGCTCGACGGCGACGACGGCCGCGGACAGGCCGATGCCGACGCCGCCCTCGCTCATCGCGACGGACGCAGCGTGAAGGGCGCGCCCTCGAAGCAGTCCGCGCCGCGCCCGATCGCCTCGATCGCCTGGACCATACGTCCGTTGCGCCCCAACGCTTCGTCGGCGAGGCGAACGATCAGGCGATTGGGCGTGGCGGTCGCGCTCAGGCGCCGCAGCGTTTCGGCGATCTCCGCCTCGTCCCGATGCGGTTCGCGCGCGCAGGCGATGGCGTAGGCCATGGCGGTCGAACGGCTGACGCCGGCGTAGCAGTGGACGAGGATCGGGCCGTCGTCCCGCGCCGCGAAGGCGAGCGCCTCGGCGATCTGGTCGGCGCCCGGCGGGTCATGGCCTTCAAGCGGCTCCACGATGTCGTGGAAGTGGAGCGTCAGATGGTCCTGCGGCTCGACGCCGAGAGGCCGCTCGACGGCGGTTCCGGCGGCGACAAGCGACAGCACGCGGCGCAGGCCATGCGCGCTGACGGTATCGGCGAGGTGGCCGAGAGGGCAGACGTGGATCATTCGACACACAAATAGCGCGCGCGTCGCTCGCAGGCACGACCAATCCGGATCGGATCGGAGGCGGCCGGCCTCGATGCTGCGCGAACACAATTATGTAGTAACATGTTTGTATGAACGTTCGGTTCGAATGGGATCCGGAGAAAGCGCTGTCCAACGAGCGCAAGCATGGTTGTCAGCTTCGCCACCGCTCTACGGGCATTTGCCGATCCATTCGCACTGACGATCTTGGAGCGTGTCGAAGACGGCGAGCATCGATGGCAGACCCTCGGCGCGGTTCAGGGCCATCTTCTTCTGCTGATCGCGCACACCCTGCGCGAGCTCGATGAAGACGGCCGGAGCGTCGAAGTCGTTCGGATCATCTCGGCTCGCAAGGCCGACCGGTCGGAGAGGAGGAGATATGAGCAAGAAACTCGTTAGGCACGACGTCGACCTCGCCGACCTGCCCCCGCTGAGCGAGTCCCAGAAGGCGGAGCTTGCCGCTTTGGCCGCGAAGCCGGACGAGGACATCGATTACGCCGACATCCCGGCGCTGCCGGACGAGTTCTTTCGCGACGCCGTCCGGGGAGGGCTTTATCGCCCGACCAAGACCTCGACCACGGTGCGCATCGACTCCGATGTCCTGCTTTGGCTGCGCGCCCAGGGAAAAGGGTATCAGTCCCGGATCAACGCCATCCTGCGCCGCGAAATGATGGCGGCCCTCAAGCGCTCGGGCTGAGCGGCGGCGCCGAAGGCGGCGAGCGTCACTTCTGCAGCGCCGCGAAGCGTTCGGCGAAGCGGCGGGTCGCGACGTCGGCCGGCCACGGCTCCAGCGGCGTTTCGGCCGGGACGGCCTCCGGAGCGCCAAAGAACTCCATGGCTTCGGCGATAGAAAAACCTGCGAGCCGCGTCGCCTCGAGGAACGCCGCCGCGCGGTCGGCGCGCTTGATCAGCTTGACGACGGCGGCGGGCGCTTCGGGGGGCAATCCGAAGCGCAGCCGGATGGCGCGCTCCAGCCGCTCCTCCACCACCCCGTATTCGCCCCCGAGCACCGCCTTGAATGGGCTGATCATGTCGCCGATGACATATTCCGCCGCGTCGTGCAGCAGGGCGGAGAGGCGGATGGGGACGCCGGCCTCCGGCGCGATGCGTCCGACGATCTCCTCGACCAGCAGCGAGTGCTGCGCGACCGAGAAGGCGTTGGGGCCGAGGGTCTGGCCGTTCCAGCGCGCGACGCGGGCGAGGCCGTGAGCGATGTCCTCCATCTCGACGTCGAGCGGGGAGGGGTCGAGCAGATCGAGGCGTCGCCCGGACAGCATCCTCTGCCAGGCGCGGGGACGGGCCGGCGCGCGGCGCTTGCGGGTCGAGGAGGCGGGTTCGGGCATATTGCCTTTGACAGATCTGGACGGCTTTTCGAAGGATGCGCCGCGAGCGCCGCCCCCGACAAGAACGCGGCGCCGGGAGGAGACCCGATATGGCCGTGCTCTACGGACCGGAACATCGCGCCCTGCAGGATGAGCACGATTCGCGCCGTCTCGCCGACCTCTGGCAGGAGATGCTGATCCACGGGGATCTCGCCGAGGACGAGCAGGCCTTCATCGCCAGCCGCGATTTCTTTTTCCTGTCGACCGTCGACGCCGAGGGCATGCCGACCGTGTCCTACAAGGGCGGCGGGGCCGGCTTCGTGCGGGTGCTGGATCCGAGGACGATCGCCTTCCCCGGCTATGACGGCAACGGCATGTTTCTCTCCGCCGGCAACATCGCGCAGAACCCGTCCGTCGGCCTGCTGTTCATCGATTTCGAGACGCCGCATCGCCTGCGCGTTCAGGGCGAGGCGGAGCTGGTGCGCGCTGGCGACCTCGTCGAGAGCTTCCCGGGCGCTGCCTACGCGATCCGCGTCGCGGTGACCGACGCCTTCGTCAATTGCGGCCGCTACATCCACAAGATGAAGCGGCTCGAGACGTCGCGCCACGTGCCGAACGCCGAAGGCGACCAGCCGATCGCCGAATGGAAGCGGATCGACGTGGTGCGGCCGCATCTGCCCGGACAGGACAAGCGTCCGGTCGAGTCCGCGGGAGAGCTGACCTTCGACCAGTACGCCGCCAAGGCCGCCGCCGGCGACAGCTGAAGGGGCGTGCGCAAGCGCAATCGGACGTCGCCTTCTCATCACGCTTTCGCGAACTAGAATGACCGCCGACAAGTCGTGACAGGCGCACGACGACGGAGGCGCGTTCCATGGCGACGGCGACAGCTTCGGGCTCGGAGACGGCGCGGCGTCGGCCCTGGTACAAGATCCTCTACGTGCAGGTGCTGATCGCCGTCGCGCTCGGCGTCCTGCTCGGCTATTTCTACCCCGATCTCGGCAAGGCGATGAAGCCGCTCGGCGAAGGCTTCATCAAGCTCGTCAAGATGCTGATCGCGCCGATCATTTTCCTCACGGTCGTCCACGGCATCGCGTCGATGAGCGACATGAAGAAGGTCGGCCGGGTCGGCCTCAAGGCGCTGATCTACTTCGAGGTCCTGACCACGGTCGCGCTGATCGTCGGACTGGTCATCGTCAACGTGCTGAAGCCGGGCGTCGGCATGAACGTGGACCCGAGCAAGCTCGACGCCGGTTCGATCGAAAAATACCAGAAGGCCGCCCAGGGTCAGTCTGTCTCCGACTTCTTCCTGCACATCATTCCGGACCAGGTGGTCGGCGCCTTCGCGCAAGGCGAGATCATCCAGGTGCTGTTCTTCGCCGTGCTGTTCGCCTTCGCGCTTCACATGCTGGGCGAGCGCGGCAAGCCGGTGATGAACCTCGTCGACGTCACGATGGAGATCTTCTTCCGGATCGTCGCGATCGTGATGCGCGCGGCGCCGATCGGCGCCTTCGGCGCGATGGCCTTCACCATCGGCAGCCAGGGCCTTGGGGCTCTGGCCTCGCTCGGCTACCTGATGGCGGCCTTCTACCTCACCTGCCTGATCTTCATCTTCGGCGTGCTCGGTCTCGTCGCCTGGCTGACCGGCTTTTCGATCTTCAAGTTCGTCCGTTATATCAAGGAAGAGCTGCTGATCGTGCTCGGCACCTCGTCGTCCGAGTCGGTGCTGCCGCGCATGCTCGACAAGATGAAGCGCGCGGGCGCGGAGGACAGCGTCGTCGGCCTCGTCATCCCCGCCGGCTATTCCTTCAACCTCGACGGCACCTGCATCTACCTGACGATGGCGGCGATCTTCCTCGCGCAGGCCACCAACACCGACCAGACCCTCTGGCAGCAGATCGTGATCCTCGCGATCCTCCTGCTGACCTCGAAGGGCGCGGCGGGCGTCACCGGATCGGGCTTCATCGTGCTCGCCGCAACGCTGCAATCTGTCGAGCACATCCCCGTCACGGCGATCGCGCTGATCCTCGGCATCGACCGCTTCATGTCGGAAGCGCGCGCGCTCACCAACCTCATCGGCAACGGCGTCGCGACCATCGTCGTGGCGAAGTGGGAAGGCGCGCTCGACGAGGAAAGGCTCCACGCGGAGCTGAACTCGGGCGGTTCGACGGACCCGGATGAGATCGGGGCGACAGCGAAGGCGTGAGCGTTCAGAGAAACTGCCTCTGGACCAAACGATGGTCTATTATTAGATCCTCTCTGGTCGGGAGGAGACGATGGTCCGTGTGTCCGTAAGCGACGCCAAGGCGCAGCTGACCGAACTGGTGCGCCGCGCCGAGGCGGGCGACGAGATCGTCCTCACCCGCCACGGGCATCCGGCGGTTCGTCTCGTGCCTGTCGTGGCCGCGCCGGACGTGACGTCGCGGCGAGCGCTGATGGAGTCGGTGCAGGCAGCAGCTTCGGCGAAAGCGCTGCCGGGACCGGCGGCCGCGCGCAGCCAGGATCACCTTTACGGAGACGACGGGCTGCCGCATTGATCGCGGTCGACACGTCCGCCTTGATGGCGGTCCTGCTGAACGAGCCGGGCGCGGACGCCTGCATGGCGGCGCTCGAGAACGGGCCGCTCGTCATCTCCGCGGCGACGGTGGCCGAAGCGCTGATCGTGGCGGGCCGCCGCGACGTGCGCGCCGAGATGGAGCGGCTGATCGACGGCCTCGGCTTCGAGATCGTCAGCGTCTCGTCCGCCTCCGCCCGTCGCGTCGCCGAATGCTACGATCGCTGGGGCAAGGGCGCGCACCCGGCCGCGCTGAACTTCGGCGATTGTTTCGCCTACGCGCTGGCCAAGGAGCGCGGCTGTCCGCTGCTCTATGTCGGCGAAGACTTCGCGCACACGGACATCGCGCGGGCGCAGTGACGAGCCCGGCGCGGCGTCAGCGCTGGACCGCCTCATGCCGCCAGCAGTCGACCATGTGATCGTTGACCATGCCGACGGCCTGCATGAAGGCATAGACGATGACCGGGCCGCAGAAGGTGAAGCCGCGCTTCTTGAGGTCTTTCGACAGGGCTTGCGAAACCGGCGTCGCGGTCGGAACCTCGACCGTCGTCCGCCAGCGGTTCGTGATCGGCGCCCCGTCGACGAATCCCCACAGATAATCGGAAAAATCCTCGCCCCGCTCGGCCATGGCGAGATAGGCGCGGGCGCCCTTGATCGCGCCCTCGATCTTCGCGCGGGCGCGCACGATGCCGGGGTCGCCCATCAGCCGCGCGACGTCCGCCTCGCCATAGGCCGCGACGATTTCTGGTCGGAAACCCTCGAAGGCTGCCCGGAAGGCGTCGCGCTTTCTGAGGATGGTGATCCAGGCGAGGCCGGCCTGAAAGCCGTCGAGGACGAGCTTCTCGTAGAGCGCGCGCGGGTCGCGCTCCGGCACACCCCAGTCCGTGTCGTGATAGGCGACGTAGAGCGGGTCGGTCCCGCACCAGCGGCAGCGGCAACGGCCGTCGGCGTGGTCCAGAACGCCGGGTCTTTCCTCTCTCGGCCTTTCTTCGCTCAAGCGGCGCTCTCGCCGGGGATCGCGAAGCGCGCCCAGGCGGCCTTCTCGACGGTCAGCATCGCCGATCCCGCGATCAGCGGTTGGCCGGCCTCGCGCGCCTCGGCCGCTCTATCGAGCCGGATCAGCGCGAGACCGTGGCCGTCGACGGAGGACCCCATGCGGCCGACGGTCTTGTCGCCGGCCGTCACCGCCGCGCCGATCTCGGGCCGCAGGCCGTCGATCACCACCGGGACGACACGGGTGCGCGCCGTGCCGCGGTGCTCCATGCGGCTCACGACCTCCTGGCCGACATAGCATCCCTTCTTGAAGTCGATGCCGTTCAATTGGTCGAGACAGGCCTCGTGGGGGAAGGCGTCGCCATAGACGAAGTCGAGACCGCCCATCGGCGCGCCGAGCGCGATGCGGTGTTCGCGGTAGGCCTCGAGACCGACTTCGTGGACGCCTTCCGGCATCGGCGCGCCCGGCGCGAGATAGGCGCGGGCGCCGAGGCCCGGGATTCGGGGGTCGATCACAAGCTGCGGCTCCCGCGGCAGGAGGCCGTCGCCCCACACGACGAGCACGCGCGTCGCATCGCTGACGTCGGCGATCTCGACCTTGGACCGCAGCCTGTAGAGGGTGAGGCGCCGGATGAGGTCTGCGACATGGGAGCGGGGGACGTCGAGCAGGAAGCCGTCCGCCGTCTTCGAGGCGAGCATGTCGACGATGATCTTGCCCTGCGGCGTCAGCAGCGCGGCGTAGGCGGCGCGGCCGGGCGCGAGCTTGCCGACGTCGTTGGTCAGCAGGTTGTCGAGGAAGCGGCCGGCGTCGGGGCCGGTCACCGTCAGCGCGCCGCGCTGATCGAGGAAAACTCCGCGCATAGCCGGCTTCTCCGTCCGTATTGCCATCGCCCCTGCGCGAAGGTAGCCACCGCAGGGCGAGCCCTCAAGCCGATCCTTCGAAAGGCGACCTCACATGCCGGAGACCTTCGATCTCGTCATGACGGGCGGGACCGTCGTCAATCACGACGGCGCGCACAAGGCCGATATCGGGGTGCGCGACGGGCGGATCGCGCTCATCGGCGACCTGTCCGGCTTTTCGGCGGGAGAGACGATCGACTGTTCCGGGCTGCATCTGCTGCCGGGCGTCATCGACACGCAGGTCCATTTCCGGGAGCCTGGCGCCGAGCACAAGGAAGACCTCGAATCGGGATCCCGCGCAGCCGTATTGGGCGGTGTGACGGCGGTGTTCGAGATGCCGAACACCAATCCGCTCACCGTCACGCCCGAAGCGCTCGCCGACAAGCTCGCCCGGGCCAAGGGGCGCATGCATTGCGACCACGCCTTCTTCGTCGGCGGCACGCATGACAACGCCAGGGACGTCGCCGAACTCGAGCGCCTGCCGGGCGCCGCCGGCATCAAGATCTTCATGGGATCGTCCACCGGCTCGCTGCTGGTGCAGGACGACGAGGGCGTGTCCGAAATCCTGAAGAGGACGCGGCGGCGCGTCTCGTTCCATTCCGAAGATGAGCCGCGCCTGACCGAGCGCAGGGGCGAGCGCATTCCGGGGGATCCGTCGAGCCATCCGGTCTGGCGCGATCCGGAAGCCGCGCTGAAGTGTACGCGGCGCCTGACCGCAATCGCACGCCGCCACGGCGCCAAGATCCACGTGCTGCACATCTCGACCGCCGAGGAAATGCGCTTTCTCGCCGACTACAAGGACGTCGCGACCGTCGAATGCACGCCGCATCACCTGACGCTGGGCTCCGACGCCTATCAGCGGCTCGGAACGAAGGCGCAGATGAATCCGCCGGTGCGCGACGACGCTCATCGCGGGGGCATCTGGTGGGGGCTCCGGCAGGGAATCGTCGACGTGCTCGGCTCCGACCACGCCCCCCACCAGCTCGACGAGAAGGCCAAGCCCTATCCCGACAGTCCGTCGGGCATGACCGGCGTCCAGACGCTGGTCCCGATCATGCTGGACCATGTCGCGGCGGGACGCCTCAGCCTCGCGCGCTTCGTGGACCTGTCGAGCGCCGGCCCCGCGCGCATCTTCGGGATCGCGTGCAAGGGCCGAATCGCCGGCGGCTATGACGCGGACGTCACGGTGGTGGACCTGAAGCGGCGCGAGACGATCACCAATGCGTGGATCGGCTCGAAAAGCCGCTGGACGCCCTATGACGGGGTCACGGTCACGGGCTGGCCGGTCGGAACGGTGGTCAGGGGGCGGCGCGTGATGTGGGACGGCGAGATCGTAACGCCTTCGACCGGCGAGCCGGTGCGCTTCTGGGATACGCTCGCCGCGGCCTGACCGCCTCTCGGCGCCGCGCTTGCCTGTCACGACTTGCACATGACGTCCGCTACGCCACTTGCCGAATGACCGCCGCTTGATCCACCCCGCCCAGAGCCGCCCAAGGAGACGCCCGCCGTGCTGGATCTGGCGCTGATCGCGACCGGCATGGTCATCGGCGTCGGCGTCAATGCGCCTGTCGGACCCGTGAACGTCATGTGCATTCACCGGGCGATCAAGAACGGGCCCACCTCGGCGATGGCGGCGGGATTCGGCGCCTGGATCGCCGACGTGGTGTTCGCGGCCGCCGCCGCCTTCGGCGTCACGGCGATCTCGAATTTCGTCGAGGGACACCTCGCCGTCATCAAGGTCGTGGGCGGCGCGGTGATGATCGCCTTCGGCATGAAGCTGCTGCTCGCGCCGTCCTCGACGCAGAAGGCGCCGGCGAACGACACCGCGCTGTCGCTGTTCCGCGCCGGGCTGACGTCGTTCGCGCTCACCGTCACGAACCCCGCCGTGCTGCTCGGCTTCGCGGCCATCTTCGGCGGTCTTGCGGGCATCGGCGACAAGCCCGGCGATTTCGAGACCGCGGCGCAGCTGACGCTTGGAGTGGCGATCGGCAGCGCGGCCTGGTGGGCGGCGCTCTCGACCGGCGCCGGACGTCTGCGCGAACGGCTCGCCGAGAAATGGCTCGGCCGGATCAACACCCTGTCCGGCGGCGGCCTGCTGGTGTTCGGCTTCGTGGTGCTGATTGGGGTGGCGCTGGGGTATTGAGAACGCCCGCTTCAGAATCCCTCCCCTGGGACAGGGGAGGGTAGGGT
>JADBEO010000025.1 GCA_031316315.1 Chelatococcus sambhunathii
CCTCCCCTGGGACAGGGGAGGGTAGGGTGGGGTGCGACTCAGGACATGGCTTTACGCCCCAAGTCCCGACCCGACCCCGCCTGTCGGCGGGGCCACCCTCCCCCGGCCAACTCCGCTGTTGCGGAGTTGGCCAAGAGGAGTGGTCCAAGTCGGAAGCATCCGACTTGGACGCGCGGGGCAGGGAGGGGCGCACGTCCGCCGGCGCTCGCATTCTTGCCGCAGCGGCCCTCATCGTCCTGATCGCCGGCTCCGCCGCCGCGATCTCGCTGGCCGCCTATCCCGCGCCCGAACCGGGCAGGGCGACCCTGCTCTCCACGCTCGTCAACGACCGCGACGGCCGCCTGCTGCGCCCCTTCGCGGCCTCCGACGGCGCGTGGCGGTTGCCGGTCGCCCGCGCGGAAGTCGACCCGCGCTTCGAAAAGTTCCTCATGGCCTATGAGGACAAGCGCTTCCTCTCGCATCCCGGCGTCGACCCGGTCGCGATCGTCCGTGCGGCGTGGCAGGCGGCGCGCCATGGCGGGGTGGTGTCGGGCGGCTCGACGCTGACCATGCAGGTCGTGCGCCTGCTCACCCCCGACCGCTCGAAGACGCTTCTTCGGAAATGGCGCGAGGCGGGCGCCGCGATCGCCCTCGAACGCAGGCTCGGCAAGCAGGGCGTGCTCGACCTCTACCTGCGCCTGGCCCCCTATGGCGGCAATCTCGAGGGCGTGCGGGCCGCGAGCCTCGCCTTCTTCGGCAAGGAGCCGGCGCGGCTCTCGACTGCCGAAGCGGCGCTGCTGGTCGCTATCCCGCAATCGCCCGAGACGCGTCGGCCCGACCGCGACCCTAAGGCCGCCAAGGCCGCGCGCGACCGGGTGCTCGACCGGCTCGCGAGCGCCGGCGCGATCCCGCAGGCCGAGGCCGACTGGGCCAAGGACGAGCCGGTGCCCGACGGCCGCCGCGCCTTCCCGAACCTCGCCGCCCACGCGGCCGAGGCCGCGGCGCGTCGGCTGCCCCCCGGCGGCGCTGCGCGCCTCACCATCCGCCGCGACCTCCAGCGCGCGCTGGAGGAGCTGGCGCGCGATCGGGCGCGGGCGCTCGGGCCGGGCCTGTCGGTCGCCATCGTCGCGGCCGACGTCGCGACCGGCGCGATCGAGGCGGAGGTCGGCTCCGCGGACTACTTTGACGCCTCCCGCGCCGGCTCGCTCGACCAGACCCGCGCGATCCGCTCGCCGGGCTCGGCGCTGAAGCCTTTCATCTATGCGCTCGCCTTCGAGAACGGGATCGCGGCCCCCGCGACGCTGATCGAGGACCGGCCATCGCGCTTCGGCGACTACGCGCCGCGCAACTTCGACGAGGGCTATCACGGCACGATCACGGCGGGAGAGGCGCTCGCTTTGTCGCTCAACATCCCGGCCGTGGCGCTGCTGGAGGCGGTAGGGCCGGCGCGCTTCGTCGCGCGGCTGCGCTCCGCCGGCGGCGGCCTTGCGCTGCCGGGCGGGGAGACGCCGGGTCTCGCCGTCGCGCTCGGCGGCGTCGGGATCAGGCTGGTCGATCTCGCGACGCTCTACGCCGGCCTTGCGCGCGGCGGGGCGACGATCCCGCTGTCTGAGCGCTTCGAGGATCTCGCCGAGTCCGGCGCGCCCGGCCGCAGGCTGGTCTCGCCGGAAGCTGCGGCCGCCGTCGCCGGGGCCCTGCTGAAGAGCCCGCCGCCCGAGGCCGCGCTCGGCGGCCGGCTCGCCTTCAAGACCGGCACGTCTTATGGCTATCGCGACGCATGGGCCGTCGGCTTCGACGGCAAACGCGTGATCGCGGTCTGGGCCGGTCGCCCGGACGGCGCGTCGAGCGCGGGCCTCGTCGGCCGCGAGGCCGCGGCGCCGATCCTGTTCGACTCCTTCGCGCGCACCGGCGAGGCCGTCACGCCGCTGCCGCCTGCGGAGGCCGCGCTCGCCTTCGCGGAGCTGCCGGAGCCGCTGCGCCGCTTCCGCCCCTTCGGCGCGCCGCCGCCCGTCGCGGGCGTGCGCGAAAGCCCGCCGCTCAGCGTCGCCTTTCCGCCGGACGGCGCGCGGGTGGAGCTCGCCGCCGGCGAGGAGCTCGCGCTGAAGGCCGCCGGCGGCGCTCCGCCCTTCCGCTGGCTGGTCGACGGCCGCCCGCTGCCGCCCCAGCGCCGCCGCGAGGCGCTCTGGCCGACGCCGGGACCGGGCTTCGCGCGCCTGACCGTCATGGACGCCACCGGCGCGACGGCCTCGGCGAGCGTGCGGATCGAGTAGGGGCAGGCGATCCGTCTCGGGATACCCTCTCCCGCTTGCGCGAGAGGGTAAGGGTGCGGGGCGTCATCGCCGAGGGTTCAAGAACGGCGCTTTCCGGGTGGACGGGCTCTTCATGGAGCCGCAGCGCCGCGCGCCCTCATCCTTACCTTCTCCCGTGAACGGGAGCAGGGGCGGCAAGCGTCGCGCGTCCGAAAAGAACGGTCGGACGAAACGCGATAGGCCTTCCCTTGGAGGGAACGGATAGAGCCCGAAAAACTTGATTTTCGGCGCTCGCGGACTGATATCCGGCCCCGCTTCCGCAATTGTTTCATTCGAGGACGAGAGGCCCGTTCATGCCGGACCCGATGTCGGCCGATAACGCCGCCAAGCCGAAGTTCGACGGCGACCCCAAGTTCGAGAGCGACGCCAAGGCCGCGTCCGGACAGGCGAAGGCCGGCGCGCCCGAGACCGACGAGACGCGCGCCGACGCCACCGTCGAGCCGGAGGTGACCGAGGCCGCGCCGCAGCCGGTCGACCGGACGCCGGAATTCGAGGCGGCGCTCGCCGAGATGCGCGACCGCCTGCTGCGCGCGCATGCGGAGATGGAGAACCTGCGCCGCCGCACCGAACGCGAGGTTCAGGACGCCAAGCGCTACGCCAACGCCGGCTTCGCGCGCGACCTGCTCGGCGTCGCCGACAATCTGCGCCGCGCGATCGACGCCGCCTCGGCCGGCACGGGCGGCGCGGACGCGGAAGACACGGACCCGGCGCTCGCCGCGCTGCTGGAGGGCGTCGAGCTCACCGAGCGCGAGCTGCTCAAGGCGCTGGAGAAGAACGGCGTCACCCGGCTTGAGCCGAAGGGCCAGGTGTTCGACCCGCACCGCCACGAGGCGGTGTTCGAGGCGCCCGATCCGAGCGTGCCGTCGGGCACGGTCGTGCAGGTCATGCAGGACGGCTACATGATCGGCGACCGCATCCTGCGGCCGGCGATGGTCGGCGTCGCCCGCGGCGGCCCGAAGCCGGGCGCCCCGGAAGCCGCGGCTGCGGCCGGTCTCGACCGGAAGGCGTAAAGGCGCGGGGCTTGTCCCGGCCTGGAGCCGGGACCCAGAGCCTCGACGACGCCTGAAGAAGCGTCGGCCGTCGGCCTAAAGCTCAACCGTCATGCCCGGGCTTGACCCGGGCATCCATCAGGAACTCGGATTTTTCCGAGTTCCTCACCAAAGTGGCCAAGTCGGAAGCATCCGACTTCGCGGGCGCGTCCGCGCCGGATGGACCCCCGGGTCAAGCCCGGGGGTGACGATCCATTCCGACTGCGCTTTAAGCCAGCCCGCGAAGCGCGTCTGGGTCCCGGCTCAGGGCCGGGACAAGTCGGCTCACATGTGGATCGCGCGGCCCTCGACGGCGAGGGCGGCTTCCTTGACCGCTTCCGACAGGGTCGGATGGGCGTGGCAGGTGCGCGCGATGTCTTCCGACGACGCGCCGAACTCCATGCCGAGCGCGACCTCGCCGATCAGCGTGCCAGCGTCGGGTCCGACGATGTGGACGCCGAGCACCCTGTCGGTCTTGGCGTCCGCCAGCACCTTCACGAAGCCCTCCGTCGTGCCGTTCGCCTTGGCGCGGCCGTTGGCCGTGAACGGGAACTTTCCGCTCCTGTACTCGACCCCGTCCTTCTTCAGCTCCTCCTCGGTGCGGCCGACCGAGGCGACCTCCGGATAGGTGTAGACCACGTTCGGGATCACCTCGTAGTTCACGTGGCCCGCCTTGCCGGCGAGGATCTCCGCGACCGCGACGCCCTCGTCCTCGGCCTTGTGGGCGAGCATGGGCCCCGCGATGGCGTCGCCGATGGCGTAGATCCCGTCGACGGTCGTCTTGAAATGCGCGTCGGTCTTCACCCGGCCGCGCTCGTCGAGCTCGACGCCGGCCTCGCTCAGTCCGAGACCTTCCGTGTAGGGAACGCGCCCGATCGCGACGAGCACGACGTCGGCCTCGACGACTTCGGCCTCGCCGCCGGCGGCCGGCTCGATCGTGACCTTCAGGCGGTCGCCCGCCTTCTCCGCGCCGGTGACCTTGGAGCCGAGCTTGAACGCCATGCCCTGCTTGGCGAGGATCCGCTGGAACTGCTTGCCGAGCTCGACGTCCATGCCGGGCAGGATGCGGTCGAGGAACTCGACGACCAGCACCTCCGAGCCGAGGCGCCGCCAGACCGAGCCGAGCTCGAGCCCGATCACGCCGCCGCCGACCACGACCAGCTTTTTCGGCACGGACTGAAGCTCCAGTGCGCCGGTCGAGGACACGATGGTGGTCTCGTCGATGTCGAGGCCCTTCAGCCGCGCGACGTCGGAGCCGGTCGCGATCACGATCGCCTTGGTCTCGAGCGTCTGCTTCTCGCCGCTCTCCGGCGCGACCTCGACCTTGCCGGCGCCGAGGATCCTGCCCGTCCCGCGGAAGGCGTCGATCTTGTTCTTTTTGAGCAGGAATTCCACGCCCTTCACGTTGCCGGCGACGCCCTCGTCCTTGAAGGCGAGCATCTTGGCCAAATCCAGCTTCGGGGCGTCGACGCCGATCCCCATCTTCGCGAAGGCGTGGCCGGCCTCCTCGAACAGCTCGGAGGCGTGGAGCAGGGCCTTCGAGGGGATGCAGCCGACATTGAGGCAGGTGCCGCCATGGGTCGCCCGCTTCTCGACGACCGCGACCTTGAGGCCGAGCTGGGCGGCGCGGATCGCGCACACATAGCCGCCGGGGCCGGTGCCAATAACGACGAGATCGTAGGCCATCGCTGCTTTCCGGTTGTTTCAGGGAGCGAAAGGATCTTCGGGCCGGCTCACGCCTCGGCCAAAGGGATTAGACGCCGCGGTCCCGCAGCGCAATGCATGGCGCGCGCGCCTGCGATCTGAACGGCCGGTCCGGAACCGTGCCTCGCATCGGCTGTTTAGCGTTCACAGACGACGATTGAACCGAGCCGGCGACCACGAACAGGAGCGAACGACATGGCGACCGCCAAGAAGGCCAGCGAGATGAAGGCCGCCGGCAAAGCCGGCGCGGACAAGGCCGCGAGCAAGAAGACCGCGAGCACGAAGGCGCCCGCGGAGAAGAAGGCTTCGGCCAAGGGGCGCAGCGACGGCGCGCACGCCAAGGTGAAGCCGTCCGACAAGCTCGCCGCGGTTGTCGGCGAAGGGCCGCTGGCCCGGACGGAGATCGTCAGCAAGATGTGGGAGTACATCAAGAAGAACAAGCTGCAGAACCCCGACGACGGCCGCGAGATCATGGCCGACGACAAGCTCGGCCCGCTGTTCGGCGAGAAGAAGGTGTCGATGTTCCAGCTCAACAAGATCATCTCCGCCAACGTCAGCTGAGGCGGCGCGCGGCGCGGGCCAGGTTAACGGCCGGCGCCCGCTTCCTTGCGGATCGCCTTCGTCTGCACATGCAGCGTGGCGCGGTTCGCGACCACGATCAGGACCGACAGCCCGATCAGCCACGGCGCGATCGCCTTCAGACCGGCGATCGTCCGTTCGTGGTCGTTCGGGTAGACCGTCAGAAAGGCCGAGACCGCCACAAGACCTGCGATCGCCATGACCGTCTGGCGGTCGAGCGCGCGCCTGCGGGCCGCTACCGCGGCGTCCGCGGCGTCTTCCGGCGCTTCGACCGGACCGGAGGTCTCCCGCCGCGCTGACCGCTTTCTCATCGGATCAGCCCCCGGCGGCGTCCTCGATGCGCCAGGTCGACAGCACGTCGGGATCGACGACCACCTCGCCCGTGGTCTTCAGCCGGTACTCGCCGGATCGCGCAGGTCCGAACCAGCCCGTCGCCGGCGGCAGGACCAGCGTCTCGCCGGCGAACCGGCCCTCGCACGCGATCTCGATCCCGGCGCTCGGATCCGCCGAGACGATGCGGCCATGATACTGGGCGACCCGCTCGCCGCTCGCCGAGACGAACACAGTGCCGACGAGCGCGTAGGCGCCGACGAGGCGCGCGGCGAGGTCCGCGTCCCAAGGCTCGGGAAACGGTTCGCCGGAGGCGACGAAACGCGGAGGATGCTCCAATCGAGCCTCCTTTACAGGTCCATCACCAGCCGCGCCGGATCCTCAAGGCTTTCCTTGACCCGCACGAGGAAGGTCACGGCCTCCTTGCCGTCGACGATGCGGTGGTCGTAGCTCAGCGCCAGATACATCATCGGCCGCACCTCGACCTTGCCGCCGATCGCCATCGGCCGCTCCTGGATCTTGTGCATGCCGAGGATGCCGGACTGCGGCGCGTTGAGGATCGGAGTCGACATCAGCGAGCCGTAGATCCCGCCATTGGTGATGGTGAAGGTGCCGCCCTGCATCTCCTCGATGCCGAGCTTGCCGTCGCGGGCGCGGCGGCCGAAATCGGCGATGGTCTTCTCGATCCCCGCGAGGCCGAGGTGATCGGCGTCGCGCACCACCGGCACGACGAGGCCGCGGTCGGTGCCGACGGCGATGCCGACATGATAGTAATTCTTGTAGACGACGTCGGTCCCGTCGATCTCGGCGTTGACACTCGGAATGTCCTTGAGGGCCTGGATCACGGCCTTCACGAAGAAGCCCATGAAGCCGAGCTTCACGCCGTGCTTCTTCTCGAACGTGTCCTTGTACTTCGCGCGCAGCGCCATGACCTCGGTCATGTCGACCTCGTTGAAGGTCGTCAGCATGGCCGCGGTGTTCTGCGCGTCCTTGAGGCGCCGCGCGATGGTCTGGCGCAGCTTCGTCATGCGCACGCGCTCCTCGCGCGCGGCGTCGTCCGGCGCGGACGGCGCGCGCACGGCGGCCGGCGGCTGCGGCGCGGGCGCCTGGGTCGGCGCAGGCGCCGGCGCCTTGGCCTGCGCGCCGCCCTCGGCGGCGGCCAGCATGTCGCCCTTGGTCACCCGGCCGTCCTTGCCGGTTCCCTGCACGCCCTTGGGATCGATCCCGGTCTCGTCAGAGATGCGGCGAACCGAGGGAGCCTGGCCGGCGTCGGCCGGCGGCGTGCCGCCGTTCGCCTTGGCCTCCTTGGGCTTGGTCTCGTTGGCGTCGTCCTTGATCGGCTTCGCCGCCTCCGCGTTGGCGGGAGCGGCGGGCTTGGCTTCCTTGGCCGCCGCTTTGGGCGCCGCGGCGGCCGCGCCGCCTTCCTCGATCGAGCCGAGCAGCGCGCCGACGCCGACCGTCTCGCCGTCCTTGGCCTCGTATGCGCCGAGCACGCCCGCGGCGGGCGCCGGAACCTCCAGCGTGACCTTGTCGGTCTCGAGCTCGACGACCGGCTCGTCGACCTTCACGGCCTCGCCGGGCTTCTTGAACCAGCGGCCGATGGTGGCTTCGGTGACGGATTCGCCGAGCGTCGGAACGCGGATTTCAGTGGCCATCGGATCGCCTCCCCGAAGGGAGGTCCCTTTCTGTCAGGAAACGTCGGCGGCGGGCCGGGACGCGAGCCCGGGCCGCAGGATGATATTCGGCATTGCGATCTTTTCGTACCGGAAACCGTGACCTTCGGTGATCACGGGGTCGCGCGCGAGGATCGCGTCGAGCGCGGCTTCATCTTCCGCCTCGATCAGGCCAAGTCCCCACGGCCCGCTGGGATCGAGCACCGGACCGAACGCGATCCCGGCGCCCTCTTCGGCGAGCGCCTGACAATGCGCGAAATGACGAGCCATGACGGCGCCCTCGGCGTCCGTCATGTCGAACGGGAAGGTCGGCCGCGGACCGATGAGCCGGACGAGGAAGACCGCCATGACGATCCCCTCACTCGGCGAGCGCGTCGTTCAGGAACGCCTGCAACTGCGCCAGATGCTTTGACATCAGGCCGGTCGCCGTCGCGGCGGAGGCCGGACGTCCGGCGTAGCGCGGGCGACGGTGGAGGGCGCCGATATTGTTCAGCACCCACTCGATGTAGCTCTCGACGAAGAACCAGGAGCCCATGTTGCGGGGCTCCTCCTGGCACCAGACGACCTCGGCCTGCTTGAAGCGCGACAGCTCGTTGACGAGCGCCTTCACCGGGAAGGGGTAAAGCTGTTCGACGCGCAGGATGTAGACGTCGTCGATCCCGCGCTTCTCGCGCTCCTCGGCGAGGTCGTAATAGACCTTGCCGGAGCACAGGATCACGCGGCGGATCTCGGCGTCCGGCTTCAGCTTCACCGCCGAGCTGGCGTCGAGCTCCGCGTCGTCCCACAGCAGCCGGTGGAACACCGTGCCTTCGTCCATCATGGAGAGCGGCGAGACCGCCCGCTTGTGGCGCAGCAACGACTTCGGCGTCATCACGATGAGCGGCTTGCGGAAGTCGCGGACCAGCTGCCGGCGCAGGACGTGGAAGTAGTTCGCCGGCGTCGTGCAGTTCACGACCTGCATGTTGTCCTCGGCGCACATCTGCAGGTAGCGCTCGAGACGGGCCGAGGAGTGCTCCGGCCCCTGGCCCTCATAGCCGTGCGGCAGCAGCATCACGAGGCCGGACATGCGCAGCCACTTGCGCTCGCCGGACGACAGGAACTGGTCGATCACGACCTGCGCGCCGTTGGCGAAGTCGCCGAACTGCGCCTCCCAGAGGGTGAGCGCGTTCGGCTCGGCGAGCGTGTAGCCGTATTCGAAGCCGAGCACGGCCTCTTCCGAGAGCATCGAGTTGATGACCTCGAAACGCGCCTGGTCCTCGGAGAGGTTGGAGAGCGGCGTGAACCGGCTCTCGTTCTCCTGGTCGGTCAGGACCGCGTGACGCTGGCTGAAGGTGCCGCGTTCGACGTCCTGCCCGACGAGGCGGACCGGCTTGCCGTCGGTCAGCAGCGAGGCGAAGGCCAGCGCCTCGCCCATCGCCCAGTCGATGTTCTGGCCGTCCTCGACCATCTTGCGGCGGTTGTCGAGCAGACGCTTCACCGTCCGGTGCACGTTGAACGAGTCCGGCGCGGAGGCGATCTTCTCGCCGAGCGCCTTCAGCCTCTCGACCGGCACGCCCGTCTTGCCGCGGCGCGGGTCGTCCTGGTCGCGCGTCGCCCTGAGGCCCGACCAGCGGCCGTCGAGCCAGTCGGCCTTGTTGGGCTTGTAGGCCTGGCCGGCCTCGTACTCGCCCTCCAGCCGGTCGCGGAAGCGCTGCCGCATCTCGTCGACCTCGCCCGGCTTGATGACGCCCTCGCCTTCGAGGCGCTTGGCGTAGATCTCGAGCGTCGTCGGGTGGCTGCGGATGATCTTGTACATCCGCGGCTGTGTGAAGGCCGGCTCGTCGCCCTCGTTGTGGCCGAAACGCCGGTAGCAGAACATGTCGATGACGACCGGCTTGTGGAACTTCTGCCGGAACTCGGTCGCGATCTTGGCCGCGAAGGTCACGGCCTCAGGGTCGTCCCCGTTCACGTGGAAGATCGGCGCCTCGATCATCTTGGCGCTGTCGGACGGGTAGGGCGACGAGCGCGCGTTGCGCGGGCTCGTCGTGAAGCCGATCTGGTTGTTGATGATGAAGTGCAGCGAGCCGCCGGTCTTGTGGCCCTTGAGGCCCGACAGGCCGAAGCACTCCGGGATGACGCCCTGGCCGGCGAAGGCCGCGTCGCCGTGGATCAGCAGCGGCATCACCTTGGTGCGGTCGACGTCGGTGTGCTGGTCCTGCTTGGCGCGCACCTTGCCGAGCACGACCGGGTCGACGATCTCGAGATGCGAGGGGTTGGCGGTCAGCGACAGGTGGACGCTGTTGCCGTCGAACTCGCGGTCCGACGAGGCGCCGAGGTGGTACTTGACGTCGCCCGAGCCCTCGACCTCGTCCGGGGTCCAGGAGCCGCCCTTGAACTCGTGGAAGATCGCGCGGTGCGGCTTGCCGAGCACCTGGGAGAGGATGTTGAGGCGCCCGCGATGCGCCATGCCGACGACGATCTCGCGCACGCCGAGCGCGCCGCCGCGCTTGATGATCTGTTCGAGCGCCGGGACGATCGACTCGCCGCCGTCGAGGCCGAAGCGCTTGGTGCCGGTGTATTTGACGTCGAGGAACTTCTCGAAGCCTTCCGCCTCGACCAGCTTGTTCAGGATCGCCTTCTTGCCTTCGGCGGTGAAGGCGACGCCTTTGTCCGGTCCCTCGATGCGCTCCTGAATCCACGCCTTCTCGGCGGGCTCGGAGATGTGCATGAACTCGACGCCGATCGTGCTGCAATAGGTCCGGCGCAGGATGTCGAGCATCTCGCGCACGGTCGCGTATTCCATGCCGAGCACGTAATCGATGAAGATCTTGCGGTCGAGGTCGGCCTCGCCGAAGCCGTAGGAGGCCGGGTCGAGCTCCTCGCGCTCGGGGCGGGGCTCAAGCTTCAGCGGATCGAGGTCGGCGGCGAGGTGCCCGCGGATCCGGTAGGCGCGGATCATCATCAGGGCGCGCGTCGAGTCGCGCGTCGCGGCCTGAATTTCCTCCGCCGAGACCGGCGCGCCGGTCGCCGCCCCCCTGGCCTGCGCCTTCGCCTTGATCTTGTCGCCGACGGCGACCTCGATCGCCGGCCCCCAGTCGCCGTCGAGCGCGGAGACCAGTTCGCCATTGGCGGGGATCGGCCAGTTCGGACGCTCCCAGGAGGGACCCTTCGCCGTGCGCTCGACCGCCCCGGCCTCGTCGTCGAGTTCGGAGAAGAAGGCGGCCCAGGCGGGATCGACCGAGGAGGGGTCCTTCAGATAGCGGGCCTGAAGGTCCTCGACGTAGGCGGCGTTCCCGCCCCAGAGAAAGGAGGTGCGGGAGAAACCCTCGTTCGCCGCCTGGCGTGACATCGGAACAGCCTTGAGATCGGATCGGTTGCTGGCGTTTCGCGGCGCAATATAGGCGCGGCGCGCTCGGATTTGAACGCCGGAAATGCGGAAATGGCGTGACGCCGGGCTCCGGAGGTTCACGGATCGTGCCGAAGCGTTACGCCAGCAGAGGCGCGGCCCCGTCTCGCGCCCTGTATCCCGCGCGACACGCATTCACAGCCTGCGTTCAACCGAGACACGATCCGCCCGAAAGATTTACGCGCACCGCGATAGTGATCGCCTGCGCAATGCGCGGGTGATCGGGGGAATGGCATGAAGCGTGGTGCGGTGGTCGCCGCGGTCGTCGGGGCGCTCGCCCTGTCCGGCTGTCAGACGACGGGATCAGGACCTGAATACGTCAAGTACAAGCCGGGGCCCTCGCTCGAGGTCGCCACGGTGGGGTGCAAGGCCTACGCCGCGCAGGCCAGGCACGTCGTGATCGGCGTCGGCAGCGTCGAGGCGGCGGCGATCGGCCTGATCGCGACCCTCGCCGCGACGGCGGCTGCGCGCGCGAACGCGTTCCAGCAGTGCATGGTCGTGCAGGGCTATCGCAAGAACGACGGGAAGACCCCGCAAGCGGCGCCAGCGGCCGCTGCTCCGCCGCCGAAGGCCACGAAGGCCCCGGTGAAGGCTCCCGCCAAGACGACCGCGGAGACGACCGCGAAGACCTCGACGAAGCGGGCCGGCTAGCCGGCTGGTTGAGGCGGCTTCCGCGTCGATCGGAACGAAAGTCCGCGGAAGCCGCCTCGGGCCTTAGCCACGGGGCGGACCTTTAACGCTGCTCGTTGACAGCACTTTGACAGCGGCGCGCCGGTCGATGGCCAGGTGGTCAGGATGGCGCCGTGGCCATCCTGCCTGTCCACCGGCCGACGCGCGCCGGTCAGCCCTTCAGCAGCTCCACCAGCGTCTTGCCGAGGCGCGCCGGCGACGGCGAGACCTTGACGCCCGCCGCCTCCATCGCCGCGATCTTGTCCTCGGCGCCGCCCTTGCCGCCGGAGATGATCGCGCCGGCGTGGCCCATCCGGCGTCCGGGAGGGGCGGTGCGGCCGGCGATGAAGCCGACGGTCGGCTTCTTCCGGCCCTTCTTGGCTTCGTCGGCCAGGAACTGCGCCGCGTCCTCCTCCGCCGAGCCGCCGATCTCGCCGATCATGACGATCGACTCGGTGCGCGGATCGGCCAGGAACATCTCCAGCATGTCGATGAACTCGGTGCCCTTCACCGGGTCGCCGCCGATGCCGACGGCGGTCGTCTGGCCAAGACCCTCTTGGGTCGTCTGGAACACCGCCTCATAGGTCAGCGTGCCGGAGCGCGAGACCACGCCGACGTTGCCGCGCGAGAAGATGTTGCCCGGCATGATGCCGATCTTGCACTCGCCGGCCGTCACCACGCCCGGGCAGTTCGGGCCGATGAGGCGGGACTTCGAGCCCTCGAGCGCGCGCTTCACCCGCACCATGTCGAGGACGGGAACGCCCTCGGTGATGCAGACGATCAGCGGGATTTCAGCCGCGATCGCCTCGAGGATCGCGTCGGCCGCGCCTGGCGGCGGGACGTAGACGACGGAGGCGTCGGCGCCGGTCGCCTCGCGGGCCTCCGCGACGGTGTCGAAGACGGGCAGGTCGAGATGGGTCTGCCCGCCTTTGCCGGGGGCGACGCCGCCGACCATCTTGGTGCCGTAGGCGATCGCCTGCTGGGAGTGGAAGGTGCCGTTCTTGCCGGTGAAGCCCTGGCAGATGACCTTGGTGTTCGCGTCGATCAGGATGGACATCTCGGTCAGTTCCCCTTCACGGCCGCGACGATCTTCTGGGCGGCGTCGTCGAGATCGTCCGCCGGCAGCACGTTGAGGCCGCTCTCCGCGATGATCTTCTTGCCCTCTTCGACGTTGGTGCCTTCGAGGCGCACCACCAGCGGGACCGAGAGGCCGACCGCCTTCACCGCGGCGATGACGCCGTTGGCGATGACGTCGCACTTCATGATGCCGCCGAAGATGTTGACCAGGATGCCCTTCACCTGCGGGTCGGCGGTGATGATCTTGAAGGCCGCCGTGACCTTCTCCTCCGAAGCGCCGCCGCCGACGTCGAGGAAGTTCGCGGGCTCCTCGCCGTAGAGCTTGATGATGTCGAGCGTCGCCATGGCGAGGCCGGCGCCGTTCACCATGCAGCCGATGGTGCCGTCGAGCGCGATATAGGCGAGGTCGTACTTGGACGCCTCGATCTCCTTCTCGTCCTCCTCGGTGAGGTCGCGGAGGTCGGCGAGGTCCGGGTGGCGGTAGAGCGCGTTGGAGTCGAACGAGACCTTGGCGTCGAGCACGCGCAGGTTCCCGTCCTTGGTCACGATTAGCGGGTTGATCTCCAGCATCGACATGTCCATGCCGACGAAGGCGGCGTAGAGCTGGTCGACGAGGCTCGCGGCCTGCTTGGCGAGATCGCCGGTGAGCTTCAGCGCCTTGGCGACGGACCGGCCATGGTGCGGCATCACGCCGGTCACGGGGTCGACCGTCAGCGTCACGATCTTCTCGGGGGTCGAATGCGCGACCTCCTCGATGTCCATGCCGCCCTCGGTCGAGACGACGAAGGCGACATGGCCGGTCTCGCGGTCGACGAGCGCGGAGAGATAGAACTCCTTGTCGATCGCGGAGCCTTCCTCGATGTAGAGGCGGTTGACCTGCTTGCCGGCCGGGCCGGTCTGCTTGGTCACCAGCGTCTTGCCGAGCATCTGTGAGGCGAAGGTCTTCACCTCGTCGACAGACCGGGCGAGCCGAACGCCGCCCTGCTCGCCGGCGTCGGCCTCCTTGAACTTGCCCTTGCCGCGGCCGCCCGCGTGGATCTGGGACTTCACCACCCAGACCGGCCCGCCGAGCTCGTTCGCGGCGGCCTCGGCGTCCTCCGGACGCATGATCGGCACACCCTTGGAGATCGGGACGCCGTATGTCTTCAGCAGCGCTTTCGCTTGATATTCATGGATATTCATCGTGGTCCCCCCTGTCGGGTTGGAGCGGCTTCTCGCGGACGCTCTCGCCGTGTCCGGTTCGTTGGCGTGTCTGGCATACCAGATACATTCGGTTCCGGCACGCCAGCAAAACGTCGGTCTCCGCGCCGGTCCAAGCCGGCGCGAGGGGCGTCACTTGCCGAGGTTCGGCGCGATGGTCTTGCAGGCCTCGATCAGGCCTTTCACGGCGTTGACCGACTTGTCGAACTCCGCCTTCTCGGCCCGGTCGAGCTCGATCTCGACGATCCGCTCCACGCCGGCCGCGCCGATGACCACCGGCACGCCGACATAGATGCCGTCGACGCCGTACTGGCCGGTGAGATGCGCCGCGCAGGGAAGGACGCGCTTCTTGTCCTTGAGGTAGCTCTCCGCCATCGCGATCGCGGAGGCGGCCGGCGCGTAGAAGGCCGAGCCGGTCTTGAGCAGGCCGACGATCTCCGCGCCGCCGTCGCGGGTGCGCTGGATGATCTTGTCGAGCTTCTCCTTCGTCGTCCAACCCATCTTGACGAGGTCGGGCAGCGGGATGCCGGCGACGGTGGAGTAGCGCGGGAGCGGGACCATCGTGTCGCCGTGGCCGCCGAGCACGAAGGCCGTGACGTCCTCGACCGAGACGTTGAACTCCTCGGCGAGGAAGTAGCGGAAGCGAGAGCTGTCCAGTACGCCGGCCATGCCGACGACCTTCTCCGGCTTCAGGCCCGAGGACTGCTGCAACGCCCAGACCATCGCGTCGAGCGGGTTGGTGATGCAGATCACGAAGGCGTCCGGCGCGTATTTGGCGATGCCGGCGCCGACCTGCTCCATCACCTTGAGGTTCACGCCGATCAGGTCGTCGCGGCTCATGCCGGGCTTGCGCGGCACGCCCGCGGTGACGATCACCACGTCGGCGCCGCCGAGGTCCTCGTAGGACGAGGTGCCTTTCAGCTTCGCGTCGAAGCCGTCGACCGGCGAGCTCTCGGCGAGGTCGAGCGCCTTGCCCTGCGGCACGCCGTCGACGATGTCGAACAGGACGACGTCGCCGAGCTCCTTCAGACCCGCGAGATGGGCGAGCGTGCCGCCGATCTGTCCTGCGCCGACGAGTCCGATCTTGCTGCGCGCCATGGGGGTATCCTCTTCAGTCGTTAAGGTGAGAGAGTGACGATCAGACGCCCCGATCCCGTCCGCGGGTCGGAACTAGCTTGATTGCGCAGGGCCATCAAGTCGCCGAAAGGCTGGAAATTCCGCGTCGCAGCAACAGGCGCGCTCATGTTTCGACGAGCCCCGTCGTCTGACCGCTCGCGCGGCTGTCGCCGAGCCCGTGCGGGCGCGACAGCCAGCTGTCGGATCGCATCTCGGTGAGCCGGGAGGCGGTGCGGGCGAAGCCGAAGCTCTCGTAGCCCTCTTCCCCGGTCCAGAGCGCGTCGGGCTCGGCCTCGGCCGAGGCGACCAGCTTCACGTTGCGGTCGTAGAGGGTGTCGATCAGGTTCATGAAGCGCCGCGCCGGGTTGCGGGCGGTCTCGTCCATGCGCGGCACGCGGTCGAGGATGAGCGTATGGTAGCGTCGGGCGAGCGCGATGTAGTCGGCGGCGCCGAGCGGCTGGACGCAAAGATCGTCGAAGGAGGCGCGGGCCACGCCGTCCGCCGCCCGGGGAATGCGGATCTCGCGGCCCTGCACCTCCAGCGTCGCGGGCTTGCCGTCCTCGCCGGCGAGCGCCCGGAACGTCGCATCGAGGGCCTTCTCCGCGGCGGCGTCCGCCGGCGTGATCCAGACCTTGGCGTCGCCCAACTTCTCGCGGCGAAAGTCCGTGCGGGACTCCAGCCTGAAGACGTCGAGCCGGGTCTCCAGCATGCGGATGAAGGGCAGGAAGAGCGAGCGGTTCAGTCCGTCCTTGTAGAGGTCCGACGGCGGCACGTTCGAGGTCGCGACGATGACGACGTCTTTCTCGATCAGCCGCTCGAACAGCCGCCCGAGGATCATCGCGTCGGCGATGTCGGTGACGTGGAACTCGTCGAAGCAGAGCAGCGAGGCCTCCGCGGCGATGGCGTCGCCGACGACGGGCGTGACGTCGCCGCCGCGCGATGTCTGGCGGGCGGCGTGGATGCGCGCGTGGACGTCCTGCATGAAGTCGTGGAAGTGCGCGCGCCGCTTGGTCTCGACCGGAACGACCTGGAAGAAGATGTCCATCAGCCGAGTCTTGCCGCGCCCGACGTCGCCCCAGACGTAAAGTCCCTTCGGCGCCGGCGCGTTGGAGCGGCCGAACAGCCAGCCCAGCGCGCCAGGCCTGTCGGCGAGGCGCTCGCGGATGTTCTTCTCGAGGGCGTCGAGCCGCGCGGCGAGCCTCGCCTGGGCCGGGTCGCGGTCGAGCGCGCCTGAGGCGACGAGCGCCTCGTAGCGCTTGAGGGTCGTCTCGCTCATCCGCGCTCGCGGCTTCAGGGAGGGACGCCCAAGAAGAGGGCGCGCCCGCTTTAAAGAGCGCCGGCGCAAGCGTCAAAGCCGTCTTCCGTTCGCAGCGCGCATGGCCCATATGCGGATCACGGCCGCGTGGCTTCCGGAACCGCGCCTCCCGACCGGACGTTCGCTTCTGACAGCAACCGGGTTTCGCTGGTCCGCCATGAAGATCGCCTTCGCCGCCCTCGCCTTGACCGCCGCCACCGTCGGACTTTCCGCGACGCCGGCCCATGCCGAGTCGAGCTATTGGGAGCAGCGCTGGCGCTCGCGCGACGCGACGCCCGAATACGGCCAGTTCGACGATCGCCGCCCGGTCGCGAAGAAGCGACGCTACGCCCGCGGGCAGGATCGGCGCGCCTCCTACCGCCGGTTCGTCGAGGAGTATGAGAGCTACGGCGACTCCGTCCCGCGCCCGTTCCGGATCGAGCGCAATGACGGCCGCGCGCACCCCACGATGAACAACGACTATTGGCTGCAGAGCTCGATCTACGACTTCCAGGACGGCAGGCCCGCCGACCTGAAGAAGTATCGCTACTGACGAAGCAGGCGCCGACGGCCAGGGTCGCCGCGCGCGAAGGGCGGGACACGCCGTGGCCGAATTCCTTGATATCTCGACCACGGTCGACGACCGCAGCGTCGCCGAGCGCATCGCCCGGGCCGCCGTCGAGCAACGGGTTGCGGCCTGCGCGCGCATCCACGCCGTCGAAAGCGTCTACCGCTGGAAGGGGGATGTCGAGACAGCGGCGGAATTCGTCGTCGAACTCAAGACGACGGCGGCGCGGCGCGAGGCGGCGGAGGCGCTGATCCGGGAGCTCCACACCTACGAGCTTCCGGAAATTCTGGTCCGGCCTATCCTCGGCGGGTCGTCGACTTATCTCGACTGGGTCGCGGACGAGGTGTCCTGAGCGTGACCGAGCGGCTTCGGGATCCTGAGGCCCCAGCCGATATGCGCCCAGCCGCGCTCGTGAAGGTAGTAGAGCACGATCTTCGTGACGACTTCGGCGCTCGCGATCGAGCCGGCGACCTTGAGCGAGCCCGTGAACAGCCAGCCGAGGAACATCGTGTCCAGCGAGCCGAGCGCGCGCCAGCTGATGGTCTTGGCGAGCGAGCGCGCAGGCGTCGCGTTCGCCGTGACGATGATGTCGGTCATGGAAACTCCCTGAGCGGATCGCCGATCCTGTTCGAGGCTTCGCCTCTCGGCTGATCGGGCTGCTTGACGCGGAAACCGCGTCGCTGTCCAGCGGCGGCGGCCGTCTGATGCCGCCCGCTTATCTTCGGGCGGGGCAAAAGCCGGTCGGTTAAAGCTTTCTCCAGACTCTTCGCGTTTTTCTGTTTTGGGCGAAAGCGTGTCCGGCTTTTCGTCGCGCCTGTGGCCGAAGGGCGACAGGCGCGGGATCGCCGGGCGGTGGCGTAGAGTGGAGTAGCCGGGTGAGTTCCCAGACCGCGACGCGTATCCGCGCGGCCTTTGTCGTCATCGCAGCCGCCATGGTCCTCGCCGGCTGCGCCGGCCAGCGTAATTCAGGGATCACGCGGGTGCGGCTCAGCGACCGCGAATGCCTGGCGCGGGCCATGTATTTCGAGTCGAACCGCTCGAGCGACGCCGGCATGCTGGCCGTCGGAACGGTGGTCATGAACCGGCTCAAGTCCGGCAAGTACGGCTCGACCGTCTGCGAGGTCGTCGGCGCGCCGCGCCAGTTCGCGCCCGGCGTGCTGACGCGCTCCATGACCGACAGCGGCGCGCCGCGCGCCCGCCGGATCGCAGACGCGGTGCTCGCCGGCCGCCGCCATCCGGGCGTGCAGAACGCGCAGTTCTTCCACACCGCGGGCTACAAGTTTCCGTACAACAACATGCGCTACGTGCTCGTTGCTGGCGGCAACGCCTTCTACGACAAGACCAAGGCGCCGAAGACCTGGTGGGGCGGCGAAGGCCGCTGGGGCCCGCCGCCGGCGCCGACCGAGCGCATCGACGGCGGCCCGATCATGGTCGCCAACGTCGAGGTGCATGACGACCGCCGGCAGGTCGCGATGGCGGAGCCCGCCCCCGTCCCCTCGCGCCGCGGCTCCGGCGGCGGCGCCGACGCCCGCATGAATGAGCCCGCCCCGCCGCAAGGGGTGGTCGCCGGCATCCCGACCTACGAGCCCAAGCCCGGATCGCGCGCCGCGCGAGAGGAGATCCGCGTCGCGTCTCGCGCGCCGCGTGAAGAAATTCGCATGGCCTCGCTCGAACCGTCGCGCCGCCCCGGCGTCGAGGTCTATGACCCCGCGCCGCGCCGCGCCGAGGCGATCCGCGAGGACAACGGCCTGCGCGAGGAGGATCGCTGGCGCGACCAGGAGCTCGCCGAGGAGAACGGGAAACGCGCCGCCGCCAGCGACGCCGATTGGGGCGAGCGCCGCGAGGCGCGGGTCGCGAACGTCGAGAGCGCGCCGCTGCCCGTCATCGAGACGCGGCCTTCCGCCCGGTACGACCGGCCCGTGAAGACCGCGTCGCGCGCGCCGGATTACGACGCGCCGCGCGGCCGCGACGACTATCGTCCCGCCGTGGCCGAACGCGTCTATGAGCCGGCGCCGACGCCTGAGCCTGTTCGCGAGACGCGCGTCGCCTCGCGGACGCCGCGAACGATCGAGCGGTCCCGGCCGGTCATGGCCGATCCCGCCGCCTCGGGCTGGCAGGTCGGCGCGCAGCCGGTCCGGACCGAGCGCGACGATCCGGAGGCGGCCGGTTACAGTCCGCTCTCCAACGCCGCCGCCGAAGCCGGCTATGACGTGGGCGCCGAACAGCGCCGGCCGGCGAAGCGCGCGGCGGCGCGGTCGGCGCGCTCCTATGACGGCGTCGAGCTTCAGGGCGGCGATCAGGTGCAGTACGGCTACCGCTAGGGCAAAGCGGCGGCGCTTGGCGCGTCGCCTTCGGGCGCGGCGTCCCGGAGATCAGCGGCGCAGCCGCGCCTCGAGCGACTTGAGCTCGTCGATGTTGGCCTGAACGCGCGCGGCCAGCCGGCCGTGCAGCGAACGGGCGAGGTCCGGATATTCGTCGAACAGGCGCCGGAACAAGCCGCGCGCGATCTTGAGAAGCTCGGTCGGCTCCGCGGCCGTCGCGGTCGCCGGACGTAGCACGTCGTCGATCAGCGCCAGTTCGCCGATCAGAGCGCCGCGCCCGACCCGCTTCTCCGCGCCCTTGCGGGACAGCGTGACGGCCCCGGCGGCGACCACATAGGCTGAATCGGCGCGGTCGCCCTCGCGGAACAGCACGTCGCCCTTGGCGAGCCGCACCCGCTCGGCTGAAAAAGCGATCAGGCGCTGCGCGTCGCGGCCGAGCTGATCCAGCATCGGCGTCTCGCCTAGCGTCCTGATGTCGTCCTCGAGCGCCACACCGCCCCGCTACTCACCGGGGCGAACCCCGAACGCCCTACGGGACCAGCTTGTAGCCCCCCGCTTCCGTGACGAGAAGCCGTGCGTTGGAAGGGTCCGCCTCGATCTTCTGGCGAAGTCGATAGACGTGCGTCTCCAGCGTGTGGGTCGTCACGCCCGAATTATAGCCCCAGACTTCCTGAAGAAGCGTTTCGCGTCCGACCACGGCGGAGCCGGAGCGATACAGGAACCGCAGGATCGCGGTCTCTTTCTCGGTAAGCCGGATCTTGCCGTTCTTCTCGGTGACGAGAACCTTGCCGCCGGGCCGGAAGGTGTACGGGCCGATGGTGAAGACGGCGTCCTCGCTCGCCTCGTGGCTGCGCAGCTGCGCGCGGATCCGGGCGAGGAGCACCGCGAATCGGACGGGCTTCGCGACATAGTCGTTCGCCCCCGCCTCCAGCCCGAGAATCGTGTCGGCGTCGGAGTCCTGACCCGTCAGCATGATGACCGGGCCGCGATAGCCGTCGCGACGCATGATCTTGATGGCCTCGCGGCCGTCCATGTCGGGCAGGCCGACATCCATCAGGATGAGGTCGACATGATCGCCGCGCACATGGGCGATGGCGGGCTGGGCGGCGCCGGCCTGGGCGGCTTCGAACTCGTCATGCAGGTCGAGCTGTTCGGCGAGTTCCGTACGGAGGTCGGCGTCGTCCTCGACGACAAGGATCTTGCGTTTGCTGGCCATTCAACGGTCTCTTGGGCTCACACGGTCCGGAGATAGTGCGCGCCCCCTGCTTTCGGCAAGGCGCGAAAGCCGTTCCGGGCGTTGGATTACGGGAGCGTGATCAGGAGCATGCCGAAGCGTCTCGTGGCGCGCATCACGGTCCGGTCGGTTGTGGGTCGCCGGGCGGAGGGAAGGCTGACGGTCGGCGGAGCGGCGTTCCGATGCGCCTTGGGGCCCGCCGGAATCGTCTCGGCCAAGCGCGAGGGGGACGGCGCGACGCCGCGCGGGTCGCTTCCCGTGCGGCGCGTGTTCCGCCGGGCCGACCGCGGCCCGCGCCCCCAATGCGCGGTCGAGGTCCGCGTCACGCGGGCCAGCGACGGCTGGTGCGACGCGGTCGGGAACCGCCGCTACAACCGACTGGTGCGCCTTCCGTTTCCAGCCTCGCACGAGACCATGTGGCGGGACGACCATCTCTATGATCTCGTCGGCGAGCTTGGCTGGAACGACCGGCCGCCGACGCCGGGGCGCGGCAGCGCCATTTTTCTGCACGCGGCCCGGCCGGATTTTACCCCGACGCAGGGCTGCGTGGCGCTTGCGCCGGGGCCGCTGAGGCGCGTGCTCGCGATGGTCGGACCCGGCACGCGCATCGCCATCGGCCTCGTCCCGCGCAAGATCCGGCGAAAATGCGGCCGCATCTGACGAAGATGTCAGCGGTCACCCAGCCTCTCGAACTTGTGCGTTTGCGCTGAGTTCCCATATCCTTTGCGACCAACGGCGTGCTGCGGAGCAGCGCGTCTGAAGGGACATGTTCCGAAGGGACGTCAACAGATGTCGGACTACAATCGCAACGCTTGGGGGCAGACCCTCGGCCAGCCGACCGTGGCGAACGCCGCGGTCGATCAGGGCCTGCGCTCCTACATGCTGAGCGTCTACAATTTCATGGCGATCGGTCTCGCGATCACGGGCGCGACCGCCATCGGCATGTTCCTGCTCGCCGTCACGCAGGATCCCGCGCAGGCCGCGGCGACGCTCAAGAACGGCATGTATCTGACCGGCCTCGGCAAGGCTCTTTATCTGAGCCCCCTGAAGTGGGCGATCATGCTCGCCCCCCTCGCCTTCATCTTCTTCCTGTCGGCGGGCCTCTACCGGATGAGCGCCACCGCAGCGCAGTTCGCCTTCTACGCCTTCGCGGCCGTGATGGGCCTGTCGCTGTCGGTGATCTTCCTCGTCTACACCGGCAATTCAATCGCGCGGGTGTTCTTCGTCACGGCCGCCGCCTTCGGCGCGCTCAGCCTCTACGGCTACACGACGAAGCGCGACCTCACCGCGATGGGGTCGTTCCTGGTGATGGGCCTGTTCGGCATCATCCTCGCGAGCCTCGTGAACATCTTCCTCGGCTCGTCGATGGTGCAGTTCGTGGTCTCGGTGCTCGGCGTGCTGATCTTCGCCGGTCTCACGGCCTACGACACGCAGCGCATCAAGGAGATGTACTACGAGCTGGACGACGACGGCACCATGACCCGCAAGGCGGTGATCGGCGCGCTGTCGCTCTATTTGGACTTCATCAACATGTTCCAGATGCTGCTCGCTCTCTTCGGCAATCGCGAGTAAGCGCCGGCCGCAGTCGAACTTGGAAGGGCCCCGGCGGCGACGCCGGGGCCTTTTTCGTTCTCGGCCCTCAATCGGACTTGTCGCCGGGGGCGTTTCGGCCATCTTCGCGGCTCCCTGAACCGAGAGGCGAGCCATGGCCAAGATGATCCACTCGATGATCCGCGTGCGCGACGAGGAGGCCTCGCTCGCCTTCTATCGCGAGGCGTTCGGGCTGGAGGTCGCCGATCGCTATCCGTTCGAGAGCTTCACGCTGGTCTATCTGAGAAACGAGGAGACCGGCTTCGAGCTGGAGCTCACCGTCAACGCCGACCGCGAAAAGCCATACGAGCTTGGCGACGGCTACGGCCACCTCGCTCTGTCGGTCGACGACCTCGACGCCGAGCACGCCCGCATGGAGGCGGCCGGACTGAAGCCGAACATGGTAAAGACCATGCAGCGCGACGGGACGCCCTTCGCGCGCTTCTTCTTCATCTCCGACCCGGACGGCTACAAGATCGAGGTCCTGCAGCGCGGGGGACGCTTCCTCTGACGGATCAGGCGCCGCTGGTCGCGGCAAGGCCGGCGCCGGACGGGGCCGGCTTGGTTCCGCGCAGCCAGCCAAACACCTTCGTCTTGAGCCCGAGCGCCTTCACGACCGGCGTCGGGAACGCGCGGCGGCAGAAGGCGATCTTCTTGACGTAGGTCTCGACCTTCCAGGTCGCCCAGCTGCCGGCGGCGAAATAGGCCACGTCGCCTTCGCCGAGGCGCGTGACGCGGCCGGTCTCGTCCGTCACCGTCACCGCGCCTTCAAGGATGTGCACCGTCTCGTCCCATACGAAGCGCCAGCGGAAGGCGCCGGCCGTGCAGTCCCAGATCGTGGTCGAGGAAAAGCGGTCGGCGCTCGTCGAATGCAGCTTGGCGCGCGCCAGCGGCTGGCCGGAGATCACCCAAGACGGCTCGATCGGCGCAGGATCGAGGGTGATGGCCGCGAGCGGCGCGCTGAGGAAAACCGGATGGCGCGGAGCGGCCGCCGCCGGCGCCGGGTCGTCGAGCGCGAGATCGGTGAAATCCTTGACGAGCGACATGAGCGAGCCTGAAGTAGGATACTGCCCCAAGCAGTAAGGATCGCAGCGTTAAGAACCCGCTCCCGGATTCGTTCAAATCCCAGGAGTTTGATCACCAAAGCGTGTTCGCCGCCCGCTTCGGCCACTCCCGGTCGTAGGCCTCTCCGCCAACTCGTCCCTCAGTGATCGCCGCCAGTATCCGCCCGGGCGTCGGAAGCGCCGCCGGGTCGGCGTGACGCGAGGGGTCCCAGAGCTTCGATCGCACGATCGCGCGGGCGCACTGGAAATAGACCTCGTCGACGGCGACGACCATGACGCTGCGCGGCGCCTTGCCTTGGACGGCGAAGGACGCGAGCAGGTCCCGGTCGATCGAGAGCGTCGCGCGGCCGTTGACCCGGAGCGTCACGCCGAGTCCCGGAACCAGGAACAGCAGCGCCATTCGCGGATCGCGGACGATGTTCCTGAAAGAGTCGATGCGGTTGTTGCCGCGCCGATCCGGCATGGCGAGCCTGGTCGCGTCGATCACGCGCACGAAGCCCGGCTCGTCGCCGCGCGGCGAGCAGTCGAGGCCCTCCGGGCCCGCCGTCGCGAGCGCGGCGAAAGGCGAGGCCTCGATGATCGCGCGGTACTCATCGGTGACGTGGTTCGTCACCTTGACGAGCGACGCCTCCTGCGGCGCGCCATAGATCGCTTCCAGTTGCTCGATCGATGTGATGACCGCCATCGCGCCCTCCGCTCGACTGACCGGATCGGCCGCCGGCGCCGCGGCGTCAAGCGGCGATCACCGGCCGCCGTCGGTCGCGCTCATCACGATGCGGACGAGATCGGCGGCGTTCTTGGCGCCGAGCTTCTCCATGATGCGGGCGCGGTGGACCTCGATCGTCCGCGGGCTGATCCCCAGAAGCCGGCCGGCCTCCTTGTTGGACTGGCCGCCCGAAATCAGTCCGAGCACCTCGCGCTCGCGCGGCGTCAGCGAGTGGGCGCCGGGGATGTCGTCGACGTCGTCCTCGATCCGCTCGCCGGCGCTCGCGCGGGTCGCGCTTGCGGCGAGAGCGGCCTTGACCCGGTCGACGATGGTCTCCGGATCGAACGGCTTCTCGAAGAAATCGAGCGCCCCGCAACGGATGGCGTCGACGGCCATCGGGATGTCGGCGGACCCGGAGATCATGATCACGGGCGCGGTGCCGCCGCGCGCGTTGAGCGTCTTAAGGACGTCGAGGCCCGAGCGGCCGGGCATCAGGACGTCGAGCAGGATGCAGACGGGCTGGGCGTCGAAGCCGTGCGCGAGGAAATCGTCGCCGCTCTCGAAAGCGCGGACGAGAAAACCATCGGAGTCGAATACAGCCGTCAATAGGTCTCGGATGACCTCGTCGTCGTCGACGACGCAAACCACCCGGATACGGTCATGCCCCATCGACATCTCGCGCCCCCACGCGGGTACCGGAGCTTTCATACGGGTTAACCCGTACAGCACCATTGTACTGCGCGAAGCCGAGACGCCGCGCAAGCGGCTTCTCAGCACATCCTATGGTTTGCAGCCATAATCATACCAATTGGCGAGACGCCTGTGGCCGCGGCTCCTCAGTCGGACCGGAAAAGCGGGTCTTTGGAATAACTTACCGAAAACTCATTCCGCGGCTGCCGCCGCGGCGATTTCCTCGAGGATCGCTTCGGCGGCCGCCTTTGGATCCGCCGCCCCGAGCACAGGTCGGGAGACCACGAGTCGGTCCGCGCCGGCCCGGATCGCTTCCCCGGGGGTTGTGACACGTTTTTGGTCTCCGAGGGCGGCGCCGACCGGCCTGACGCCGGGAGTGACGGCGAGGAACGGCGAGGGCGCCAGCCTGCGCACCGTGGGAAGGTCCGTCGGCGCGCAGATCACGCCGTCCACGCCCGCGTCGCGCGCATGGCCGACGCGGCGCGCCACAAGCTGCTCAGGCGTGTCGCTGAATCCCGCCGCCGCCACGTCGGAAGCGTCCCACGAGGTCAGCACGGTCACGGCCAGCACCTTGAGCCCGCTATCGCCGCGCCCGGCGGCGGCGGCGCGCATCGTTTGCGGATAGGCGTGCACCGTCATCAGGCTCGCGCCGATGCGCGCGATCTGGCGAGTCGCCTTCTCGACGGTCTGGCCGATGTCGTGCAGCTTGAGGTCGACGAAGACCTGCTTGCCGGACCGCGCGAGCCGCTCGGCCAGGGTGAGGCCGCCGGCCACGGCGAGTTCGAAGCCGATCTTGTAGAAGGTCACGCTCTCGCCGAGCCGGGAGACGATCGCCTCGGCCTCGTCGAGGCTCGCGACGTCGAGGCCGACGATCAGCCGGTCGCGCGGGTCGATCGCCGCGCTCACGACAGGCGCCCCGCGACGTCGACCAGCTTTTTCACGACCACGTCGAGGAAGTCACGCGTGCGCTCGTTGGCGAGCGAGCCGTCCACGCCGAAGGCGGTCGCGGCGTTGCCGACAGCGACCATGTCGGGCAGCACCAGCGCGCCGAGGCCGAGCTCCATCATCGTGCGTAGCTGCGTCAGGCCGCGATAGCCGCCCATCGCGCCGCCGGAGACTGCCCCGAGCGCGAAGACGCGGTCCTTGAAGGCGGGCAGCGGCGGTCGCCCCTCGACATTGATCCGCGACATCCAGTCGAACGTGTTCTTCAGCAGCGGCGGAAAGCTCGCATTGTATTCCGGGCTCGCGACGAACACGCCCTGATGCTCGAAGAACAGCTCGACCAGATTCCTCGCGGCGGCGGGGATCCCCTCGCGCGCCTGCAGGTCGCCGTCATAGAGCGGCAGCGGGTAGTCCTTCAGCGATATGTGGCTGACCTTCGCGCCCGCCCGCCTCAAGGCGTTCGCGGCGGCGACGGCGAGCTTCTCGTTGATCGATCCGGAGCGGATCGAGCCGGCGAACACGATGATCTTTGGGGAGGCCATGGCTCTTCGGGGGGTGTCGTCGGGTGGCGGGGATCGGACGCGATTGACCGGCGCATGACTTACGACGGCTCGCGCCGCCGAGTCAGCCCTCTCCGCAATCAGCTCTTGCGCGTCGCCACGAAGCGCGCCGCGGCGCGCAGAAGGTCGGCGCGCCCGCCGAACGGAGCGAGGGAGTCGAGCGCTTCGGCGGTCAGCCGCTCGAGCCGGGCGCGCGCGCCGTCAACGCCAAGCAGGCCGACGAGCGTCGCCTTGCCGGCCGCGGCGTCCTTGCCGGTCGCCTTGCCGACGGCGGCGCTCTCGCCCTCGGCGTCGAGCAGATCGTCGGCCACCTGAAAGGCGGCGCCGATCGCGCGGGCGTAGGCCGAAACGGCGGCTCGATCGTCAGGCCCGGCGCGGCCGAGGATCGCGCCCATCGCGGCGGCGGCCTCGATCAGCGCGCCGGTCTTCATGCGCTGAAGCTGCGAAACCTCATCCTCGGTCAGAGCGAGCGGGCGCCCGTCCGCGAAGCGTCCCTCCGCCGCGAGGTCGAGCATCTGGCCTCCGACCATGCCGCCGAGGCCGGCCGCCCGCGCAAGCGCCAGCACCAGATCCGCGCGCACCGCGCCGTCTGCGTGCGTTCGCGGGTCCGAAAGGATGTCGAAAGCCAGACCCTGCAGCGCGTCGCCCGCGAGGATCGCCGTGGCGTCGTCGAAGGCCCGATGGACGGTCGGGCGTCCGCGCCTCAGGTCGTCGTCGTCCATGGCCGGCAGATCGTCATGGACGAGGCTGTAGGCGTGCACGCACTCGACCGCGAGCCCGGCCCGGAGCGCGCCTTGGCCGGTCGCGTCGAAAAGCTCGGCGACGGCCAGCGTCACCGCCGGCCGCAGCCGCTTGCCGCCTCCGAGCGCCGCGTGGCGCATGGCCGCGAGCAGCCGCTCCGGTCGCGCCGTCTCGCCGGGGGCGGGCGCGTCGCCGAGCAGCGTCGACAGCGCGGCTTCGACCTCGCCGGCGACCTTTGCGAGGTGGGCTTCGAAGGCTGCGGGTTGCATGGCTTCTTCTTGCTTGGTCGAGCGCGAGGCCGTGCCCGAAGGATCTTGCGCCGTCAAGGGTCGCTCCCGGCGCGGCGGAGGCTCTGCTAAGACGGTCGCACGGGCCCGACCGTCGGTCCCTTGCGGTTCGAGGATCGATGGCGGCTCCCGCTCGCAGGTCATACGTCTCGGGACGCGCGCCCTCGGCGCGCCCCGCGGTCGGACGGGGCGCCGTGGGCCGGCGATTGCCGCTGCTGAGATATCTCCTGCTCGGCCTGCTCGCGCTCGCCGTCGCGCCGATCGTTCTGACGCCGCTCTATGCGATCGTGCCGCCGGATTCGACGCTGATGCTCGCTCGCGCCGTCACCTTCCAGCCGGTGAACCGGACCTGGACGCCGCTCGCCGCGATGTCGCCGGCTCTGCCGCGGGCGGTTCTGACCTCGGAGGACGCGCGCTTCTGCAGCCATCATGGCGTCGACTGGGCGGCGCTCCGGACCGTGATGCGCGAGGGCGGCGACAAGGGCCCTGGCCGCGGGGCCTCGACCATCACCATGCAGGTCGCGAAGAACCTCTTCCTGTGGCAGGGCGGCGCCTATGTGCGAAAGCCGCTCGAGATCGCGCTCGCCCACTGGATCGACCTCGTCTGGTCGAAGCGGCGCATCATGGAGGTCTATCTCAACATCGCCGAATGGGGCCCGGACGGGACGTTCGGCGCGGAGGCCGGCGCGAGGCGCGCCTTCGGCCGCGGCGCCGGGAAGCTTTCGGCCCAGCAGGCGGCGCTGATGGCGGCCGCGCTGCCGAACCCGATCCTGCGCGACCCGCGGCGGCCGAGCGCCCGGATGCGCGCCCACGCCGCCATCGTCGCCAGCCGCGCGCGGGCGATCGGCGCGCTCGCCGACTGTCTGAAGTGACGCGCCCGGCGCGCGCGTGACGCCGGCGCGTCTTGGCGCTGGATTTCGTGGACGGATGCGGCTATAAGCCCGGCCGACGCGGCGGGGCCTCACAAGGGCTCCGCCCGAAATGTTTCGCGCCGGCGCCTGACCGACCGTCTCGCCTCGCGCCCCAAAACGTCAAGAGACGGAGACTTTTCGAAATGGCCGTTCCGAAGCGAAAGACCTCGCCCTCCAAGCGCGGCATGCGCCGTTCCGCCGACGCTCTCAAGTCGCCGACCTATGTCGAGGACAAGGATTCCGGCGAACTGCGCCGCCCGCATCACCTCGACCTGAAGACCGGCATGTATCGCGGCCGTCAGATCCTGACGCCGAAGGCCGAAGCCTGATCCTTCGCGCCTGACGTTCCGAAAACGGCCGCCGGACAAGCTTCGGCGGCCGTTTTCGTTTCGGCTCAGCTCTTCGCCGCGGCCATGGCGTAATTGACTGACATGTCCTCGCAAGGGCTCCAGGCGTTCTTCAGCGGCTCGAACCGGATGCCGCGCTGATCGGCGATCTCGAGCCCCGCCGCGCGTGCGGCGAGCCTCAGTTCGGCCGGGGTCACGAATTTCTCGTAGGAATGGGTGCCGACCGGCAGCCAGCGGAGCATGTATTCCGCGCCGACGATCACCAGCGCATGCGCCATCAGCGTGCGGTTGATGGTGGAGAACAGCGCGAGCCCGCCGGGCTTCACCAGCCTGCCGATCGTCGCCACGAAGCCGTCGACGTCCGCGACATGCTCGACGACCTCGGAGGCGACGACGATGTCGAAGCTTGCGCCCTCTGCGACGAGGTCCTCCGCCGCGCCGGCGCGATAGTCGATCTGGAGTCCGCTCTCCTCGGCGTGCGCCCGCGCCACCTCGATCAGGTCGGACGCCGGATCGACCCCAGTCACCTGCGCGCCGAGCCGCGCGAGCGGCTCCGCCAGCACGCCGGCGCCGCAGCCTACGTCGAGCAGCGTCAGGCCGGCGAGCGGACGCATGCCCTGCGCGTCACGCGCAAATCGCGCGCAGGCAGCGTCGCGGAAGATGGTGACGCGCGCCGGATTGAAGCGGTGGAGCGGCCGCATCGGGCCGTCGAGATCCCACCAGCGCGCCGCCAGCGCGTCGAAACGCCTGATTTCCTCGGCGTCGAGGCTCGCGGCGCCGCCGCCCGTCCGTCCCGCCATCGACGTCCTCCTCAAGCCGTTGTGCCGCGTCCGCCGCGCGGCTATCTATACGCGCCTTTTCGGCCGGCGGCCCGCCGCGCCGGACCAACCTTTCGTCAATCCCGTCCTTCCGATCGCTCGCGCCTTATGTCCCGTATCGTAATGAAATTCGGCGGAACCTCCGTCGCCAACGTCGAGCGCATCAAGAACGTCGCCGCCCATGTGAAACGCGAGGTCGACGCGGGCAACGAGGTCGCGGTCGTCGTCTCCGCCATGGCGGGGGCGACCAACCAGCTCGTCGCCTGGACGAAGGAAGCCTCCCCGATCCACGATGCGCGCGAATACGACGCGATCGTCGCCTCCGGCGAGCAGGTGACCTCCGGGCTGCTCGCGATCTCGCTGCAGGCGGCGGGCGTGCCGGCGCGCTCCTTTCAGGGCTGGCAGATTCCGCTGAAGACCGACGCGGCGCATGGCGCGGCGCGGATCGCGGATATCGAAGGCGACACGCTGATCTCGCGCATGACCGACGGGCAGGTCCCGGTGATCGCCGGCTTCCAGGGCGTCGGCCCGGACAACCGCATCTCGACTCTCGGGCGCGGCGGCTCCGACACCAGCGCGGTCGCGGTCGCGGCCGCCGTGAAGGCCGACCGGTGCGACATCTATACCGACGTCGACGGCGTCTATACGACCGATCCCCGCATCGTGCCGCAGGCGCAGCGGCTCAACAAGATCGCCTTCGAGGAGATGCTCGAAATGGCCTCGCTGGGAGCGAAGGTCATGCAGGTGCGCTCCGTCGAAATGGCCATGGTTCACAAGGTCCGCGTCTTCGTGCGCTCGAGCTTCGACGCGCCGGACGCGGCCCAGACAGGTCCCGACGGCCAGCCGCTCGGAACACTCATCTGCGACGAGGACGAGATCGTGGAAAGCCAAGTCGTCACCGGCATCGCCTATTCCAAGGACGAGGCCCAGATCACGCTCCGGCGCGTCGCCGACCGGCCCGGCGTCGCCGCCGGCGTGTTCGGACCGCTCGCGGAGGCCTCGATCAACGTCGACATGATCGTCCAGAACATCTCCGAGGACGGCAAGACGACGGACATCACCTTCACCCTGCCGACCTCCGACCAGGCGCGCGCGATCGAGATCCTGAACGCCAAGAAGGCCGAGATCGGCTTCGAGGCGCTGAACACGGAAGCCGACGCCTGCAAGGTCTCGGTGATCGGCATCGGAATGAGGAGCCATGCGGGCGTCGCCGCCCAGGCGTTCCAGGCGCTCGCCAAGCGCGGCGTCAACATCCGGGCGATCACGACGTCCGAAATCAAGATCTCCGTCCTGATCGACACTGCTTTCGCCGAACTTGCCGTCAGAACGCTGCATTCGGTATACGGGCTCGACAAGGCCTGAAGTCCTGTTTCAAGCCTGCGCCTACAGGGCGTTGAGCAGTCGGCGCGGCTTGGGCCGCGACCCTTTCCGGAGAGCGGAAGATGCGAGGCCAGTATGGCGGCCCGCGCGTGCTTTTGCGCCGGCTGCGGGAGGTCATGGCGGAGCCGGTCACGGCGCAGGAGCGCCTTGACCGCATCGTCGTTCTGATCGCCGCCAACATGGTGGCCGAGGTCTGCTCGGTCTACGTGCTGCGCGTCGACGGCGACCTCGAGCTCTACGCGACCGAAGGCCTCAACCGCGAGGCCGTCCACCGCACCACCATGCACAAGGGCGAGGGCCTCGTAGGCCTCGTCGCGGACGAGGCCGAGCCCGTCAACCTTTCGGACGCGCAGTCGCATCCCGCCTTCGCCTACAAGCCGGAGACGGGCGAGGAGATCTACCACTCCTTCCTGGGCGTTCCGATCCTGCGCGCCGGCAACACGCTCGGCGTGCTGGTCGTCCAGAACAAGTCGCACCGGACCTATTCCGAGGAGGAGATCGAGGCGCTGCAGACCACCGCCATGGTCATCGCGGAGATGATCGCGGGCGGCGAGCTCTCGGGCGCCGGCGACGGGCTCGAGCCGGTCGGGCGGCGGCCGGCGCACGCCTTCGGCGGCGCGCTGTCGGAGGGCATCGGGCTCGGCCATGTCTGGCTGCACGAGCCGCGCGTGGTAGTGAAGACCTTCATCGCCGAGAACACCGAATCCGAGCTGAAGCGCCTCGACACGGCGCTCGCGAACCTGCGCGCCTCGATCGACGTGCTGATCGACGAGGGCGACGTGGCGCGCGCCGGCGAGCATCGCGACGTGCTCGAGGCGTTCCGGATGTTCGCCAACGACCGCGGCTGGGTGCGCCGCCTGCACGAGGCGGTCCAGACCGGCATCACCGCCGAAGCCGCGGTCGAGCGGGTCCAGTCCGACACGCGCGCGCGCATGCAGCGCCAGACAGATCCTTATCTGCGCGAGCGCTTGCACGATCTCGACGATCTCGCGAACCGCCTGTTGCGCGAGCTCGTCGCGCCGGGCAAGGGCATGATGACGGACGTGACCGACCTCCCGGACAACGCGATCCTGGTCGCGCGCTCCATGGGGCCCGCCGCGCTGCTCGACTACGACCGCACCAAGCTGCGCGGGCTCGTGCTCGAGGAAGGTTCGGCCTCGAGCCACGTCGCCATCGTCGCGCGCGCGCTCGGCATCGCCGCGGTCGGCCAGATCGAGAACGCGACGGGGCTGGTGGAGCCGGGCGACGCCATCATCGTCGACGGCCTTTCGGGCGAGGTGCATGTCCGGCCGACCGCGGATGTCGAGCGGGCCTATGTCGACAAGGTGCGCTTCCGCGCCCGCCGGCAGGAGCAGTACCGCGCGGTGCGCGACGCGCCCTCGACGACGCGCGACGGCGAGAAGGTCCAGCTCCTGCTGAACGCCGGCCTTCTGGTCGACCTGCCGCACATCGCCGAGACGGGCGCTGCGGGCGTCGGTCTGTTCCGGACCGAGCTGCAATTCATGATCGCCGCTTCGATGCCGAAGACGGCCGCGCAGCAGAAGCTCTACCGCGCCGTGTTGGACGCGGCGGACGGCAAGCCGGTCACCTTCCGCACGCTCGACGTCGGCGGCGACAAGATCCTGCCCTACATGCGCAACGAGCCCGAGGAGAACCCTGCGCTCGGCTGGCGCGCCATCCGCCTCGGCCTCGATCGGCCGGCGCTGCTGCGCACCCAGATCCGCGCGCTGCTGAACGCGGGCGGCGGACGCGACCTGCGCATCATGTTCCCGATGGTCGCCTGCGTCTCGGAGTTCGACGACGCGCGCGACATCGTCAATCGCGAGCTCGCGCGGCTGGTGAAGCACGGCCATCCGGTGCCGGCCTCGGTGGCGCTCGGGGTGATGATCGAGGTGCCGTCGCTGCTGTTCCAGCTCGACGAGATTCTCGCCAAGGTCGACTTCGTCTCGGTCGGCTCCAACGACCTGCTGCAGTTCCTGTTCGCGGTCGACCGCGGCAACGCGCGCGTGTCCGGTCGGTTCGACACGCTCAGCCCCGCCTTCCTGCGCTCGCTCGCGCGCATCGCCGAGCGGGCCAAGGCGGCGGGCAAGCCGGTGACGCTCTGCGGCGAGATGGGTTCGAAGCCGCTCGAGGCGTTGACGCTGATCGGCCTCGGCTACAGGTCGCTCTCAATGTCGCCGGCCTCGATCGGCCCCGTGAAGGCCGCGCTGCTCGAAGCCGACGCCTCCGAGCTTGCAGATTTCATCAAGCCGCTGGTCGCGCGCGCCGACGGCGCCGCGACGCTGCGGGGCGAGATCGAGGCCTTCGCCGCCGAGCGGGGTCTGCAGGTCTCGCCATGAGCGGAATCATCTCGGCCGACCGGCTCGACGCCGTCGTCGAGCGCTTCGCGCTCGTCGAGCATGACCTCGGCGCGACGAGCGACGGAGAGACGCTGGCGAGGCTCAGCCGCGAGCGCGCCGAGCTCGAGCCGGTGGTCGAGGCCATCCGGGAGCTGCGCGCGGCGCAGGCCGAGATCCGCGACCTCGAGGCGATGATCGCGGACGCCGCCACCGATCCGGAGATGCGCGCGCTCGCCGAGGCCGAGAAGCAGGAGGCGGAGGCGCGCGTCACGTCCCGCGAGGAGCGGCTTCAGGTCGAGCTCCTGCCGAAGGACGAGGCCGACGCGCGCGGCGTGATCCTCGAGGTGCGAGCCGGGACCGGCGGCGACGAGGCGGCTTTGTTCGCCGGCGACCTGTTCCGCATGTATCAGCGTTTCGCCGACGGGCAGGGCTGGAAAGTCGAGGTGCTGAGCGCGAGCGAGGGCGCGGTCGGCGGCTTCAAGGAGATCGTGGCGGAGATCGACGGCCGCGGCGCCTTCGGCCGGCTGAAGTTCGAATCCGGCGTGCACCGCGTCCAGCGCGTGCCGGCGACGGAAGGATCGGGCCGCATCCACACCTCCGCGGCGACGGTGGCCGTGCTGCCGGAGGCGGAGGAGGTCGACGTCGAGCTCGACGACAGCGAGCTGCGCTTCGACGTGTTCCGCGCCCAGGGCGCGGGCGGACAGCACGTCAACAAGACGGAGTCGGCCGTGCGCGTCACGCATCTGCCGACCGGGATCGCCGTCGCGGTGCAGGACGAACGCTCGCAGCACCGCAACCGGGCGCGGGCGATCGCGCTGCTGCGCGCCAAGCTCTACGACATCGAGCGCGAGCGGGCGGACGTCGCGCGCGCCGACGCGCGCCGGGTGCAGGTCGGCTCGGGGGACCGGTCGGAGCGCATCCGCACCTACAACTTCCCGCAAGGGCGGGTCACCGATCACCGCATCGGCCTGACGCTCCACAAGCTCGACTCCGTGCTCGCGGGGGACGCGCTCGGCGAACTGATCGACGCGCTCGCGGCCGAGCAGCGGGCGCGCCTGCTCGCCGCCCAGGACGCGGCTTGACGCTCTCGGAGGCGACGCGGGCCGCCGCCCTCGCGCTCGCGCGGGGCGGGGTGGAGACGCCGGAGCTCGACGCGCGGGTTCTGGCGGCGGAAGCCTTCGGCGTCGGGGCGGCAGAGGCGCTGGTCGGCGCCGGCCGCGCGCCGGCCGGGGGGCTCGACGCGCTCGACGGTTTCGTGGCTCGCCGTCTGGCCGGCGAACCCGTGGCGCGCATCCTCGGGCGCCGCGAGTTCTGGCGCCTCGACTTCGCCCTCGCGCCGGAGACGCTGGCGCCGCGGCCGGACACCGAGACGGTGGTTGAGACGGCGCTGTCGTTCGTCGCCGATCGTTCGTCCGCGCTGCGCGTGCTCGATCTCGGGACCGGGTCGGGCTGTATCCTGCTCGCGCTGCTGACCGAGCTTCCCCAGGCGTTCGGCGTGGGCGTCGACCTCGCGCCGGGCGCTGCTGCGGCGGCGCGGGGGAACGCCGGAAGGCTTGGCCTCGCCGGCCGCGCCTCCTTCCTCGCCGGGCGATGGGCTGAGGCGCTAAACGGCCCGTTCGATCTTGTCGTCTCGAACCCGCCCTACATCGAAAGCGCCGCGATCGCGGGCCTCGACCGGGAGGTGCGGCTGCATGATCCCGCGCTCGCGCTCGACGGCGGCGCGGACGGGCTCGACGCCTACCGGGCGATCCTTCGGGACCTCCCCCGCCTGCTCGCGCCGGAGGGGGCGGCCGTGCTGGAGCACGGCGCCGGGCAGGGCGAGGCGGTGGCCGCGCTGGCCCGCGGGCATGGTCTCGATGTCGCTGCGGCGTCAGCCGACCTCGCCGGCGTGCGCCGCGCGCTGGCGGTCCGGCCGGCGGCGGGCGGACGGCGATAGCGCAAAAAAGCCTTGGAATATGTGGGCGGCGCGTCTATGTTCCGGGTCGGAATCGTTCAGCGCCAGCCCTCGAAGTCGTTCGGGGAGCGTGAGCGGCGAACGAAAGATTTCAGGGTGAGCCCGACGCCGGATTTCCGGCGCGGCGCGCTTTGAAAGATCGACGCAAAGCTTCGATCACGCCGTATCGCCTTGTGGGGGCCTCGCTCCGGCAATGGCGGCCCCGACGCGACCGGCCGGTCGCGCTCTCAACGGAGCGCGAGGCGGCTGCGTCGTCCGGGCGACCGGCGCGGGCTCGTCGGTCGAGGGCGGTCCCGAAGGGCCTTTTACTCCAGAGCGAGCGTAGATTTTGAACCCGATGAGGCAAGGACAGTCGAAGCGCATGCGCGGCCGTGGCCGTGGCGGCGGCGGCGGTAACAGCGGCGGCGGCAAGGGGCCGAACCCGCTCACGCGTTCATATGAGTCGAACGGCCCCGACGTGAAGATCCGCGGCACTGCCGGGACCATCGCCGACAAGTATGTCCAGCTGTCGCGCGACGCGCTGCTGTCGGGCGACCCGGTCGGGGCGGAGAACTATCTCCAGCACGCCGAGCACTACTACCGGCTCCTGGCCGCCGCGCAGGCCCAGTACCAGCCGCACCAGACCTTCGTGCGCGCCGACGCCGACGACTTCAACGACGGCGATTTCGACGGAGAGGGCGACGGCGAACCGGGCGGCGGCTTCCAGCAGGGCGGCGCGCCGCAGGCGCAGGGCGGCCACCAAAACAACGGCTTCCAGCAGAACCGCGGCCAGCAGAACGGCCGCCATAACGGCTACAACAACGGCCCGCGCGACAACGGCCCCCGCGATAACGACCAGAACCGGCAGGACCGGGGCGAGCGTCGCGACCGGCAGGAGTTCAGGCGCGACCGCGGCGAGAACGGACGTCAGGATCGCGGCGAAGGCGGCGGCGAGGGGCAGGAGCGCAGCGACAAGCCGCAGCGGTTCGATCCATCCGGCGACCAGCCTTCCGTCGGCGAGCTTCCTGCTTTCATCACCGGGGGCGGCGGATCGCCGGCCCGCGCCGAAGAGGCCAAGCCGTCCGCCGAGAGCGCGCCGGAGGCCGCTGCGCCCGTCGAGGCGGCCGAGCCGCAGGACGGCGGCGAGGCCCGCGAGGGCGGCGGCACGGGACGTGGGCGTCGCCGGCGTTATGGCCGCAGCCGCTCCGCGGCTCCCGAGGACGCGGGCGGCGAGGGCGGCCCCGCGCCGGCCGAGCAGGGCTCGGACTGAGAAACTCCGGAACGCCGTAGAAAAAAGCCGGGGCCTTCGCTCCGGCTTTTTGCTTTGGACGCGATCTTGTTTCGGGTCAGGCGCGCGCCAGAAACGTTGCGCGCGATCGGTTGGCGGTCACGTACCGACACAGGATCGCCATGGGTTCGATCGGCGCGCTGACGACGCTGAACTTTCTGATGGCCGACGTGCGGGACGGCCTCGGCCCGTATCTGGCGATCTTCCTTCAGGGTCAGCATTGGTCGCCGGTCGACATCGGCCTCGTGCTGACGATCGGCGGGCTCGCCGGGATGATCGCGACGACGCCTATGGGCGCGTTCGTAGATGCGACCCATCGCAAGCGCCTTGTGACGATTGGCGCGGGGCTCGCCGTCACGGCGGCTTGCTTGGCCATCTACCTGTTTCCGAACTTCTGGATCGTCTCGCTCTCGCAGGTCCTCACAGGCGCGGTCGGCGCTGTGATCCCGCCGGCGATCGCGGCGATCACGCTTGGCGTCGTCGGGCCTGCCGGCTTCTCGCATCAGATCGGCCGCAACGAGGCGGCGAACCATGGTGGCAACGTCGTCGCGGCGGTCGCCTGCGCCGGATTCTCCTATCTCGTCGGCATCCAGGCCGTGTTCTTCGTGATGATCGCCATGGCGGTCGGATCGATCGCGGCGACGCTGGCGATCCGCGAGAGCGACATCGACCACGACATCGCGCGCGGTCTCGACAGCGCGGCCGGGACCGACCACGCAAAATCGGGGCTGGCGGTCCTGCTGAAAACGCCCTCACTGCTCGTGTTGGGGCTGATCCTGATGCTGTTCCACTTCGGGAACGCCGCGATGCTGCCGTTGGTCGGGCAGCGTATCGAGGCGCTCCAACTCGGCAACGCCGTGTTCTGGACCTCGGTGGCGGTGATCGTCGCGCAGGCCGTGATGGTTCCGATGGCGCTGCTCGCGGCACGGATCGCCGAGCGCGTCGGCTACGCGCCGCTGCTGATCGCGGCGCTGATCGCGCTTCCGGTCCGCAGCATCGTGGCCGCCTCGACGCCGCATGCGTGGATCGCGATCCCGGTCCAGATGCTCGACGGGGTCGGCGCCGGCATTCTCGGCGTCGTCACGCCGGCGCTCGTCGCGCGCATCCTTCGCGGCACGGGACGCTTCAATGTGGGGCTCGGCGCGGTGATGACGGTGCAGGGCGTTGGCGCCGCGATCAGCCCCTGGGCCGCCGGCAATATGATCCAGTACGGTCAGGACTGGCTCGCGACGCTCGGCCTCGCGCCGAACCTCAGCGGCTACGGCGTCGCCTTTCTCGGGCTCGGCCTGTCGGCCGTCGTCGCGCTCGCGCTGTTCTTCGCGACGATGCGCCTGCTGCCGCTGGAACGGGAGGGCGGCCACGTACGCGGCCGGCCAGCCGAGGCGCCCGCCTTGGCGTGACGGCTAAAGCACGCGGATCTCGTCGCCGACCGAGATCGTCCCACCAGTGAGCGGCTCGGCATAGACGCCGCAGTCGGCGTGGCCGAGGCTCTTCATCAGCGACTTCGGGATGGGAAGATCGCGCGCCGCGGTCTGCGGATCGACCTCGGTCGCCGCGCAGCGCACCGTCCTCTGCACGACGCGGAATCGGACCTCGCCGATCTGGACCTCCTTGTCGAGCCAGTCGAGTTCGTCCCAGGGATCGAAGCCCGAGAAGTCGAGGTTGCCGCGGAAGCGGAGCGGATCCACGGCGGCGCCGACGATGTCCTCCACCCCTGAGACGCTCGCAAGGTTGATCAGCGAGAGCACGCCTTTCGACGTGTCCGAGAAGGTGTGCCGGCCTGGGGCAGGCAGGACCTTCAGCGGGCCGTTCAGTTCCTCCCCCATGAAATCCGTGAACCAGCGCTCGGCGTCGGCCCGGCCGTCGGCGCTCGATAGGTCCGCCGAAAGGGCCGTCTCGCCGTCGAGCTCCACGGACAGCGTCGAAGCCTCGTGATCAAAGCGGCTGCGCAAACGGGCGAGGCGCGCGTTGCGCATCAGGCAGAGAAAGCGGGTCTTCGGCAGCTTGGCCGGATTCTCGGCATCGAAGCCCGACGGCCCGTTCTCGATCGCGTAAATGCGGTCTCCGACGATCTGGCGGCCGGGTTCGACCGAAACGCTGTCGAGCGGCTCCGGCGACAGGCCCTTGACCGGGAACCGCCGAAGCGCGGCGACGCGGCCGCGGGAGTTGCTCATCTGACCTGATCCTGCGCTCGGAGCGGCGAGGCGCCACCTTGGACCGGCCGCGTCGGGACCGCCACCGGTCACTCCGCCGCGCCGGTTCCGGGAGCGCCGGACGACCGACGGACGAACGCGGCTCCCGCGCGAAAATCTTGCGCAAGAGACGTCGCGTTCCCTCTTTCGAGAGACTGACCTCACGCCCATATCCTTCCGGAGGTCGCCGCGATGGGGCCTCCGCCGGACCGTCCGGTCCGGCAAGTCGTGTTGAGGCGCCGAACGGGGTCCACCAGGAGTCTCGGCCGCGGAGGCCCGCAAGGGCAGCGGCGTAGGTCGGCGCGCTCGGAAGGAGACGCGCATGAATCCCGAAATCTACACCGAACGCGTCCGGGGCTTTCTCCAGTCCGCCCAGTCGGCGGCGGCGAACGCCGGACACCAGCAGCTTCTGCCCGAACATGTCCTGAAGGTCCTGCTCGACGATCCGGAAGGCCTCGCCTCCGGGCTGATCGAGCGCGCCGGCGGCCGGCCGGCCGACGCCCGCGCGGCCGTCGAGGCGGCGCTGCGCAAGGCGCCTGTGGTCAAGGGTCAGGGCGCCGGCAACCTCTATCTCGCGCCGGCGACCGCCCGCGTGTTCACCAGCGCCGAGCAGATCGCCAAGAAGGCGGGCGACCAGTTCGTCACCGCCGAGCGGCTGCTCACGGCGCTGGCGATGGAGAAGGACACCGATGCGGCCAAGGCGCTCGCCTCGGCGGGCGTGACGCCGCAGGCGCTCAACGCCGCCATTGAGGACCTTCGCAAGGGCCGCACGGCGGACTCCGCGACCGCGGAAAACGCCTATGACGCGCTGAAGCGCTATGCCCGCGACCTCACCGAGGTCGCCCGTGAGGGCAAGCTCGATCCGGTGATCGGCCGCGACGAGGAGATCCGCCGCACCATCCAGGTCCTGTCCCGCCGCACCAAGAACAACCCGGTGCTGATCGGCGAGCCCGGCGTCGGCAAGACGGCGATCGTTGAGGGCCTCGCGTTGCGCATCGTCAACGGCGACGTGCCGGAAAGCCTCAAGGACAAGAAGCTGCTCGCGCTCGACATGGGCTCGCTGATCGCCGGCGCGAAGTATCGCGGCGAGTTCGAGGAGCGGCTGAAGGCCGTCCTGTCCGAGGTGACCGCCGCGGCCGGCCAGATCGTGCTGTTCATCGACGAAATGCACACGCTCGTCGGCGCCGGCAAGGCGGACGGCGCGATGGACGCGTCCAACCTGCTGAAGCCCGCGCTCGCGCGCGGCGAGCTGCACTGCGTCGGCGCGACTACGCTCGACGAGTACCGCAAGCATGTCGAGAAGGACGCGGCGCTCGCCCGGCGCTTCCAGCCGGTGTTCGTTTCCGAGCCGACGGTCGAGGACACGATCTCGATCCTGCGCGGCATCAAGGAGAAGTACGAGCTGCACCACGGCGTCCGCATCGCGGACTCGGCGCTGGTCGCGGCCGCGACGCTGTCGAACCGCTACATCACCGACCGCTTCCTGCCCGACAAGGCGATCGACCTCGTCGACGAGGCCTCCTCGCGGCTGCGCATGCAGGTGGACTCCAAGCCCGAGGCGCTCGACGAGCTCGACCGGCGGATCATCCAGCTCAAGATCGAGCGGGAGGCGCTGAAGAAGGAGACCGACCAGGCCTCCAAGGACCGGCTCGAGAAGCTCGAGGGAGAACTTGCGGGGTTTGAAGAAGACGCCGGCGCGCTCGAGACCAAGTGGCGGAACGAGAAGGACAAGCTCGGCCGCGCCCAGGGCCTGAAGGAGAACCTCGACAAGGCCCGGACCGAGCTCGAGCTCGCGCAGCGGCAGGGCGACCTCGCCCGCGCTGGCGAGCTCGCCTATGGCGTGATCCCGAAGATCGAGCGCGAGCTCAAGGAGACCGAGGAGGCGGCGAATGAAGCCGGCTCGATGGTCGAGGAGGTCGTCACACCCGACCGCATCGCGCAGATCGTGTCGCGCTGGACCGGCGTGCCGGTCGACAAGATGCTCGAGGGCGAGCGGGCGAAGCTGCTGCGCATGGAGGACGAACTCGCCAAGCGTGTCGTCGGCCAGGGCGAGGCGGTGCAGTCGGTCTCGACGGCCGTCCGGCGCGCGCGCGCCGGTCTGCAGGACCCGAACCGGCCGATCGGCTCGTTCATGTTCCTGGGACCGACCGGCGTCGGCAAGACCGAACTCACCAAGGCGCTCGCGGCGTTCCTGTTCGACGACGACCAGGCGATGGTGCGCATCGACATGTCGGAATACATGGAGAAGCACGCCGTCAGCCGCCTCATCGGCGCGCCTCCCGGCTATGTGGGCTACGAGGAAGGCGGCGCGCTGACCGAGGCGGTGCGGCGCCGGCCCTATCAGGTCGTGCTGTTCGACGAGATCGAGAAGGCGCATCCGGACGTGTTCAACGTCCTGCTGCAGGTGCTCGACGATGGCCGCCTGACCGACGGACAGGGCCGCACGGTCGACTTCCGCAACACGCTGCTGATCATGACCTCGAACCTCGGTTCGGAGTTCCTCGTCAACCAGCCGGAGGGCGAGGACACCGAGGCGGTGCGCGATCAGGTGATGGGGATCGTCCGGGCGCATTTCCGGCCGGAGTTCCTGAACCGGGTCGACGACATCGTGCTGTTCCACCGCCTGAAGCGGGACCAGATGGGCGCGATCGTCGACATCCAGCTCGAGCGCCTGAAGACGCTGCTCGAAGACCGGAAGATCACGCTCGACCTGAAGCCGGCCGCGCGCGAATGGCTCGCGGCGAAGGGCTACGACCCGGCCTATGGCGCGCGCCCGCTGAAGCGCGTGATCCAGAAATACCTGCAGGATCCGCTCGCCGAGCTGATCCTGGCAGGGGACCTCAAGGACGGGGCGACCGTCCCGGTCGACGCGACCGCCTCCGGCCTGCTGGTCGGAAACCGGGTCGTCGCGGCGGCGGCGTAATCACAATGTGCGAAGGTCCGTCAGGAGCAACGTAGGGCCCAGCGTCATTCCGGGCTTGTCCCGGAATCCATTGCCGCGAAGTTCTCGATAGTTTGGGGTCGTCAGCGGGAATGGGTCCCGGCACTTCGGCCGGGACGACGGTCGCTGATCTCGGCTCGGCCTCTGATCACCCTGTTCTACGCATCTTTCGGCCTTCCCGCAGCGCGCGGGGAGGCCGTTTCATTTCAGAGATCCCGCAGGTCTCGGGCGGCGCGGTTGAGAATCTCCCGCGCCTTGGCGGCCTGCTCGCCTGTCAGCCGGCCGTCGCGCAGCTTCTCGAACAGAACGCGCCTCAGGTCCGAGATTACTTCGCCGAGCGCCACGTCGCCGAGCGCGTCGGAGGTCTCGTCGAGCTGGGCGTTGATCTTGTCGAGCTCCGCGCGGTTCTCCTCGAGATAGGCGCGGCCGGCGTCGGTGATCGAATAGAGCCGCTTGTTGCCCTGCGTCTCCGAGACGGCGAGGTCGGCGTCCTCCATCATCTGCAGCATCGGATAGATCGAGCCGGGGCTCGGGGAGTAGGTCCCCCGGAAGCGGGCCTCGAGCGCCTTGATGACGTCGTAGCCGTGGCGAGGGGCCTCCGCGAGCAGGCCAAGCACGACGAGGCGCAGAGCGCCCGCGTCGAACATTCGGCCGCCGCCGCCGCGCCCGAACGGTCCGCCGCCGAACGGTCCGCCGCGATGGCGCCCGAACGGTCCGCCGCGGAAGCGAGAGCCGCAGGCTCTGTCCCCGTGATCCGACGACGCGAACCAGGGACGGCGGCCCCAATGGCCGAAGGGTATGGCGTGACTGGACATGATCGTCTCTCCAGATAGGTCTTTCATTCGACCTATCTAACAAACGATATATCGTTCTGCAAGGCGCGCGTTCGGTTCTCGCGCCGAACGGGCGTGAGGCTTAGCTTCGGCGCATCGCCATGATTTCCGGCGTCGGCGGCTCGGAAGCCTCCGGGCGCGCCGTCGCTCGTCTCTCCGCCCAGACGCAGGCGCGGTAGTCGAAGCCCTGGACAAGCGTCGGCTTCACCACCTCGAAATAGGGCGAGATGTCGAAGTCCCGCGGCATGTAGAGGGAGTGATGGCGGATGTGCAGGATCTCGCGCCGCGCGCCCTCGTCCGACACCGTCTCGATCTTGGGCAGGATCGGATAGCGCACCTGCTCGAAGGCGCGGGCGATCAGGGACGAGCAGATCGCCCGGGTCGGAAGGCCCGACCCCAGCATCAGCACGCGCCGGCCCATCGCGTTCGAGATCAGCGGCAGCGGCGTCAGGTAGCGCAGCAGGTCGAAGATGTTCTTGACGTCGTATTCGTAGCCGAGCCGCAGGATGCAGTAGCGCGCGACCCGCTCCCGCTCGTGGACGTCGAGATCGTACGGGCGGCAGATGCGCGTCTGCTCGCCGGCGTATTTCGACAGCGGCGCCGAGGCGCAGCCGATGCCGAGCTCCATCTCGACCAGGGTGTGGCGCTCGCCGTCCGGCTCGAACGTGTCGAGCATGTCGCCGACATAGAGCACGGCGTGAGACCAGATCGACGAGGTCATGCGGCGGATGACGGCCGCGACGCGCGAGCGGCCCGCGACCAGCAGCACGTCACCGACCTGGAGCGTCGCGCGCAGCGCCTCCGGGCTTCCGGGCACGAGCGGCTCGCTGCGGACGTCCTGCACGAGATAGTCGACGACGCGCCTGCCGACGGCGTTTCCGAGCCAGTCCATGGCCCCGAGCCTCCCGCGGGCCCGCCCGCGACCCTCCGGGCGATGCGGACAGATTGCCGCAGGCGCTGCAGGCGAAACGTTTCCCTGGCTCGAGTTGTCGGCGGTATTTCGGTCGATATGGTTAACAGAGGGTGGCGAATACGCTGTCGTAAATGGCGAATCGAGAACGAATCGGGAATCGGCGATTCGTCCGCGATTCGTTCTACTGGAACGAACCGTGACTCGACTCGTGGCCTCGCAGCTAAGACTCATCGGAGCGAGTCGCGCCGATACTCCGGCTCACGAATACATGAGCGCGGCGGACGAAGACTCGCTCGGGGGTCCGGCGGTTGCTTCCGCCGGAGCGAGCGGCGCCGGCCTCACGCCGCCTCTTGGCCGGCGCCCTCGGCGATGCGGACGATGTCGCCCATGATGGCGGTGAGGTCGAAGTTCTTCGGGGTGTAGACCGCCGCGACGCCCATCGCCTTCAGCTCGCGCTCGTCCTCCGGCGGGATGATGCCGCCGACGATCACCGGCACGTCGTCGAGGCCCTCCTTGCGCATCCGATCCATCACGTCGCGCACGAGCGGCAGGTGCGAGCCGGACAGGATCGAGAGGCCGACGACGTGGACGCCCTCCTCGAGCGCGGCGTTGACGATCTCGGCGGGGGTCAGGCGGATGCCCTCGTAGACCACCTCGAAGCCGCAGTCGCGGGCGCGCACCGCGATCTGCTCGGCGCCGTTGGAATGGCCGTCGAGGCCCGGCTTGCCGACGAGCAGTTTCAGCCGCCGCCCGAGCGCGTTCGACGCCGCTTCGACCGACTTGCGCACGTCCGCGATGCCGGTGCCCTCGCGGTCGCCCTTCGACGCCTTGCCGACGCCGGTCGGCGCCCGGTACTCGCCAAAAATCTCGCGCAGGGTCTGGCCCCATTCGCCGGTCGTCACGCCCGCCTTGGCGGCGGCGATCGACGGCTCCATGACGTTGCGGTCTTCCCTGGCGGCCGCGGCGAGCTCCGCCAGCGCCCTGTCCACGGCCTTCTGGTCGCGCTGCGCCTTCCAGGCGTTGAGGCGCTCGATCGCCTCCTGGCCGACGCTCTCCGGCACGACCTGGATCGAGCCTTCGCCGGTCGAGAGCGGCGAAGGCTCGGTGGCCTCGTATTTGTTGACGCCGACGACGACGAGCTCGCCGGATTCGATCGCCGCCAGTCGCCTGGCGTTGGACTCGACCAGGCGGCCCTTCATGTAGCCGGACTGAACGGCCGTGATCGCGCCGCCCATCTCGTCGATGCGGGCGAGTTCGGCGAGCGCCTCCTCCTTCAGCTGGGCGACCTTCTCGTCCATCACATGCGAGCCGTTGAAGATGTCGGCGTATTCGAGGATGTCGGTCTCGTAGGCGAGGATCTGCTGAGCGCGCAGCGACCACTGCTGGTCCCAAGGCCGCGGCAGGCCGAGCGCCTCGTTCCAGGCCGGCAGCTGCACGGCGCGGGCGCGGGCGTCCTTCGACAGGGTGACCGCCAGCGTCTGGATCAGGATGCGGTAGACGTTGTTTTCAGGCTGCGGCTCGGTCAGCCCCAGCGAATTGACCTGCACGCCGTAGCGGAAGCGGCGGTGCTTCGCCTCCTTCACGCCGTAGCGGTCGCGCGTGATCTCGTCCCAGAGATCGACGAAGGCGCGCATCTTGGCGATCTCGGTCACGAGCTTCATGCCCGCGTTCACGAAGAACGAGATGCGCCCGACGGTGGTCTCGAACACCTCGCCCTCGACGCCCGCCGCCTTGACCTCGTCCAGCACCGCGATCGCGGTCGCCAGCGCATAGGCGAGCTCCTGCGTCGGCGTCGCTCCAGCCTCCTGCAGATGGTAGGAGCAGACGTTCATCGGGTTCCACTTCGGCATCTCCTTCGTCGTGAAGAGGATGACGTCGCGGATCAGCCGGAGCGACGGCGCGGGCGGGAACACGTAGGTCCCGCGCGAGAGGTATTCCTTGATGATGTCGTTCTGGGTCGTGCCGTTCAGCGCGGCGCGGTCGGCGCCCTGCTCCTCGGCGAGCGCGGCGTAGAGCGACAGCAGCCAGGCCGCCGTCGCGTTGATTGTCATGGACGTGTTCATCTGCGCGAGCGGGATGCCGTCGAACAGGGTCCGCATATCTCCGAGATGGGAGACCGGCACGCCGACCTTGCCGACCTCGCCCCGCGACAGCACGTGGTCCGGGTCGTAGCCCGTCTGGGTGGGCAGGTCGAAGGCGACGGACAGGCCGGTCTGGCCCTTGGCGAGGTTCGACTTGTAGAGGCGGTTCGAGGCTTCGGGCGTCGAATGGCCCGCATAGGTTCGGAACAGCCAGGGCTTGTCGGCCATATTTCGAGCTCCGCCTGCGACAGGACGGGCGCGCTCGGCCGGCGACGCCCCGAACCCTCGTCTTAGCTCACGTGTGCGGCGCCGCAATGAGCGAATCGTCGGAGGACGAAGGCGCCGGACTGGTCAGTCGAAATCCGACCAGGCCTGCGCGACGACGAAGTTCGCCATCGGGTTCGGCGTCGGATCGCCCCGCTTGCGGAAGATCGGCGCCGCGGAGGCGTAGACCGGCGTCGCCGGAGCGATCACGCGTTTGGCGTCGCGGCCGTCCTTGGCCGGCGGGGCGAGCGACATCACGACGGAAAGCGCCTCGTTCGCGGCTGGCGTGCGCGCCGGTTCGCCGCGGAAGGCGAGCGCCTTCGACAGGGCGCCGCGGTCGTCGACGATCTCCTGCGCCACGCGGGTCTGGGCGACTTCGGCCGCGGCGACCTGGATGACCTGCGGGGCGGCGGCGGACGCCACCTCGGGCCGGGCGTCGCCGAGCTCGATCTGCGGGGCGAGCGGCGCCGCCGTCTCCAGGGCGGGCAGCGCGGCGACCCTCAGGACAGGCGCGTCGTTCGGATCCTGCGGGACGACCTTCGCGACCACGCGTACGCCGACCCTGCGCTCGTCCTCTGCCTCCGCGAATGCGCGCGACAGAGAGTCCAGATTGGCCCTCGCGGCCTCCTCGTCGCCGCCGCGGTTCCAGCGGTAGAAGGCGTTTCCACCCGAGACGAGGACGTAATCCTTGTCGTCGTTGCGGAACGGGACGTTGGCGGTGTGGAAGAACATGGCGTCGCCGGCGGCCGGGTGGCGTAGCCCGTTCAGCACGGCTTCGGCGACCTGACGGGCCTTTTCCGCCGGCCTCTTCTCGGACATGCGGCGCGAGAGCACGCCGGGCGCGAACTGGCTCGTCTGGCCGACGACGCCGCATACGGTCGAGGCGTAGCGGCCGGATTCGAGACGGTTGGCGACGACGGTGCCGACCGCCAGCATGCCGTCCTCACGCTTGCGATTGGATTCGAAATACATCGCGCGGGCCATGCATTCGACGTCAGTCAGCCCGGGCGCCTTGGCGCTGCGCCGGCCGGCCTCCGCCGCGCCGAGGCCGGCGAGAACGAGCGCGGAGGCGAGCGCCGCGCGCGTCAGAAGTCGATGGTTCATTCTTTTCCGCAGTCCCCGAGAGAGCGTCCGGACCGTATGGACGAACCGTCCGCCTAACGGGATCAGCGAAGAGCAATATGGTTAACAAAAGGTCAATGCGAGTTTTTCCGTACGATCAGCGCCCATATTTCGCCGCAATCCGTAATAACACATTTGGCGTCTGATATTTCCCACTGCTCCATCTATCCAGAAATAAAGCGAATACTTGACGTATAGTATCGATGGAAGTCGTCATCCTCCGCCGTGACGATCTCGAGGCCGAGACTGTTGACGACACGTCGTCGCCATATTGGGCGCTAAGGAGGCGACAAATGCGGCGCGCGTCGGAGCGGCCGGCGGCGCCGCACCGACCGCGCCAACAGGTCGCACTCTGAAGCAGGAACTGTGGATAGTTCGGCGATGCCGGAACCGCGCCGCGCGGGATGTCAGTCGAAGACCGACCAGGCCTGGGCGACGACGTAGTTCGCCATCGGATTGGGCTTCGCCGCCGCGGCGTGGCCGATCACGGGCGTCAGCGAAGCCTGAACGGTCGCGGCCGGCGCGATCACCCTCAGGCCGCCCGCCTTCTTCGGGGTGAGCGCTGCGACCGCGGCGAGGGCGCTGTTCGCCGCCGGCGTATTGCCTTCGTCGCTGCGATAGGCCGAAGCCGCCGTGAACGCTCCGGATTGCAGCGGCGCGTCGCCGAAACGGACCTGAGCCGACGTAGGCGTTTGCTGAATGACACGCGCGAGGACGACCGGGTTCTCCATCGCCTTGCGTCGCAGCGCGGCGGCGAGAATCGGCGCAGCGGCGGCCTGGTCGATCCGGGCCTGGGCGTAGGCCTTCGCCATGGAGAGCGCGTTCGCGCGCGCCGCGGCGGGGGTCTTTGCGCTGCGCTTCTCGTAGAAGATGTTGCCGCCGGCGACGGTTACGTAATGCATGTCGCCATAACCGAAGCGCAGGCCGGCGGTGTGGAAGAACATGGCCTCCTTCACCGCCGGGTGGCGGTGGCCGGAGATCACCGCCTCGGCCACGCGACGCGCGCGGACCGCCGCCTCGCCGCCCATGCCTCGCGACAGCACGCCGGGCGCGAACTGGCCGCGCTGGGCGACGACGCTGCAGTAGTCGCCGCCGTAGCGGCCCGATTTCAGGCGATTGGCGACGACCGTTCCAACGGCGAGCATGCCGTCTTCAGAACTCTTGTTGGATTCGAAGTACATCGCCCGGGCGAGGCATTCGCGATCGGCCGAAGATCGCGAGTGGGTCGGCTGCTGGGCGGCCTGCGCGATGGCGACGCCCGAAAGCGCAGCCAGTGCGAAGACGCCAGCGTGCACGACGGGCCGTTTTGGCATGCCCCGTGGTCCCCGTGGCGACGGGCGGGTGACCGCCCGTCATCAAGGCGGCACAAAAAGCGCACGGCTAAGACATAGTCAACACATTCGTGCGCCCAGATCGGAACATCCAGGGAAGGAGGTGTTCCACGGGCGCGATCAGCGCGCGTCGCCGAACGTCTCGTCCTCCAGCGCGCGGCGCGCCGCGTCCCGGTGCCGGTCCTTCATGTGCACGCGCACTGCTGCGATCGCCGCCGCGATGATGCTGGCGTCGTCCGCGAAGCCGACCAGCGGAAAAATATCGGGAACCGCGTCGAAGGGCGTCACGAAATAGAGCAGCGCGCCGATCAGCGCGACGCGCACGTGGTTCGGCGTCTCGCGGTCCATTGCGCAGTAGTAGGCCGCGACGGCGTCCTCCGCGAACGGGATATGGCGCGCGACGCGCCTGATCTTCGGCCAGAAGTCGCGCACCACCCGCGCCTGGTCGGCGGAGTCGCTGTCGCTCGTCATGAAGCCGCTCTCCCTGCTGGAGCGCCATTCCGGCGCAGGCCGTCTAGGTGGCCCCGCAGGCCGGCGCGATCAAGGACGGTCGGCTCCGCCTTCCGCCGCGACCGCCTCGGCCTCGATCGCCTCCATGGCGGCGTCGGACAGGCCGAAATGGTGGCCGATCTCGTGAACCAGCACATGGGTGACGATCGCTCCCAGCGTTTCGTCGTGCTCAGCCCAGTAATCCAGGATCGGGCGCCGATAGAGATGCACATAATTCGGAAGTCGCCCGGTGCGCGGACCGGCGTCTGGCTGGGACATTCCGACGCCGGTGAACAGGCCCAGCAGGTCGAACTCGGTCTCGGCGCCGAGCTCGGCCATCACCTCGTCGGACGGAAAATCGTCGACGCGGACGATGACCCCTTCGGCAAGATCGCGAAAGGTCTCGGGGAGGCGTGCCATCGCCTCCTCAGCCAGCTTCTCGATCTCGGCCAGGCTCGGGGCCTTGAGCTCCGACCAGCCGGTCGCCGTCGGAGCGCCGGCGGCCCTCCAGGACGCGCCGTTCAAGAATTTCATCGCAGCTCCCGACGCCCCCAACATCGAACCGACCCGCGCTTTTCCCAAGACCAACATCCTCCTGTATCGCGCGCCGATCAAGCGTCGGCGCGCCGTCCGTCCGCAATTGCCCGAGCGCAGGGCGTCCGCCGAACGCGCGTGTCAATGGCTGGGGGCGCCAAAGGCTGCGACTCGACGAATAGATTGTGGGCGCTAATTGCCGTCCCGCCGGTTTGCGTCGCAATGGCGGCGTGAATACGTCATGAACGTAGGTTTCAGGCTCGGTTCAAGTCGGGCGTCGCAGCTTAAGGACCCGGGCGTTCCCCGTTCAGTCGGCCCAAAGAAAACTCTCAGGAGAACCAGACATGCGGACTTTCCTTCTCGCCGCCGGCGTCGCGGCCGCCATGGGCGCCTTCGCGATCGCCCCGGCCAGCGCCGCTCCGATCGCGACGCACGGGATCATCGTCGCCCCCGCCGCCACCACCGACGTCGCCTGCCGCACGGTGAAGAAGGTGGTCTTCAAGAACGGCGTCAAGCGCGTCACCACCACCCAGCAGTGCTCGCGCCCGGTGATCCGCGAGCGGGTCGTCGTCGGCCCGCGTCGTCGCGCCCCGGCCGTCGGCATCGGCGTCCGCATCCGCTGAGCGGAACGGCCGTCCAGGTCACGAGCGCCCGGTTCGATCGAGCCGGGCGTTTTCGTGTCCGCGGAACCATATCCGCCGCAGAAACGGCGGAGCGGCGAAATGAGAGCGGCGGCGAGGGACGGGCTTTGCTAAACTCCCGCGCCGATGGCGGGCCGAGGCCCGCGCTTGAGTGAGGTGATGACGATGATCCGTGCCGGCATCGTTCTTGCGGCGACGGCTGCGGCCTTCGCGATTTTCGCGCCCGCCGCCGACGCGGCCGACGCGCCGTACCGTACGCGCGAACGCGTCTACGAGCGCCCGGTTCCGCGCGTCTACTACCAGCCGGTCCGGCCGACGGCTGTGTGCCGAGTGGCCTTCGCTCCTGACGCCAAGGGCTGGCCGAAGGAGCAGAACCGAGTCGCCCGCTGCACGCATTTCGACTGACTTTCCGCCTTCACCATTTCATCGTCGGATCGATGCGGATCACGTAGTTCCGCCAAGGCGCGCGTTCGGCGATCCGGTCGTAGAGCGCGCCCGCCGGGCTCTCGATCGGAACCATCCAGCGCAGATGGATCCAGCCGCGGGCCTCGCCCTGTGCGACGATATGGGCGATCAGCGCCTGCGCGATCCCGCCGCCCCGGGCCTCCGGCCTGACGAACAGGTCGTCGAGCTGGCCAGCCCGACGGCCCGAGATCGCCTCCGGCAGATCGTAATAGAGCGCGAAGCCGACCAGCCCGCCGTCGCGCTCGGCGCCGGCGATCTCGACGACCGGCTCAGCCATCAGCCTCGAGACATAGGCAGGATCCGGCGCCTCGGGCTCGCGCCCGAGCAGCGCGCCGGCGTAGGAAGCGACGAGCGGCGCGAGCCGCTCGACGTCGGTGTGGCCGAGCCGGCGGAGAACGAGGTCTCCGCCGCCCGCAATCACCGCCACTCGCGGATGTCGACGAACCTGCCGGCGATCGCCGCCGCAGCCGCCATGGCGGGGGAGACGAGGTGGGTGCGGCCACGAAAACCCTGACGGCCCTCGAAGTTGCGGTTCGAGGTCGAAGCGCAGCGCTCCTCGGGCGCCAGTTTGTCGGGGTTCATGGCGAGGCACATCGAGCAGCCGGGCTCGCGCCAGTCGAAGCCGGCGGCCTTGAAGATCCGGTCGAGGCCTTCCGCCTCCGCCTGCTCCTTCACGAGGCCGGAGCCGGGGACGACCATGGCGTTGACGTTGCCGTTGACCGTCTTGCCCTCGATCACCTTGGCGGCCGCGCGCAGATCCTCGATGCGCCCGTTGGTGCAGGAGCCGATGAAGACGCGGTCGAGCGCGATGTCGGTGATCTTCGTGCCGGCGGACAGGCCCATATAGGCCAGCGCGCGCCGGATCGCGGCTTTCTTGCCTTCGTCGGCGGCGGCCTCCGGATCCGGCACGACGCCGGTGATCGAGACCACGTCCTGCGGGCTCGTGCCCCAGGAGACGATCGGCGGCAGGTTGGCGCCGTGGAGCCGGACGATCCGGTCGAAATGCGCGCCTTCGTCCGAATGCAGCGTGTCCCAGTAGCGGCGCGCCGCGTCCCAGGCCTCGCCCTTCGGGGCCATCGGCCGACCCTCGAGGAAATCGTAAGCCTTCTCGTCCGGCGCGATCATGCCGGCGCGGGCGCCGCCCTCGATCGACATGTTGCAGACCGTCATGCGGCCTTCCATCGAGAGCGAGCGGATCGCCTCGCCGGCGTACTCCATGACGTAGCCGGTGCCGCCCGCGGTGCCGATCTCGCCGATGATGGCGAGGATCACGTCCTTCGCGCCGACGCCTTCGGGCAGCTTGCCGTCGACGACGATCTGCATGTTCTTGGCTTTGGTCTGGATCAGCGTCTGGGTTGCGAGCACATGCTCGACCTCCGACGTGCCGATGCCATGCGCCAGCGCGCCGAAAGCGCCGTGCGTCGAGGTGTGGCTGTCGCCGCAGACGATGGTCGTGCCGGGCAGGGTGAACCCCTGCTCGGGGCCGACGACGTGGACGATGCCCTGCCGGCGGTCGAACTCGTCATAGTACTGGACGCCGAATTCCTTCGTGTTCTCGGCGAGCGCCGCGATCTGCGCGGCGCTTTCCGGATCCGGGTTCGGCAGCGAGCGATCGGAGGTCGGCACGTTGTGGTCGACCACCGCCAGCGTCTTCTGGGGCGCGCGGACCTTGCGGCCGGTGGCGCGCAGGCCCTCGAAGGCCTGCGGGCTCGTCACCTCATGAACGAGGTGGCGGTCGATATAGAGCAGCACCGAGCCGTCCGGCTGGCGCTCGACGACGTGGTCGTCGAAGATCTTGTCGTACAGGGTCTTGGGAGCGGAAGGATTGGGAGCGGCGCTCATCATTCGCCTCGAAATGTCGCGATTGTCGTTCAGGGTTCGGACGGCCGCGCGTCGCGGCCGTATTCAGCCCCGAAGTCGGCTCGCGGTCGCCGACAGGCGCGCGTGAAATCGCGAGGGCAGGCGCGCGTGGTCGCTGAGGCCCGCAAAGGCCTCCGACGTCAGCGTCGCCATCCTGATCCTGCGCCCGATCATGGGCGTCATATAGTGGCACTCTGGAAGGAGTTGCAATCGCCGGCGCCGCCGGTCGGACCCGCGCGCCGCGCGCACGTGAAAACGCCCGACCGTTTCCCAACGGCCGGGCGGCGTTCGAGGATCCGGAGCGGAGAGGGGCGGGAATCCGATCCGGCGCCTTTCGGGCGGGGAGTTGCGCCTCGAACGATCGCAAGACTAGCGGCGCCTGGCTGAACGCATCATGGCCGGCGCGTTCATGAGCGGTTCACGGCGCCGGCGTAGCCGCGCGCTTGACAATCCGCCCGCAGGTTCGACCTTGGGCGCGACAGGCGCCGCGCTCAGCGCCCGTAACGGGGATGCGTTTCATGACCTTGGCTCTCACCGCGCCGTTCCGTCGGCTTCTCGCGCTGGCCGCGCTCGTCGCCGCGTCTCTTTCGCTCGCGGGCTGCGGCGCGATCAACCGCGTGCCGACGCTCGAAGAGCAGGCCAAGGCCCGCTGGTCAGAAGTGCAGAACCAGTATCAGCGCCGCGCCGACCTCATCCCGAACCTCGTCGAGACCGTGAAGGGTTTTGCGCGTCAGGAGGAGAAGGTGCTGACCGAAGTGGTCGAGGCGCGCGCAAACGCGACCAAGGTCACCATCGACGCCTCCAAGCTCACCGATCCCGAGGCGGTCAAGAGGTTCCAGGAGGCGCAGCAGCAGCTGTCCGGCGCGCTCGGCCGGCTGCTGGCGGTGTCCGAGAACTATCCGGACCTGAAGTCGAACCAGAACTTCCTCGCGCTGCAATCGCAGCTCGAAGGGACGGAGAACCGGATCGCCGTCGCCCGCCGCGACTACATCGCGGCCGTCCAGGCCTACAACACCGAGCTGCGCACCTTCCCCGGGCGCTGGATCGCGTCGTGGCTCTATCCGGAAGCCAAGCCGATGGCGACCTTCGAGACCGCGCAGGAGAACCAGGCCCCGCCCAAGGTCACCTTCTGAGCAGAAATAAGAGGCAAGGCGCCTGAAGCGCCGCCGTCGTCCCGGACTTGGTCCGGGACCCATTGCCGCTACCAAATCCAGATAGTCCGATGTCCCGGCGGTAATGAACCCTGGCGCTTCGGCAGGGGTGACGACCGCAGAGGCTGATCTGATCGTTCAAAGACCATTAGGCCCTCGCGCTCCTTCGTGAGTCTCCGTTCAGGATTGCCGGGCTATGATCGCGCCGGGCACCTGTGGAGATCGGGGCGTGGCGCTGAAGCATCTGGCGATCCTCGCCGCGCTGACGCTGGCGGCGCATGGCGCGTGCCGGGCGGAGACGCCGGCGGACGTCGCGCCGGTCGTCTCGCCTGATCCGTCGGCTGCGCGCGCGCTGAACATCGCGATCGTTCGGCGCGCGGCCGAGGCGAGGGGCCTGCCGCCGGAGGTCGCCGAGGCCGTGGCCTTCGTCGAGACGGGCTTCGATCCCTCAGCGGTCGGCGGCGTCGGCGAGATCGGCCTGATGCAGATCCGGCCCGCGACCGCCGAGATGCTCGGTCACCGCGGCGGCGCGCTCGATCTGTTCGATCCCGAGACCAACGCGCGCTATGCCATGCGCTACCTCGCCGGCGCCTGGAAGCTCGCGAACGGCGATCTCTGCCGCGCGCTGATGAAGTATCGCGCCGGCCATGGCGCGGAAATCATGTCTCCGCTCTCGGCGCAATATTGCCTGCGCGCCAAGGGCTACTTGGCGCGGCTCGGCTCGCCGCTCGCCGACGGCGTCGCGCCGACCGTCGTCGCCATCCACGAACTGCCGGGAGAGAAGCCGCTCTCGGCGGCGGCGGAGCGGGTGAAATATTCCGGGCCCTATCTCGGCTGGCGGCCCGGCAAGCACACCGCCGCCGACAACGCGCGCTTCTGGACGCGCCACGAGGCCCGAATCCGCGCGATCGAGGCGGGCATCCAGCGGCGCATGAAGGTGCGGCTGGTGCGGGCGGGGAAGCCGCGGGGCTGACCGACGCGGCGGAGACCGGGATCTAGCTCAGTCCTTCCGAAATCCCTCCCCTCTCTGAGGGGAGGGTAGGGTG
>JADBEO010000026.1 GCA_031316315.1 Chelatococcus sambhunathii
CTGAACGATCCCCACCCTGCCCTCCCCTTTGCAAGGGGAGGGATAAGAGGCTCCCGGCGCCGCCTACGGCTTCACCCCGAGCTTCTCCGCCAGTTCCTTCGCGGGCATCACGTGCCCGAAGCCGTCCGTGCCCATGGCGAACCGGTCGGCGTCCTTGAGGCCGCCGACGACCAGCGGCTCGAAGCCGGCCGAGACCACCAGCGCCTTCACGATCTCGACCGCCGCCACGTCGTCGCCGGCGATCGGGATCGCCATCTTGGGCTCCTTGCCGGCGTTCTGCGTGAAGAGGCGGTTGTTGGCCGCGTTGAAGGCCCGCACGATCCGCGCCCCGGGGAAGAGCTTCTGCGTCGTGACCCCAATGCCGTTCCGCTTCGCCTCCTCGAAAAGATCGCTGCGGTTGGCGTTGCCGGCGTCGATCACGACCTTGCCCTTCAGAGCAGCGCCGAAGTCGCGGCCGATCTGCGGATAAGCGGCGTAGGGAGCGGCGAGCAGCACCACGTCGCCGAAGGCTATCGCCTCCGCGATGCTTCCCGCGCTCGCCTTCGGGCCAAGCCCCGCGACGAAGTCCTTCAGCTCGTCCGGGTGGCGCGAAGAAAACTTCACCTCGTGACCGGCCTTGACCCACAGCGCCCCGACCGCTCCGCCAAGGCTGCCCGCGCCGATCGTCCCGATCTTCAGCTTCGCCTGGGCGCGGGCGGCTATGCCGGGCATGGCCGTCGCGGCGGCGACGGCAAGGGCGAGGCGGACCATGGCGCGACGGGAAAAGGCAGCGGGATCGGTCATGCATGGCCTCCTCGACGGCAGGGTCTTCTCTGCTCCGCGAAAAGACTTGGCGCGGCGGCCGCCGGGATTGAGCCCCCTGGCGGCCGCCGCGCCGAGGCGGCGGAGAGCGTGGGGACGCTTAGAACCCCCCGCCGGCCTCACCTGCAACTCAACCGATCGAGAGCCCCGCTTTCGCTTCGGGCTCCGACGACGTCGGCGGCGACGCCTCGGGCGCGGCCGGCGGCGGCGCCTCCTTTTCCCGCGCCCCCGCGAGGCGCCGGACCACGACGTAGAACACCGGCGTCAGGAACAGGCCGAAGATCGTCACGCCGATCATGCCGGCGAACACCGCGACGCCCATGGCGGTGCGCATCTCCGAGCCGGCGCCGGTCGCCGTCGCGAGCGGCAGCACGCCCATGATGAAGGCGAGCGACGTCATCAGGATCGGCCGCAGCCGCAGCCGGCTCGCCTCCACCGCCGCCTGAAGCGGCGAGCGGCCGAGATGTTCGAGCTCGCGCGCGAACTCGACGATCAGGATGGCGTTCTTCGCCGACAATCCCACCAGCACGATCAGGCCGATCTGGGTGAAGACGTTGTTGTCCCCGCCCGTGAGCCAGACGCCGGCGAGCGCCGCGAGAATGCCCATCGGCACGATCAGGATGATCGCGATCGGCAGGGTCAGGCTCTCGTACTGGGCGGCCAGCACCAGGAACACCAGCAGGATCGCGACCGGGAAGACGATCAGCCCCGAATTGCCCGCGATGATCTCCTGATAGGTCAGTTCGGTCCACTCGAAGGACATGCCCTTCGGCAGGGTCTCGGCCGCGATCTTCGCGACCGCCGCCTGCGCCTGGCCCGTCGAGTAGCCGGGCGCCGCGCCGCCGTTGATATCGGCCGACAGGAAGCCGTTGTAGCGCATCGCCCGCTCGGGCCCGGAAGCGGGCTTCACAGTCATCAGCGCCGACAGCGGGATCATCTCGCCGGTCTGCGAGCGGACCTTCAGGAAGCCGACGTCCTCGGGGCGGGCGCGGAAGGCCGAGTCCGCCTGCACGCGCACCGAATAGGTGCGGCCGAACTTGTTGAAGTCGTTGACGTAGAGCGAGCCGAAATAGATCTGCAGCGTGTTGAACACGTCCGAGATCGGCACCGACAGCTGGCGCGCCTTGGTCCGGTCGATGTCGGCGTAGAGCTGCGGCACGTTCACCTGGTAGGAGGAGAACAGGCCGGCGAGCTCCGGCGCCTGCGCCGCCTTGGCGAGGAACGCCTTGGTCGCCTGGTCGAGCGCCTGATAGCCGAGCCCCGCCTTGTCCTCGATCTGCAGCTTGAAGCCGCCTATCGTGCCAAGGCCCTGCACGGGCGGCGGCGGGAACATGGCGATCACCGCCTCCTTGATGCCGGCGTACTGGCCGTTGAGCTTCATCGCGATCGCACCGGCGCTCAGCGACGGGTCCTTGCGCTCCTCGAACGGCTTCAGCGTCACGAAGACGATGCCGGCGTTGGAGGAGTTGGTGAAGCCGTTGATCGACAGGCCCGGGAAGGAGACCGCGCTCTGCACGCCTTCCTGCTTGAGGGCGATCTCGCCCATCCGCTTGATCACGTCCTCGGTGCGGTCGAGCGTCGCCGCGTCCGGCAGCTGCGCGAAGCCGACGAGGTACTGCTTGTCCTGCGCCGGCACGAAGCCGCCGGGGATGGTCTTGAACAGCTGGCCCGTCACCGCGATCAGCCCGACATAGAGCACCAGCATCACCGCCTTGCGGCCGATGGCGACGGTCACGCCCTTGCCGTAGGCGCGCGAGCCCCAGGAGAAGGCGGCGTTGAAGCGGCGGAAGAACCAGCCGAGGGCGAAGTCCATGCCGCGCGTCAGCCAGTCCTTCTTGGCGTCGTGGCCCTTCAGCAGCAGCGCCGCGAGCGCCGGCGACAGCGTCAGCGAGTTGATCGCCGAGATCACCGTCGAGATCGCGATGGTCAGCGCGAACTGCTTGTAGAACTGGCCGGTCAGGCCCGAGATGAAGGCGAGCGGCACGAACACCGCGATCAGCACCAGCGCGATCGCGACGATCGGGCCCGACACCTCCTGCATCGCCTTCAGCGCAGCCTCGCGGGGCTTCAGCCCCTCCTCGATGTTGCGCTCGACGTTCTCGACCACGACGATCGCGTCGTCGACCACGATGCCGATCGCGAGCACAAGGCCGAACAGGCTCAGCGCGTTGATCGAGAAGCCGAAGACATGCATCACCGCGAAGGTGCCGACGATCGACACCGGCACGGCGATCAGCGGGATGATCGAGGCCCGCCAGGTCTGCAGGAACAGGATCACCACCAGCACGACCAGCGCGACCGCCTCGAGCAGCGTGTGGATCACCGCCTCGATCGACGAGCGCACGAACTGGGTGGTGTCGTAGACGATCGAGTAGTCGACTCCGTCCGGCATGTTGGCCTTGATGTCGCGCATCTCGGCCTGGACGCGGTCGGCGATGTCGATCGCGTTCGAGCCCGGCGCCTGGAACACCGGCACCGCGACCGCCGACTTGTTGTCGAGCAGCGAGCGGAGCGCGTAGTCCGACGCGCCCATCTCGATGCGCGCCACGTCGCGAAGGCGCACGATCTCCCCGTTCGCGCCGGACTTCAAGATGATGTCGCCGAACTCCTCCTCGCTCGCGAGCCGGCCCTGCGCGTTGAGCGACAGCTGCAGCTCGACGCCGTTCGGGGTCGGCGAGCCGCCGATGACGCCGGCCGCCGCCTGCACGTTCTGGGCGCGGATCTCGGCAACGATGTCGGAGGCTGACAGGCCGTGCTCGGCGACCCGCTGCGGGTCGAGCCAGACGCGCATCGAATAGTCGCCCGAGCCGAACAGCTGAACCTGGCCCACCCCCGGAATGCGGGCGAGCCGGTCCTTCACGTTCAGCACCGCGTAGTTGCGCAGGTACTTCGAGTCGTAGCGCCCGTTCGGCGAGGTAAGATGCACGACGAGCGTCAGGTCCGGAGACGACTTCACCGTCGTGACGCCGAGCGCCCTCACCTCCTCCGGCAGGCGCGGCTCGGCCTGGCTGACGCGGTTCTGGACGAGCTGCTGCGCCTTGTCCGGGTCAGTTCCCAGCGCGAAGGTCACCGTCAGCGTCATGACGCCGTCGGTCGTCGCCTGGGAGGACATGTAGAGCATGTCCTCGACGCCGTTGATCTGCTCCTCGATCGGCGTCGCCACCGTCTCGGAGATGACCTTCGGGTTGGCGCCCGGATAGGTCGCCCGCACCACGATCTGCGGCGGCACGACGTCCGGATACTCCGAGATCGGCAGCGCGCGGATCGACAGCAGTCCGGCGAGGAAGATCACCGTGGACAGCACGCCGGCGAAGACCGGACGATCGATGAAGAACTTCGAGATGTTCATGGCCGGCCCCTTTCGGGCTTTCGCCGTCATCCCGGACGCGCGCGGCGCGAGCCGGGATCGTTTTCAGCAGGGACCTCGTCATGGTCCGGCTTGACCGGACCATCCACGCCGGACGTCGAGCTCGACGTGAGACGTGGGTCCTCCGGTCAAGCCGGAGGACGACGAAGCCGTTTCCAGTTTCAGTCCTGACGCCGATCCCGGATCGGCCTGGCGCCCGTCCGGGACGACGCGTCTGCTCAGTCGGCCGCCGACGCCTGCCGCTGGTCGAGCGGCGCGCCGTTCATCGCGACCGGCTGAGGCGCGACCAGCGCGCCGGGCCGCAGCTTCTGGATGCCCTCGACCACCACGCGCTCGCCGCCCGACAGGCCGCTGAGCACGACCTTGAGGCCATCCGCCGAAGCGCCGAGGCGGACCTCGCGATAGGCGGCGCGGTCGTCGTCGCCGACGACGAGCACGAAGGTCTTGTCCTGATCGACGCCGACCGCGCGCTCGCTGACGAGCACCGCCTCGGCGTCCTTCGCCTCGCCCATCTTCAGGCGCGCGAACTGGCCGGGGAACAGGCGTCCGTCCGGGTTCGGGAACTCGGCGCGCACGCGCACCGTGCCGGCCGCCGCCTGGACGCTCGGATCGACATATTGCACGCGCCCGCGCGCGACGGCCTCGCGCGTGGAGGTCGACATCTCGACCGGGATCGCGCCGACGGCGGCGCTGCGCTCGACGCCCTCGGGGAGCGTGTCGAGCGCCTTCAGCACGGCGCGCTCGTCGGCGTCGAAGGTGGCGTAGATCGGGTCGACCGAGACGAGCCGCGTCAGCACCGGCGCGCCGGGGCCGGAGGCGACCAGGTTGCCGGGCGTGACCTCGATGCGGCCGACGCGGCCGGCGACCGGGGCGCGGATCTCGGTGTAGCCGAGGTCGAGCTCGGCCGAGCGGAGCGCCGCCTGCGCGCCCTGGCGGGCGGCCTCGGCGGAGCGTAACTCGCTCTCGCGCTGGTCGATGTCGCGGCCTGAGATCGCGATCGACGTCATCTTGCGCGCCCGGTCGACGTCGGAGCTCGCGAGCTTGACGCGGGCCTCGGTCGCGGCGACCTCGGCGCGCGCCCGGTCGACGGCGGCCTGGTAGGGCTCGCGGTCGATCGAGAACAGCACGTCGCCCTTTTTGACGATCGCGCCCTCGCGGAAATGGGCGGCGACGATCTCGCCGGCGACGCGCGGCCGGATCTCGACGCGGTCGACCGCTTCGAGCCGGCCGGAAAAGACCGACCAGCTGGTGACCGGCCGCTTCTCGACCTTGGCCACCGAGGCCGGCGTCGCCTGTTCGGAGGCGGCGGCCTTCGCCGGCGCGCCGTCCGTCTCGAGCTCGACGGAAACCACCACGACCCCCGCCAGAGCGAGCGCCGCCGTCGCCCCGACCGCGCGGCCGAAGCGTGAAAACCGACTGGACATGAAACTGCGTCCCGAATTTGTACCGACTGGTATCGTACCGCTAGGTATGGTTGGCGGGACCGCTATTGTCAAGCCGCCCAGCCGGGGAGTTTTTTGCGCTGCGGCGAAGATCGGGGCGGCCGCAGTGCGTGCTTCGAGACGGCGCTGGCGCGCCTCCTCAGCATGAGGAGGGTCGAGGATGCCAGAAGCCAACATTCCTCATGCTGAGGAGCCGGCCGGCGGCCGGCGTCTCGAAGCGCGCAGTTCGTTCGAGCAAGCGACGCCTGTCGCTTAGAAACCACTCACGAAGTTTCGTCCGCCGGCCGCATTGCGCGGCGCGAGCGGCCCGACGCATCGTGCCGCCGCAGCGCGCGACAAGACGCGCCGGGGGATTCGGATGGGGCGTTTTCGGAGGGCCGGACTGGCGGCGTTGGTCGCGGCGGCGATGGCGCCCGGCCCCCTTCTCGCCGACGACGCCGACGACAAACCGAGCGCCGCGGACGAGGCCGAAGAGCGCGACCCGTCGATCCTCGACAGCGTCCCCGCGCTGTCCCCCATCAAGGCGGCGCGCGACGCGCTGGCGGAGAAGGGGCTGACATTCTCCGGCTTCTACTTCTCCGACCCGCGCGCAAATCTCCATGGCGGCATGCGCGAGGGGATCACCTATAGCGGCCTCTTGAAACTCAAGGTCGACGCCGATCTCGAGAGGATCGCCGGGCTGGAGGGCGCCTCGATCCATGCCGACATGCTTCAGATCCACGGCCGGGACCTGTCCGAGGATTATATCGGCAACATCCTGTCGGTGAACGACATCGGCGCCCGCCCGACGACGCGGCTGTTCGAGGCCTATTACCAGCAGAAGATCGACAAGCTCACGCTGAAGTTCGGCCAGCTCGCCTCGGACGAGGAGTACTTCATCTCCGACTACGCCGAGGAGGTCTTCATCGGCGCGACGCTCGGCTGGGCCGCTCCCCCGTCGTTGAACCTGCCGCAGGAAGGCCCGGCCTATCCGCTCGCCGTGCTGGGCGCGCAGGCGCAGTACGACTTTTCGGACCGGCTCACCGTGATCGGCGCGATCTACAACGGCTACGCCGCCCGGCCGGACGCGCGCGACCCCGAGAAGAACAACCCGCACGGGCTGAACTTCCGGCTCGGCGACCCGCCCTTCATGATCATGGAGGGCCGCTACCGCTTCGAGGGGCTGTTCGGCCTGCCGGCGCGGGTGAAGCTCGGCGGCTACGGCCACCTGGGCAAGTTCGACGACCTTAAACGCGGGACCGACGGGCTGATCCTCGGCGCGCCAGGCTCGAACGACGATCCGCTGCGCCATCGCGGCGACGTCAACCTCTACGCCGTGCTCGACCAGCAGCTCTGGCGCGCGCCGGGCGAGGATCCGGAGCGCGGGATCGGCCTGTTCCTGCGCGCCGTCTGGGGTCCGAAGGACCGCAACACGATCTCGACCTATCTCGACGGCGGCCTGACCGCGAAGGGCCTCGTCCCCGGCCGACCGGACGACGTCGCCGGCGTCGCGGTCGCCTATGCCGACTTCTCGCCGGACCTCGCCGAGGTGGACCGCGCGGCGGCGACCGGCGCGATCCGCCGCCACGAGACGGCGATCGAGGTCACCTACAAGGCGCAGGTCGTCCCCGGCCTCACCGTCGCCCCGACCTTCCAGCACATCGTCCGCCCCGGCGGCGGCCCGCCGGAAGACGGCGGCAAGCGCATCCCCAACGCGACGGTCTTCGGCGTGACGACGATCGTGACGTTCTGAGCGCCGCCGTCGTTTCGGGCGAAGTCCCGGAACCCACTTCCTCGACGTTTCAAAACGTTTGGCGACTTCAGCGGAAATGGATGCCGGGACTTCGCCCCGCATGACGAGCCCCGCTGGCGACCACGTCGCGCGGATGCTAGAACACAGCACGAACATCCTTTAGCCGATCCCGATGGCCAACCGCTCCGGCAGCGCCGACCTTCCGCTTCACGGCGGCCGCGTGCCGGCCTGGCTCGCGGGCCGCATGGCGCGGCTCGGCGCGGTGATGACCGAGGCGATCGTCCATCACTACGGCCGCGACGAGTTCCTGCGGCGGCTGTCGAACCCGTTCTGGTTCCAGTCCTTCGGCGCCGTCATGGGCATGGACTGGCACTCCTCCGGCATCACGACCAGCGTCGTCGGCGCGCTGAAGCGCGGGCTCGCGCCGCTGTCGGGCGAGCTCGGTCTCACCTTCTGCGGCGGTCGGGGCGCGCAGTCGCGCAAGACGCCGGGCGAGCTCCTGGCCTTCGGCGAGCGCGCCGGCCGCGACGGCGCGGCGCTCGGCGACGCCAGCCGGCTGATCGCCAAGGTCGACAGCGCCGCCGTGCAGGACGGCTTCGAGCTCTACCTGCACGGCTTCGTCGTCGCCGACGACGGCAAATGGGCGGTCGTGCAGCAGGGCATGAACGGCGAGCGCCGGCAGGCGCGGCGCTATCACTGGCTGTCGGAGGGACTGGAGAGCTTCGTCGACGCGCCGCATGCCGCGATCGAGGGGCGCGGCGCCGGCGAGATCGTCAACCTCACCGACCGGCGAGCCGAAGCCTCACGGCGCGCGCAGCTCGACCTGCTCGCCGCGATGGCGCCCGACGCGATCACGGCGCAGGCGCTCAAGATGACGGAGGCCCCCGCCCCCGCCGCGCCGCAGCTCCCGCTGCCGCATCTCGTCATGCCCGCACATCATGACGTGCGGCCGAAGGACGTCGTCGCGCGCCGTCTGCAGGGCGCGATCGCCGCTGCGGCCGAGCGCGGTCCGACGGACTTTGCGGATCTGCTCGCGACACCCGGCGTCGGGGCGCGGACGGTGCGCGCGCTCGCCATGGTCGCGGAGGTGGTGCATGGCGCGCCCTGCCGCTTCAGCGACCCGGCGCGCTTTTCCTTCGCGCATGGCGGCAAGGACCGGGATCCCTTCCCGGTGCCGACCCGCGTCTATGATGAAACGATCCGCGTGCTGAAGACCGCGGTCGACGCCGCGAAGCTCGGCCAGGACGAGAAGCTCGGCGCCATACGCCGCCTCGACGCCGAGCAGCGCAAACTGGAACGGGCGGTCGATGGACCGCCCGTCGAGGCCGTTCTGAAGGAAGAGCGCCGCGCCTCGCCCGACTATGGCGGGCGCAGCGTCTTCGGGTGGGAGGCTCAGTCGAACTCGTCGACCACGCGGCGGTCGTCGTCGACGATCACGCGGCGGCCGTTCAGGACGGCGTATTCGTAGTCGCTGTCCGGCACGTCGTAGACCTCGACCTCCTCCGGCAGCACATCGCCGACCACGACGCGGCGCTCATAGGTCACCGACGGGCGGCGCTCCTCGACGACGTAGCGCCGGACCGTGTCCGGCACGACGACGCGGGCGCGCGGCTCGCGCACGATCACGCGCTCCTCTCGCTCGCGGACGACGACGTCCGGCGAGCGGCGCTCCTCGATGACGACCCCCTGCGCAGAGGCGAGCGTCGGAGCGGCGATGGACAGAACGGAAAAGGCGCAGGCCGCCAGCGCGATGCGCATGTCGAAACCTCCATGATCAGCGGCGGCGCGACGCTCGAACGCGGGCGCGGCCGTAAAAAAAAGCCCTCGGTCGTAGAACTGGCGTCGGCCTCCGCGAAGTCAAACCGCGCGGCCGACCGGCGCCATGTGGTCCGGCAACCCGTCTTCGACGGACTTGGTTCCACGGCGCCGGGCCGGAACCGGTCCGACTGCTGGAATGTTCCTTCCGTCGAGGGAGTGCAATCTTTCGGCCGCCGACGGCCGGGCGACAAGGAGCGAAGCGTCATGTCGACAATTCTGATCGTCATCCTGATCCTGATCCTCATCGGCGTGCTGCCGGTGTGGCCGCATTCGCGCGGCTACGGATACGGACCTGGCGGCCTGCTCGGCGTGATCCTGATTGTGCTGATCGTGCTCGCGCTGCTCGGACGAATCTAAAAGCGCGAAGGGCCGGGCGACGCGCGTCGCCCGGCCCTTTCGATCACGCAGTGCGCGAGGCGGCTTACCAGCCGAACCCGTCCTCGACATAGCGGCCGCGATAGCCGCGGTCCCAGCGGCGCTCGTCGTGCAGGCGCACGCGCCGCCAGCGCGGCGGGACCTCCTCGACGACCCGGCGGCGCACCACCACGCGCTCCTCGATCACCGGCTCCTCGATCTCGACGCGCCGCCAGCTCGGCTCCTCGACATAGACCCGATGCTCGACGCGGCGCTCGATCCGCGGCGCGACATAGGTCTCACGCTCCTCGTAATAGCCGTCCGGCGCGTCGGCGGCGCGGGCCGCCGCGAGGCCGAGCCCCGTCGCCAGGGATGTCGCGGCGAGCGCCGCAAGCAGTATGCGCATCGGTCGATGATCCGAACGAACCTGTAACCCCACAGGAGATCACGCCGCGAAAATCTGGCGGCTTCATGGCGCGTCCGCAGATCGCCCACAGCGGCTCGGGCTCGTGGCCGCAGCGTCTGCGCGAGCTTCGCCCGAGCCGGTATTCGACCCGTTTCGTCGGCCGGGGAGGAACCTTTCGACTCCGTCGCCCTTCACTTGGTGGGTGGCGACAGTCAGGAGGCGTCGGGTATGACCAATACGTCCGAACACTCATCTTCAGGGTCCGGAGGCGGATCGTCGTCCGCGTCCGGCGTCGGCCAGCAGGCGCGCCAGTTCGCGGACGACGTAAAACAGGCCGCGGAGAGCTCGGCGGAAGCCGGCAAGGACCGCGGCGCCGAGCGGCTGAAGGACGTCGCCGCGACCGTCGATCGCGTCGCCGATCAGGTCGCGGAGGAGGCGCCCGCGATGGCGGACTGGGTCCGAAAGGCCGCCTCCGAGATCGACGGCGTCTCGCGCAGCCTCAAGGACAAGAGCGTCGGCGAGCTGCTGACGATGGGCAAGGACTTCGCCCGCCGCGAGCCGGCCGCGTTCATCGCCGCCTCGGCGGTGGCGGGCTTCGCGCTGTCGCGCCTGCTCAAGAGCACGTCTTCGGCGGCCTCGACGTCCTCCCCGTCGACCTCCCCGGTGCAGCCGAGCGCGCCGCCGGTGCCCGCCCATCTCGCCGCGTCGTCGCAGCCCGCCCGGCCCGACCCGGCGGAGATGGCCTACCACCCCGGCGACGGCGTCCGGCCGACGCCCAAGCCGGCCGCCGGGCCGTCCACCGGCAAGCCGACCGAGGGAGCCCATTCGATATGAGCGACATCCACGAACGCGGGACCGCCACGGACCGCAACATGCCCTACCTGCTGTCGCGGCTGGTCGACCAGGTCGCGACCCTCGCCCAGCAGGAGGCGCGCCTCGCCCGCTCCGAAGTCGGCGACGCGGTCGCGAAGATCGTCGCCGCCCTGATGACGATGGTGATCGCCGCCGCCCTCCTCATCGCGGGGCTCGTGGTGCTGCTGCAGGCCGCGGCCCTCGCGCTGCAGGCCAACGGCGTCTCGCCGATCTGGTCGGTCGTCATCGTCGGCGCCGCGACCCTGATCATCGGCCTCATCATCCTGTCCTCGGCCGTCGCCGGGCTGAAGAAGACCGACGTCGTTCCCCGCCGCACGGTGGGGCAGATGCAGCAGGACGTGGCGGTGGCGAAGGAGCAGGCGCGATGACCAACAGCACCAGCAAGAGCACCAGCGAGCTGGAACGGGACGCCGAGCGCACCCGCGCCGACCTGTCGCAGACCCTTGAGGAGATCCGCGCGCGGCTGGAGCCCGGCCGGATCGTCGACCGGGCCTTCGGCTACGCCCGCGAGAACGGCGGCGCGGAGTTCGTGAAGACCGCCGCCGCGCAGGCCCGCGACAATCCGCTGCCGGTCCTTCTGATCGGCGCCGGCCTCGCCTGGCTGATGAGCGGGCGCAAGCCCGCCGCCGGCCCCTCTTTCGAGGCGCTGCGCAGCGCGGGCGTGCGCAGGACCCACGACGCGCAGGACGTCGCCTCCGGCGCCGCGTCGGCGGTCGCGGGCGCGGCCTCCTCCGTCGCGGGCGCGGCGTCGTCGGCGGCGTCCGCCGTGCGCGACGCGTTCTCGGCGGGCAAATCGGGCGTCGGCGCCGCCGGCGACAGGGTCGGGTCGCTCGCCTCCTCCGCCGGCGACACGCTGCAAACCGGAGGCGCGCAGATCGGCGACGCCGTCAGCGAGCTGCAGCGGCTCTGCGCCGAGAACCCGGTCGCGGTCGGCGCGATCGGGCTTGCGCTCGGCGCCGCCATCGGCGCGGCCCTGCCGGGCACTCAGACCGAGAACAAGCTGATGGGCGAGGAGGCCGACAGGCTGAAGTCGGCCCTGAAGGACAAGGCCGAGGAGGGCCTCGAGCGCGGCGAGCGCGCCGTCGAGGCCGGACTGCAGGCGGCCAACTCCTCGGACGCCAAATCTTCGGACTCTAAGTCTTCAGACACGAAGCCGACCGACTCCAAACCGGCCGACTACAAGTCCCCCGACCCCAGACCGGCCGGGCAGATGTAAGCCACGCGTCCTGCCCAACGGACCGCGCGGCGCCCCGGCGCCGCGCGCTTTCATTCCCGCTCAGCTCTTGCGGCCCGGCCGCGCATCCGTCGCTGGCGTCGGGCATGCGGGGTATGGCGCGGTCGCCCAAGCGATGCCTTCATTGTAGGTCGCGGTCTGGCCCAAATTGGTCTGATGGACCGACAGCTCGATGCGGGGATCGGTCGCCGCGAGCGCCCGCGCGACGTCCGCCGATCCGTCCTGCGACGCGTCGTCGATGATCAGGATGCGGACGTCGCTGATGGATTGGCTGAGGACGCTCGAGACGCAGTCCTGCAGGAAGCGTCCATAGCGATAGCAAGGCGCCGCGATATCGACGATCGCCATAGCGTCGCTCCAACCCCTAATCCAGGGCAGGTTGTGAGCGGCGATGAACGGCGGCGATGACGCCATTTTGCCTGCCGTCTCCACCAAAAGCAGTATTTTCGCGCCGCCATAGCCGTAGTGGTCGGCCTGCTCGGTCAAGAAGTGCGCAGGCGCATGCTCCGATCGCGCCGTGGCGCGCCACGGGCGACCGGTGCCCGGGAGCGCGATGACGCTAGGCCCGGCCGTTCGGTTCGATTCGCGGATCGGCGCCGATCGGTCCACGTCTCCGTCGCGCCGCCTGGACGGCGCCGTCTGGCCGGCCGAGCCGCTCGATCCGGTCACGATGCCGCGTGGTTGGATCGCCTTCGAAGACGCGACGCTTCTCTCCGACGATGGAGGTCGTGGCATCGGGAACCAGGGTCGGGGCTCCCGAGCCCGGCCCGGTCATCCAGGCGTAGCGATCGCAGCGCATCGGCTCGGCGCCTGAAGGCGGCGCGCATCACCTCGAGATCCCGCGCTCCGCCCCGTCGCAGCCGACTCACGCGCCGACGTCTCGTCCTGAAGCCCCCAGCAGCTCGCGCTTCGGCGACGCCAGCGCGCGGGCCGCCCGCGCCCAGCCTGCGCCTTGTCAATTCAGCGCTTTCGGGCTCGCCTATCCCGCCGCGTCCAGGCGTCCGGCTTCCGCGTCGAGTTCTTCCCGCCAGCGCGCGGCCTCGGGCTCGGGGAGCAGCCGGAGCAGATAGGGCCAGACCGTCTCGCGATTGAGCGACACCCGAGTCTCCGACCATGGCCAACGCTTGGCGCCGCGCATGTCGCCGAGCATCTCGACCAGGCGGTTCAGCACGTGCTCGCGCTTCACCTGATAGGTCGGCCGCATCGGAGCGTCGTCACCGAACAGGTCGGCCTGCGAGGACGGAAACAATTCTCGCTGCGCGTAAGTCATGGGCGTCGCCGCTCGATTCGAGAAGGCTTATTATGGCGTTTCAGGACGCGCGCGCGACGGCGGCGTCGGGCTTATCCCCGCTGGGAAGGCCGCGCGGTAGGCCTCGTCAATCCGCTCCATCTGTACAATGGTGAAGGCGAGCGCCTGCGCAACGCGGCCGACATGCGTGGTCTCGTCGAGGCTGAGCTGTCGCCCCCTGCGGCTCTTCAGATACTTTTCGAGCACCTGATAGCCGCCGATGTGGAATTGCCACACCGCCTGCGGCACCGGCGCGAACCGCTGGCTCTTGTTGATCCAGATCGCTTCTTCCTCGGGCGAGTAGCGCACCGTCTCGACCGTGTGGTCCCCCTTGCCGAGGTAAGCGCCGAGGGGAATCGGCGGCTTGGGGAGAACTTTGAGAAGCTGAGCTTGGATGAGTTGCCAGCCAAGCTCGGAGAGAGCGGCAAAGCTGGCAACGTTATCCGGAAACGGAACGCGAGGAAAGTTTGTACGCAGAGCGCTAACATAACGACGGCGGTAAGCTGGCGCATGCAATACCGCAACTAAATAACCGACTATTTCTTCGGAAGAAAAATGAGTATTGTATTCTCGATCTATCCATGTACGAAATGCGATCGATATATTTTCCGAACCATCAAAATGACTGGGAAAAAAGTAATTAACTTCCTTAACTGATAAGGCGTGATGCGAAATTCGCTGATCTACAGCCATAACATGTCGCCATTCGCCTTGAACGTCCAGCTTACGTGGCAACACCAACCCTACAGGAGCGGCTTTGGCCTTATCGTAGAAGGCCCATCTGCCCCAGTCCACCAACCGTGCATCGTTTGGAAACATGCGGACATCGAAGGGAGCCTGCAAAATTGGATCAATAGATTTTCTCCAGCTTGGATCGGCGCGTAAGGCAATTCTAGCTGCTCTCGCGGACCATCCCCGCGTATCCTCGATAACTAACCGCTCCATGTCGGAGAAAAATGTCTTCTCATCTAAAAAAAGATTTATCTTTTTGATAGCCTCGTCTTTCGTGAAACTTATAGCAAATTGGTCCCGCGCCGTAATAATTCCAGCCGTTCTTTCCTTAAATATTTCCGTTATCGGCGTGAACGTCTGATAGGCCGCAAGGACATCCGCGTCCTGCTGAATGAAAAGAAAATCTGGAGCCGACGGGGTAAGCTTGTGCATGTCCTCAATGCGCGGGCGTCCTTCGGCGAGCGCGGTATACTTATTGATACGACCACCTCGGAGATCGCTTCTCATTACCGCGGCCGGCTTGGATCCGTCCTTTACAAATATCGTAATTGCAACTCCCTGTTCAATATCAAATACGTTGATATCAGCAGACCCATCTTCGGACCGCTCTTTTTTCTTTGAGTTTCCGTGCAGATCAACTATATATATCTTATTGAAGGTCTTCATAAGGGAGACGCGCATGGCGCGAAAGGTGGGATTATCAAGCCATGAATGATTTGTTATAACGCCGACAACACCCCTGTCCACGTATTCCATTTTAATCTGTGCAAATCTGAGAAACTTAACATAATCATCATGTAGCCAATGCTTCTTTTCTCCAAAATGGACACCATCAATGTACTTATAAGACTCAATTGCGCTTGTTATCCAGGCTCCGGTATTTCTCGACGCTGCAGAATAAGGAGGATTTCCTGTAATAACCAAAATTGGCTTGTCTTTGACGGCCTGAGCCTCTTCAACCTCATTACTTAGAGCCGGCAGCATAAGATCGCGCTGAGGTTCCACCGGCTCCAGCGTATTTGTGAGAAACACCTGCAGCCTTTCGCTGCCCTTCAGCGGGTGGCCTTTGTCCTTCAGGTATTGCGACAGCTTCAGGTGAGCGATCGTGTAGGGCGCGATCAGGTATTCGAAGCCGTAGAGATTCTAAGTCAAGTGCTCGCGCACGATCTGGTCGGCCTGACCGGCGTCCGGCCCGCCGATCGTCTCGAAGATCTTCTCAAAGGCCTCCAGCAGGAAGGTGCCGGTGCCGCAAGCGAAATCGAGCACTGTGACCTTCTCGTGATCGGCGAGACCGCGTTCGATGCCGAACGTGTCCTTCAGGATGTCGTCGATCGCGCGGATGATGAAGTTCACCACCGGCGGCGGTGTGTAATAAACACCGCGGCTCTTGCGCATCTTTGGGTCGTAGGCCTTCAGAAAGTCCTCGTAGAAGTAGATGAAGGGATCTTTCTCGAACAGCCGGTGCTCTTCCTCGTTTACGGCGCGCACTTTCCGGCTGATCGCCTTGCGCGCGCGGAAGGACAGGTCTCGGTGGATCGCATCGAGATCGAGGCCGTTGACGATCGACAGCACCTCGTCAATGACCCAGCGGACTTCCCTGTACTCAGGCTCGTTCATCTCTTCGAGGAAACGGACAAGTTCCCGGATCAGCGCGAAACTGCCGGGGATGTGCTGGCGCACATTGTCGAGCGTGACCGCCTCTCTTTCACCGGCGTTGAGCCGGGCGAGAAAGAGTCCGTATGCGAGCATCTGAGCGAAGGCGTCGGCGAAGTCGCCCACGCTGAGTTCGTGAAACACCTGCTTGCGGAAGACGTCGAAGAGCGCGTGCAACCGGCCCTCGCGGTGCTCTTTGGTCTGACGCTGCAATTCTTCCGAAAGGAAGTCGCGAAGCAGGGCGGCGCGCCGCGCGAGCGCAAGCGCGAGGTCCTCTGCGCGAGCGATCCTGCTTGGCGTCGCCGAGAAGAAACCGCGCAAAAGGCCGCGCACGGCCTCCACCCGCTCCGGCCGCAGCGCCAGTTTCTTCGCCAACAGGTCTTCAGAATACGCCAGACGTTCGCGGCGGACGTCGCCGGACGGCGTCATCCAGATGAATTCGAGATAGTCCGTCAGGAGGAGATTGTCGCTAAGCGTCCGGTATTTCTTGATCTGTTCGGATTTCAGGATCTTTGACAGGTTTTCGTCGATCGCCTTGACTTCCACATATCCTGCGATGCGGCCGCCGCGCGTGATCTTGTAGTCCGGGGAACCGGCGCCCGATCTGTCTCGCCGCGGCTCATGAAGAACCCGGCCGCCCGGCTCCGCGTCGTCGGCCGCCTGCTCGAGCAAGGCTTTCAGGCTGTCTCGATCGCTGTGCTCGGTCTTTTCATCGAGCGCCGAAGCTGCAAGACGGCGGAAGTAGCTTTCGAAATCTGCGGCCATCGGCGAATCTCCGGTACGCTTCAGCCTAGCGCGACGGGAGCCGACAAGACGATACACCGACAGAAGGTTGTGGAAGCCGCGCCGTTGGGAACAGGCGACGCATGTGGAGCGGCTAGTCGTCCATCTTTAGACCCCTCACCCCCTCCTCCGCCCCGCCCATTTCGCCGGCCAGCTGACCATGCGGTCCTGAAGGTCCTCCTCGGCGATGTCGGTCTCGGAACAGAACACCTTGTCCCGGACCGAGACGCCGGCCTCGTGCACCGTCTCGGGGCGGCCGGAGACGAGGGGGTGCCACCAGGGCAGGTCCTCGCCGTCGCGCACGATCCGGTAGGCGCAGGTCTTCGGGAGCCAGCCGATCTCCTCGACCGTCTCGGGGGTGAGGCGCACGCAGTCGGGGACGTGTGTCTTGCGCTCGGGATAGTTCGTGCAGCGGCAGCTCTGGCAGTCGAGCAGGCGGCAGGCGACGTCGGTGTAGGCGATCCGGTCGGTGTCCTCGTCCTGCAGCTTTAGCAGGCAGCAGCGGCCGCAGCCGTCGCACAGGCTCTCCCATTCGGCGTCCGTCATCTGATCGAGCGTCTTCGTCCGCCAGAAGGGCGGTTCGGCGTCGCTGAAGGCGGGGGCCGCGGGGGCCGGGCGTCGTCGCATGCGTTTTTGGTCGCTCGCTTTCGCGCGGGGGTCAGGCCGGCGCGTCGCCGGCGGGGGATGGTCGGTGGACAGTGGCCAGGATGGCATGGCTGGCCACCGGCCTGTCCATCTCTTGTCGGTCGCGCCCGAGCCGGTTTCGGGGTAAGGATCGACCGCTCCGGCACGGCTCTTGCGCGCCGCGGGCGAACGCGTCAAGTCGTGTCGGGGCGGAACGCGGCGCGGCCTTCGTCCGGACGGGGCGCGGGACGAGGCTTTCGGGGCTTTTCGCTGTAGAGGACGGCCGGTTTGGGCGATTGGTTCACGGGACGAAAGCGGGCCGCGCTGAAGCGCCGGCTGCTCGCCGTCGACGCCTATATCGACGACGCCGTCTCGAGCGTCCTGCCCGGCGCGACGCGCAAATGGGACGCGGTCTGCGCCGCCTTCGACCGGTTCCGCGTGCGCGGCTGGCGGCGCTGGCTCGCTGAGTTTCTTGGAGAAGCCGCGACTCTCGGCGTCGCCGGAACCGTGCTGATGCTCGCGCTGGCGCAGCCCGCCTTCCGCGAAACCGGGGACGACTGGCTGAACCGCGGCGACATCTCCGTCACCTTCCTCGACCGGCACGGCAACGAGATCGGCAAGCGCGGCGTGATGCAGAACGACGGCGTGCCGCTCTCCGAGCTGCCGCCGCACCTCATCATGGCGGCGCTCGCAACCGAGGACCGCCGGTTCTACGGGCACTTCGGCATCGACGTGATGGGCACGCTCCGCGCCGTCGTCCAGAACGCGCGCCACCAGGGGGTGAAGCAGGGCGGCTCGTCGATCACGCAGCAGCTGGCGAAGAACATCTTCCTGTCCAACGAGCGCACGCTGGAACGCAAGATCAACGAGGCGTTTCTCGCGCTCTGGCTCGAGCATCACCTGACCAAGGACGAGATCCTCAAGCTTTATCTCGACCGCGCCTATATGGGCGGCGGGGCCTTCGGGGTGGACGCCGCCGCCCAGTTCTACTTCGGGAAGTCGGCGCGCGAAGTAACCCTGGCTGAGTCCGCCATGCTGGCCGGGCTGTTCAAGGCGCCGACCAAGTTCGCGCCGCACATCAACCTCGCGGCGGCGCGCGCAAGAGCTTCGGTCGTCCTGGATAATCTTGTCGACGCCGGGATGATGACCGAGGGCCAGGTGCAGGTCGCCCGCTTCAATCCGGCGACGCCGAAGCCGGTGCAGCAGGTGACGAGCCCGGACTATTTCCTCGACTGGGCCTTCACCGAGATCCGCAACATGGCGAAGGCGGGCGCCTTCAACGGCCAGCGCGTGCTCGTGGTGCGGACCGCGCTCGACCCCGCGGTGCAGCGCCACGCCGAGGCCTCGGTCGAGCAGATGCTGCGGCAGTACGGCGAGCAGTACGACGTCGACCAGGCGGCCGTCGTGATCATGGAGCCGGGCGGCGCGGTGCGGGCGATGGTCGGCGGGCGCGACTACGGCGTCAGCCAGTTCAACCGCGCGGTCGACGCCTATCGGCAGCCGGGCTCGTCCTTCAAGACCTACGTCTACGCCGCCGCCTTCGCGTCGGGCAAGTATACGCCGGACTCGGTGGTCGTCGACACCGGCATCTGCGTCGGAAACTGGTGCCCGCAGAACTATGCGCGAAAGTTCGCGGGCAAGGTTCAACTCGTCAATGCTTACGCCCGGTCGATCAACACTGTCCCCGTCCGGCTGGCGCTCGCCGTCGGACAACGGCCGATCATCCAGCTCGCCCATGCGATGGGGATCCGTTCGAAGCTCGACGTCGGCCGCGCCTTCGCGCTCGGCGTCGAGGAGGTCTCGGTCATGGACCACACTTCGGCATACGCCACCATCGCCAATGGCGGGCGCAAGTCGCAGCCGCACGCGGCCGTCGAGGTGCTCGACTCGAAGGGCGAGGCGCTGTGGCGGCAGGACCGCGACATGAAGCCGGGCGACCAGATCCTCGGGGCGCATGTCGTCGCGGACATGGACAAGATCATGCTCGCCGTGACGGAGGCCGGCACCGGCGGGCGGGCGCGCATGGACGGCTGGCAGGTGCTCGGCAAGACCGGCACGTCCCAGTCCTATCGCGACGGCTGGTTCGTCGGCTTCACCAGTTCGCTCGTCGGCGGCGTGTGGTTCGGCAATGACGATTTCACGGCGACCAACGAGATGACGGGCGGCTCGCTCCCCGCGATGACGTGGAAGGAGATCATGACGTTCGCGCATCAGGGGCTGACGCCGCGGCCGATGCTCGGCCTGCCGGCCCCCGCGGGCGGGGGAGCTGTCTCCCAGGCGCCGACGGACGGCGCCGCCGGGGCGTCACGCTCGCGCAACCTTACCGAGGGCGCCGCCAGGGTCCTGACCGAGATCGGCGCCGACGCCTCGACCGCCGGCGGGCGGCCGTCGGACCGCGCCTCGCTCGGCGGGCTGGAGATCATCCGCGCCCCGCGCGTGATCGCCCGGTAGGTCCGACATGCGGCTCGTCATCGGCGCGCTCGTGGCGCTCACGCTCGCCGCGTCGCTTGGACTGGGGGCGACATGGTGGACGGTCGCGAACGGGCTACCGGTCTCCGGCCTCAGGATCGGCGTCTGGAAGGCCGAGCCCGACATCGGGACGCTGGACGCCGATCCCTACGAGGTCGCCCAGACCGCCCGCTCCGGCGAGGCGCCGATCTCCTATGGCGACGGCCTCGCCTTCACCGCGACGACGGACGATGAGGGGCGCCTGCTCGACAGCAGTTGCGACTACGAGCTGCAGGGCGATCTGCCCCCGGTTCGCCTTTGGACACTGTCGCCCTTCAGCGCGGACGGGCGCCGCCGCAACCCCGCTCGGGCGGACGTCGCTCTGACCAGCGCGTCCGCGGTGAGGCGCGCCGGGGCGCCGCTTTCGATCGCACTTTCGCCCCGCGCGCGCCCCGGCAACTGGCTGCCGCTCGAGGGCGAGGGCCGCTTCGTGCTGCGGCTCACTTTGTACGACACCACGCTCGGCACGCCGCTCGAGCGTGCCAACCCCACGGCCCTTCTCAGCCTGAGGAGGGGCGCATGTGGCTGATGCGCGCCGCCTATGTGGTGGCGCTCGGCGTCGTGGTGGCGGGGCTGGTCCATATCGGCTCCCTGCTGGGCGTGCCGCGCGTCGCGACCCAGGGCCCGTATGAGCGTCTCGCCAGGCTCGACACCGAGGGGCGCTTCGCGCTGCTTCCGGACACCGGCGACAAGGTCGACCTGCTGCCGTTCCGCGACCCGGCCTTCGTCACCGCCGCCTGCCGCTACGATCTCGCGAAAGGGCCGGTCGTACTGCGCGCCGAGCTACCGGCGACTTACGGCGCCCTGACCGTCCACAGCCGGCTCGGCCAGCCGTTCTATCTGCTGACGGACAAGGCCGCGCGGGACGGCCGCGTCGAGGTCAAGATCTTCGCGAACGAGGAGCAGGCGACCGCCGAGGAGGAGGCCGCGCCGGATGACGCGCCGCAGCTGCGGATCGTCTCGCCGACGCCGACGGGCTTCGCGCTCGTGCGGCTGTTCACGCCCGGCGAAAGCGCACGCGAGGGCCTGCGCGCGATCGCGTCCAGAGCGGGTTGCTCGTCCCCCTCCGGCTCGAAGGTCAACCCTTGAAGACGCCGCGCGGCGGCCCGAGCGGTCGCAAGCTCTTCAGCACCATCTCGAAAGCGTCGAGGGCGGCGAGCGCGACGTCGGCCTTGCGGTCCGGCGTCTCGATCATCAATCGGTCGAGCGCGTAGCGGTAGGCGATCAGCCGCTCCTCGAACGACTCGCGCGTCCAGGCGATGAACAGGCCGTTCTCCTCGATCCGCGCCAGCGCCTTCTCGCGCACGGCCGGCGTAACGTCCGGCGCCAAGTCGAGGGCCCTCCGGCGCGCCCGATCATCCACATCGACGCGCGCCGCCATTTCGAAGAACGGCTCGACGCGCCCTGTGTCCGCCGTCACGTCGTCGATCAGCCGGTCGTAGCGGGCGGCGCTCGACCTGAAGTCGATCGCCAGCAGGTTCCGGACGTAATTCTCTTTCTCGAGACGGAGCCGATCGGCGGGCAGGATCCGGGTCCGCTTGAGCTCGGCGATGATCCGGCCCCGATACTGCTCGCGGAGCGGCGGCATGACCACGGCCCAGGCGAGGTCCTGCATCTCGCGCTCGTTATCAGTGCCGCGGAAGAGCGACACGGGCTCCGAGCGGGAACCGGCGGCCGCTGCGCCGATCGCCGGCAGAATGCGGTCGTTGACGACGTTCGGGTTTCTCCGTCCGAAGTCCCCTGTCTGGGCGCAGCCGGTCAGTCCGAGCGCGAGCGCGAGGACGATCGCGGTCCGTCGCCGAGGCGCAGCCGACCGGGACGGCCCGCCGGCCGGCCGGCCGGCCGGACGGCTCACGAAACCGGCGTCGGTTCGGTGCGTTCCGCCGCAGGCGTCGGACGGTCCGGGGTCTTCTGCGCGTCGCGCTGGTAGCGGACGCCGGTGAAGAACAGGATGTCGGCGCTCTGAGCGGGCGCCGCGCGCTTCTGCGGCTGGCGGGCGGCCGGCCGCGGCGCGGTTTCGAAAGCGAGCACGAGGCCCATCTGATCCTCCCCCCGAATGGGGCTGAGAGCGGTTGGCCCGGCCGGTTCAAGCCCGACTGCGGGCCGTGTCTGACGCCAATTGAGGAGCGCAAATGGTTAACGAGACGTAACCGCTTGCCGGCGCCGCGCTTGAGCGGTGGGAATGTGACCGGAACACAACATCCGCGACCAAGTCGGGGCTCGCAGATCGGCGCGACTCCCTCCAATCTCCACTGAGCAAGCGGGCTGTTAACCTCTCGCTAACCATACGGCTCCGAGACTCCCCGCACGCCGTTCGCCGGCGGCCCCTCTCCGGAACCTTGCGATGGCACCGAACCTGCTTCCGGTGGAAGCGCTCGAACGGCTCAACCGACAGGACGGCGTCGACACCCGACCCATCCTCGTGCGCGTTCTTACCGACCTGTTCGTGCAGCAGCCCGAACACACGGCGGAGGATGTCGCCCGCTATGAGGAACTGGTCGGGAAACTGCTCGACGTCGTCGACGTCGAATCCCGCGCTGCGGTCGCCCGCAAGCTCGCGACCGACAGCCGCGCGCCCCGATCCGTCATCGATCGTCTGCTCGCGGACGAAGCCGCGGTCTCCGCGCCGATCCTCGCCCGCTTCGGCGGCGCGCCAAGAGGCAGGCTGCTCGCGCTCGCCCTTGACGGCGGCCCGGTCGAGGCGTCGGCCGTCGCCTCCCGGACGGACATCGACGACGAACTCGTCCGCACGCTGGTCCATCATGGCGACGACCTCGTGCTCGAGACGCTGGCGGCCAACGACGCGGCCAGGCTGGCGGACGGGCCGCTGCGGACGCTGGTCGAACGCGCCCTCGACGCGCCTGCGCTCGCGGCCACGCTTCTGCGGCGTGTGGACATCGACCCCGCGGCTCTCGCGCCGCTTTATCGTTTCGCGGAGCCGGCCCGCCGCGCCGCGATCCGCCAGGCGCTTTCGACCCGCGCCGGCCGTCTCGCGGCTGGCCCTCGTCGACCACGCTCCAAGGACGTGCGCTCGCTTCTCTCGGCGGCCGCAGACGCGAACGACCCCTCCGCCATTGCGGAGGCGCTCGCGGAGGCGCTCGACCTCAAGCCCGACGACGCGGCGTCGCTCGCGACGGACCCGAGCGGCGAGCCCTTCGTCATGATGCTGCGCGCGGCCGGCGCCACGGACGAGCAGATCGTTCGGGCGATGCTGATCGGCCAGCCCGATATCGCGCGGTCGGTGGAGAGGTTCTTCGAGCTGGTCGAGATCGCCGAGACGACGCCGCGCGGCGCCGCCGCCGAGTTGATCTATGCGCTCGTGGCGCCCTCGCTGCGTCCCGCGGCGCCCCGCCGCGAGCCGGTGTTCGAGCCGCTCGGCGCGCCCGAGCGCCCCGGCGCGGCCAGGCCAGTTTCGCCGCGTCGCCCGGCCGAGAGACAGGACGTCGCGCGCCGGCGCAGCTGATCAGACGGACAAATGCGGATCGCCCGCGCGGTCCTCGACGACGACGATCCAGAGATCGGGATCGAAGCGCGCCTCGCGCTTGAGGCGCTCCTCCACGGTGAGCCCATCGGCCGCCTCGAGGGTCCGTTCGAAGGCGCGGCCGCCGCCCTCCTCGGCCTCGCTCTGCGGCGCGGGGCCATAGAGATCGTTGGTTCCGTCGAGGCGGTCGACCACGATGAAGATCGCCCCCGCCTCCGCCGAGCCGCGCTTGCGGACGAGGGCGTAGGCGCCCTCGATCTGGCAGCGGCGGACATAGGCCGACGCCCAGAAGTCCGATGTGACTCGCGCGCTCACGTCTGGGCGGCGCCGTTCACTGGAGCGGCGTTCCGGTCATCGCCTGCAGCGCGCGCAGCACCGACGGCGAGAGCTCTCCCGTCTCCGGCAGGCCGCGGTCGCGCTCGAAGGCGCGGATCGCGTTGCGGGTCTCCGTCCCGAGCTTGCCGTCGATGGAGACTGGGCCGTAGCCGATCTTCGCGAGGGCTCGCTGCGCCGCCATCAGCGTCGGATTGGCCGCGGCGGTCGATCCGGTCGACGCAGGCGCCGGCGCAGGGGCCGGCGCGATCGCCTTGGCGGGCCGGGGCGAAGGAGGCGCGGCGTCGGAGCGCTTCATCGGGGCCGTCAGCAGCGCCGCGAGGATGCGCTCGCTCGCCTCTCCTGTCTGGGCGAGGCCCTGCGAACGCTCGAAGGCCTTGATCGCCGCCGTCGTGCCGCCGCCGGGCAGCCCGTCCACCACCCCGTCATAGAGGCCGCGCTCGGCGAGCGCCGTCTGGACCTGCTCGACGAGGTCGCTGCGTTTCGGCGTCTCCGGGCGCTGCGCCGGCTGCGCCTGCTGCACTGGCTGCGCCGCCTGGGCGGCCGTCCGCGGCTTGTCCGGAGATGGCCGGCCCTGCTGGATCACCAGCGCGTTGACGAAGATCATGACCGTGCAGGTCGCGGCGAGGAACGCCGCGAGCGAATCGAGCGGGCGCCGGGCGGCCAGAGCGAGCGCCGCCCCGAGCAGGCCGCTCGGCTCGTCGTCCAGCTGGTGACGGGTGACGGAGACCCTAGGCACGGCGTTTGGCCCTTTCGTTGGTAGCGTCGTCCGCGGACGCGCGGCCGATCGGGATCGGCGGAGCGGCCTCGGCGGGCGGCAGGAAGACGGTGACGGTCGTGCCCTGGCCCAGCGCGCTCTGGACGTCGAGCTCGCCGCCGTGGAGCGCGACGAGGCCGCGCACCACGGAGAGGCCGAGCCCGGTCCCCTCCCGCACCGCGCCGTCCCCGGCCCGGAAGAAGGCCTCGCCGAGGCGGGCGATATGCTCGGGCGCGATGCCGCAGCCCGTGTCGCGCACGCTCAGCGCCACGCCGCCGCGGCTGCGGCCGAGCGAGACCGTGACGCGCCCGCCGCGCGGCGTGAACTTGACGGCGTTGGCGAGCAGGTTCAGCGCGATCTGGGTCATGGCGCGCGGGTCGGCGTCGACGTCGGGCGTGTCAGCAGCGGCCTCTACAGAGACCGTGACGCCGTCGGCTTGGGCCTTCAGCGCCACGAGGTTGACGCAGGTGTCCACGATCGGCGCCAGCGCGCAGGTCCGCCGCGTGACGGCGAAGGCGCCGCTCTCGATCCGAGCGGCGTCGAGGATCGAGCTGACGATCTCGAGCAGGTGCTCGCCAGAGCCGCGGATCAGCGCCGCGTATTCCGCACGTCGCTCGGGCGTCGGGCGCATCAGCGCGTCGTCCGACAGCGCCTCCGAAAAGCCGATGATCGCGTTGAGCGGGGTGCGCAGCTCGTGGCTCATATGCGCGAGGAAGCGCGTCTTGGCGAGGCTCGCGCGCTCGGCCTCCTGGCGCGCGGCGACGAGCTCCTCCTCATACGCCTTGCGGGCGCCGACGTCGCGGAACATGGCGATGACCGGATGACGCGCGGCTGAGGCCGAGTCGGCCTCGTGCGCCCGCACGCGCCGCGCCTGCGCCTCGACCCAGAGGAACGCAGGAGCGCCGCCGCCGGCGCTCGCCTCGCGCTTCAGGCGAATCTCCGCGGTCACGGTCCCTTCGCCGTCGGCCGCGGCGGCGAGCGCCTGCAGCAGCGCCGGGCGGTCGGCGATGTGGACGCGCTGGAACAGGCCGTCGTCCAGGAGCTCGCGCGGCGAAAGCCCGAGGAGATCCCGCGCGGCGGGCGAGGCGAACACGACGGCGCCGTTCGCCGCATGGCGCGTGACGAGGTCGCCGACCGATCCGGCGAACAGCTCGAAGCGGTCGTCGCTCGGCTGGCCCGCGCGCTCGAGCGCCGCGTCGAGCGCCGCCGCCCGCGCGGCCAATGCGAGGGCGTAGACCGCCGACGCCGCCCCGCAGACGATCGCGAAGGCAGGCTCGAAGGCGATGGCCGGCGCGCCCGCCGGCGCCAACAATGCGACCCCGACGAGCCCCGCCGCCGCAGCCGCGGCCGCGCTGCGCAGGGCAAGACGAGAGCCGCCGAGAGCGGCCTCGATCGTCGGCAGCAACAGGAGCGCGAGAGCCGGCGATCCTAGCCCGCCGGTCAGCGCGGCCGCGCCCGCCGCCATGGCGCAGAATGCGATCGCGAAGCCGATCAGCGCGCGGTCGAGGGCGCCCGAACGCGACAGGCCGAGCGCCGTCACGATCGGCGCGGTCGCCCAGGCGAAGGCGGCGACGCCGAGCCCGGTCAACGGATGGCCAAGCGCCAGCAGCGCGGGCAGCCCCGCGAACGGGACGGCGCCGACGGCGAGATGCGTGAGGATCGTGTCGCGGTGGCGCAAGGCGAGCGTCGCGTCGTCGGCCGCCAGGGGATGAACCCTCTGGGCGACGTGCTCCGCGAGCGCCTTGATACCTGCGATCTGAAGCAAGACGCCAAACTCCGAACCCGGCGTCGTTACGCCGGCGCAAGCGGCCTTCCGCGACTGCGATGCGGGGCCTTCCGCGCTGGCCTACACTGTCAGGACCGGCTTAAGCGAACGCTAAAATGCGAACAATTGAGCCTAACGAAGGCGCGACTTGGCGTCTGCGCCGCACAAGCTCTGAAACCTTTCCGAAAACTTTCGAAAAACCTTACGAGAGCTGAACGCGCGCGTTCAAATTGCGCGTCTCGCCTTGAACGGGAATTAGGCCGGGCCTGCTAGCGTCGTCCTCGATCAGCCGAAACGCGCCGACCATGAGCGCGGAGGCGACGATGACGACGAACCGGCAGGCGTGACCCATGTTCTTTCTCATCCGAACGGCGTTCTGGATTTCGCTTCTGCTCCTTGTCCTGCCCTTCAGCGAGACGACGAAGGGCGACGGGCCGACGGCGCAGGACAAGGCCTCGATCGACGCGATGGCGGCGCTCGCGGCGGCCGGCGCCACCATCTCCGACGTCACCGGCTTCTGCTCGCGCCAGCCTGACGCCTGCGCGGTCGGCGGCCAGGCGATCAAGCTCGTCGGCGAGCGAGCGCGCGAAAGCGCAAGCGCCATCTCGGACTACCTCTCCCAGTCTCCGGAACGCGAGGCGTCGAAGTCCGGCGAGCCGATCAGGACCGGAACCACGGCCAAGTCCGCCGTCGCCGCGCCGGTCGCGGCCGGCCGCCAGACGCTGACGCCGTCCGACCGCAAGCCCGCCTGGCGCGCGCCCGGCGCCTGAAGAATCCGGTCCGCGCGGCCCGCGCGGATCTCCCGAGCCCCGGCGGTCCTGCCTCCGCCGGAACCTCGCGCCGCGACGTCGCCGCGCCCTCCGGGCCGGTGAAGCGCGGCGCTTTTTTCTTTGCGCGCGACCGTCTTCCGCCCTACCTCCGGTAAACGAACCTGACGGGATTGCGATGACGATCGACGAGATCATCGACGGCTTCGAATTCATCGACGACTGGGAGGAGCGCATCCGCTTCCTCATCGAGCTCGGCCGCGACCTCGAGCCGCTTCCGGACGAGGACCACAACGCCGCCAACAAGGTGCAGGGCTGCGCCAGCCAGGTCTGGCTGAAGACCGAGGTCGGATCCGGCGAGGACCCCGTCCTCACGTTTCGGGGCGACAGCGACGCGCATCTCGTCAAGGGCCTCGTCGCCGTGACGATCGCGCTCTATTCGGGCCGCACCGCGCGCCAGATCCTGGCGACCGACGCCGGCGAGACCTTCGACCGCATCCAGCTGCGCGAACATCTGACGCCGCAGCGCTCCAACGGACTGCGCTCGATGGTCGAACGCATTAAGCGCGAGGCCGCCGGCGCGCTCGGCGCAGAAGCGACGCCTGCCGCCGCTTCCTGAGGTCACGCGCCGTCGATCGTCGGTCGGCTGTCCGGCGCGCCCCACGCCACGATGCGTCCGCCGCCTCGGCCCTCCGTCGTCAGCCCGTAATGCCGCGCGAGGCGGCTGAGCGCGAGGCCGAGCACGAGCTTCGCGCCGCGCGCCGGCCAGCCCCGCTCGCGCTCGACCTCCTCGACGCCCTTGAGGAAGCAGCAGACGTCGAGCAGCGCCCCGGACAGCTCCGGCCCGACCGCCTCGACGGCGCGATTGACCCGGACGCGGGCCGCGATCGCGGCGTCCGCAAGCTCCGCGACGCCCCCCCTCCCCCGCGCCGGCCGCTCGAGACGGCCGCCTCCCAGTTGGCGGTGACGCGCGGCGCCATCTGCGCCCGGGTGAAGTCGGCGCGGAGCTTTTCCCCTGCCGCCACCTCCGCAAACGACAGCAGCGGCGCGCGGTCTTTGCCCTTGCGCCGGGCGAGCCAGGCGAGCGGGCTTTCGTCGAGGTCGACGAGCAGGCTGCGGCGCCCCTCGTCGGTCAGGACGGTCCGGCGTTCGACAGTCCTGTGCTGCGCGAGGAACGGTTCGCCCTCGTGCGCCTCCCGCGCCGCCTTCGCCCGCCCCGCCGGCGTCGCGACCACGCGCCCATCGCGCTCGGTCGCCAGATCCTGCGCGAGGAGATCGGCGAGCTCCGGCTTTCCCGCCTCCAGCCCCTGCTCGCCCGAAGCCACGAGCCGCTCCAGCGCCCGCGCGCCGCGCGTGACGCCTCGTTTGGAGTCCCGCTTTATGGGGCCCGCGCTCTCACCCCGGCGTTGACGGCTACGTCCGGCCATCGGCGTCCTCCTTCCATCCCGATCCAGTGCCTTTGATCCTATCTTAGGATTTTTATCTTGTACAGGAAGCGACGCGCGCGCATGCTTTCGCCGTGGACAAGACTACGCCGAAGGGTAGGAAGCGCATGCAGGATGAGAGAAGGACCGCCGCCGCAGCGACCCGGAGTGCGAGCGGACCTGATCGCGGAGCGATCCGGAGCTGGCGGCCGGCGGCGGACGAAGCGCTGGCCGCGGCGGTCACGATCGGCGCCGGCAGCTACGATCGCGCGCGCCTGCCGCGCCTCGTCGGCGTCGATATCCGCCAGCTGGCCGAGCCGGGACCGGCGCTGGACGCCGCGATTCGCGCGAAGCTCGAACGGGCGCTCCGCGCCGAGCGCCAGCGCGGCGCCGCCGGCTGCTGGACTTACGACCTCAACCGGCACCTCGCTTTGATCCAGGCGCTGGAGGCCGAAAACCGGCGCTCGGCGGCGCCGGCCAGCGGGCGGCGGAAACAAAAAGGCCGCCCGGCGGGGAAAGCCGGACGGCGTGGAGCGTGATGTATACGGCCGCGCGCGCGGCCGTGCCGCTCAGCGGCCGCGCTTGCCGCGCTGCTGGCCGAGGCCCATCTTCTTCGCGAGCTCCGAACGCGCGGCGGCGTAGTTCGGCGCCACCATCGGATAGTCGGGCGCAAGACCCCACTTCTCCCGATATTCCTCGGGCGACATGTTGTACTGGGTGCGCAGGTGCCGCTTGAGCGACTTAAACTTCTTCCCGTCCTCAAGACAGATGATGTAGTCGGACGTGACGGACTTCTTCAGCGGCACAGCCGGCTTCGGAGCCTCCGCGACGGTCTCGACCACGCCGGTCGAGACGCGGGTCAGCGCGCCATGCACCTCATTGATCAGCGAGGGAAGATCCGCCGCGGCGACCGAGTTGTTGCTCACATAGGCCGACACAATGTCGGCGGCGAGCTCGATATAGTTGGACGAGGAGGCGGTATCGCTCATGAAATCCGGTTCCGTCAGATGATTTGGGGTGAATGGATTGCTACCGAATCCCGACACCCTCCGGGGGTTGTCCTTGGGCTTGCCGATCGCACGCGCCGCGATTACGCCACCGTTCGATTCGTGGCCCGCATGACTGTGCGCTAGATAGACGAGCCCCGGCTCTGGCGCAAGTTCTCAAAAGCGTTTCAAACAGCTTTTCTTTGACAAACGGAATAATGACTGACTGATCTAGCATTGCGGCTTCGTCAGAGGCCTTGTGTTGCAATCACGCCGAATGCGGCCGGCCGTCCGGCGACGAGACCGAAGGGTCGTCACGCCGTGCAGCCGAGACCACGGCTCCCCCGCCGTGATACCGATCCCCCAAGAGAAACCAGCAGAATTCGAAAGTCATCGCTCCATGCGGAAAGCCGTCGACCGGTCGCCGACCCCCGCGCTCGCCGCGCCGCCTTCCCCTCCCCCGCGCGCCGAACGCCGGTCGCATTCCACCGTCATCCACGGCGCGACGATCGACGATCCCTATAGCTGGCTGAGGGCGGAAAACTGGCGTGAGGCGATTCGTCGCCCCGAGGCGCTGCCCTCCGACATCCGGGCGCATCTTGAGGCCGAGAACGCTTACGCCGCTGCGCTGCTCGGCCCGCTCGAACCGCTGAAGTCGGCGCTGATCGCGGAGATGCGCGGGCGCATCAAGGAGGATGACTCGAGCGTCCCGCAGCGCGACGGGCCTTTCGCCTACGCCGTGCGGCACCGCGAGGGAGGCCAGCACCCGCTCGTCGTCCGGCGTCCCGCCGACGCCGCCGAGGACGCGCCCGACCAGATGCTCCTCGACGGCGACGCGCTGGCCGAAGGCCGCCCCTATTTCCAGTTCGGCGGCTGGGCGCCCTCTCCCGACCACCGCCGCCTCGCCTGGAGCGCGGACGAAGCCGGATCAGAGTATTACACGATGCGCGTCCGCGACCTCGAGAGCGGAAAAGACGCGGGCGACGTGGTTCCGGACACCTCCGGACCGGCGGTCTGGGCCGCCGACGGCCTAAGCTTCTGGTATGTCCGCATCGACGAGGACCATCGCGCGCTCGAGGTCTACCGCCACGTCCTCGGGACCGACCCGGCCGGCGACGCTCTCGTCTACCGCGAGCCCGAGGCGGGCTGGTTCGTGCGGGTCGAGCAGACGCGCTCCGGGGCCTATGTGGTGATCACGGTCTCCGACCACGACACCAGCGAGGCGCATCTGATCGACCGGACAACTCCGGAGGCCGCGCCGCGCCTCGTCTTTCCGCGCAAGGCGGGCGTCCAGTACGACGTCGACCACCATCCCGGCCTCGACGGCCGGTCGACCCTGATCATCCGCACCAATGACGACGACGCCGTCGACTTCAAGCTGATCGCAGCTGACGCGCAGGCCCCCTCAGAGGCCCGGCGCGAGCTGCTGCCTCATCGCCCGGGCGTCTACGTGCTCGACCACGCGGTGACGGAACGCTGGCTGTACAGGCTGGAGCGCGTCGACGCCCTGCCGCGCATCGTCGTCCGCTCGCTGGCGGACGGCGCCGAGCATGAGATCGCCTTCGCCGAGGAGGCCTACGCGCTGGGCTTCGACGCCGGGCGCGAATTCGACAGCGACATGCTGCGCTTCTCCTACTCCTCGCCCGCCACCCCGGCCGAGACCTGGGACTACGACGTTCCGTCCCGCGAGCGCACGCTCCGCAAGCGGCAGGACATTCCCTCCGGCCACGACCCGGCGGACTATGTCGTGCGCAGGACGCAGGCGCTGGCGCCCGACGGCGAAACCGTGCCGGTGACGATCCTGCACCACGTCGACGTCAAGCCGGACGGTTCGGCCCCGTGTCTGCTCTATGGCTACGGCGCATACGGCATCGCGATGCCGGCGAGCTTCTCGGGCGGGCGGCTGTCGCTGGTCGACAGCGGCTTCATCTACGCGATCGCGCATATCCGTGGGGGGACGGAGAAGGGCTGGGGCTGGTATCTCGACGGCAAGCTCGACCGCAAGCCGAACACCTTCACCGACTTCATCGCGGTCGCCGGGCATCTGTGCGCGGAAGGCTACGCCTCGCCCGGCCGGATCGTCGCGCATGGCGGCTCGGCCGGCGGAATGCTGATGGGCGCGGTCGCCAATATGCGGCCGGATCTGTTCGCCGCCATCCTCGCGGAGGTGCCGTTCGTCGACGTGCTGACCACGATGCTGGACGAGACCCTGCCGCTCACGCCGCCGGAATGGCCAGAATGGGGCGACCCGATCCGCGACCCGGCGGCCTTTGACCGGATTCGGAGCTACAGCCCGGTCGACAACGTCGCGCCGCAGCCCTATCCGGCGATCCTCGCCCTCGCCGGCCTGACCGACCCGCGCGTGACCTACTGGGAGCCGGCCAAGTGGGTCGCGCGCCTGCGCGAAGCCACGACCTCGGACAGGCCGATCGCGCTGCGCACCAACATGGAGGCCGGCCACGGCGGCGCAGCCGGGCGCTTCGACCGGCTGGAGGAGGTGGCGATCGCCTACGCCTTCGCCCTCGCCGCGACCGCGGCGCCGAATTCCGGCGGAACCGCTTAGAGCCGGCCCAGCCGGTCTTCGGGGTCGACGTGGAGCTTTGGCGCGGGCCTCGCGCCGCCTTCGAGCTCTGCGAGCGCCACGTCGAGGGGATCTGTTTCGACCGGAGCCAAGACCTCCGGGGCCGCCCCGGGATCGGCGTCGAGACGGCCCGGCCCGCGCGCGTTCATGACGGCGCGGCGCAGGTCGTCCACGCTCGCGAAGCGCCGCACGCCGTGCGGCGACTGCGCCTCGACCGATCCGTCGTCGTAGAACCGGTACATGACCCCGTTGTGCTCGCCTTCGCTGACCAGCCGCCGATCGGCGGCCTCGGGAACCGGCTCATCGGCCCGCTCGGCTTCCGGCGGCGAGACCGGGGTCGGGTCAGGCGAAACTGGAGGCTCGGCGGACGCGGCCTGATCGAGCGCCGGGTGAGGCTCTGCGTCGGCGGGCTCCGCATCGGGCTCGGGACTTCGCGGCGGCGCGGGCGGCGTCTCGACAGCCGGCTCGGGCTCGCGGACGAAGCGCGGACGCTCCGGCGCGCGCGGCGTATCCGTCCGCAGACGCGCCTCGCGGCGGGCGCGGGCGCGGGCGAGCCATTCCGGCACCGGCGGCTGGCCGGCCGGCGCGGGCCTGGCGGCGGCGGGTTCGTTGGCGGCGGGCTCCGGGACTGGGGGGCTCTCCGGCGCCGGAGCCTCCAGCTGCCCGGAAGCCGCCGGCGGGGTCTCGGTCTCGTCCGCCGTCGGGACCGGCGCCGCGTCCGCCTCCGGTTTCACGTCTTCGGCCACCTGGGGCGTAGGCGGAGCGACGTCCTGCGATCGCGCTTCCGTCGCATGCGCCTCGCCGATCACGGGCTCATCCACGGGAGCGGGCTCGGCGGGGGACTTCACGACTGGCGTGGCGCGGATGGGCATGATCGGGCGCGTAGCAGACGGCTCCAGCCGCTCCGGCGCCGTCACGGGCTGTTGCGTCGGCGCCGTCGCTCCATCCTGCGGCTCTTCGGCGAGCGGCGGCTCCGCTCTCCTGCGGCGCAGGGACAGTCCGCCGCCGAGTTTGGAAACGGCGACCGGCGGCGCCTCGACCTTCGGCTCGTCGGCGGCCCGGACCGGACGGCGCAGCGCCGCGCGCATCGACCGCTTTTCGCCACCGGCCGCCTTGCTCGCCTCGTCCGGTTTCTCCGGCGACGCCTCGCCTGCGTCGGCCCCCGCCTCCGCCGGCGCCGGTTCCGGCGTCCGCAGCGGCGCGACGATCGAGACGGGCGGCGCGACGACCGGAGTCGGCGGCGCGATCGGCTCGGGCGGCGGCGCCGGATCGGCCCGCAGGAGTCGGTTTCGCTGACGTTCCTCTGGCCTGGCCTTCGCGGCGGCGCCGTCGGCTTTGCCTTCGCTTCGCTCGCGACGCCCGGCCTTCGTGTCGTCCGCGGGCGACGCCGCCGCGCGGCGCGAGGCCCCGACGGCCTTCGTCAGGCGCTGCAGCGCCGCCGTGACCGCGCCGAGCCCGATCGTGAAGGCGCCCCAGCCGGCGAGGCTCGCAGCGATGTCGATGGCCGCGTAGCTCTCCCCGGCGAGCATCAGGTAGCCCGCCCACGCCATCAGGCCGGCGCCGAGCGCATAGAGCACGAAAGGCATCACGCGCGAGAACCTCGCAGGGCTTTGACGTTTCAGAGCCGTTGTCATGGCGCCATGGTTAGGGCCGCGTAAAGTCCAGCGCGCATCTGTTCGATCGACCGAACCACATTGCCGCCCTTCCGGCGGGGGCCTATGTAGCTCGGCGAACCTCGGCGCGCGCGGCTCGCCGGAGCCTTGGCGCGCCGGGACCGGAACGCTTTTCAGGACGGAGATTTTCGATGGCCTTCAAGCTTCCCGAACTGCCCTACGCCTATGACGCGCTCCAGCCATATATGTCCAAGGAGACCTTGGAGTTCCATCACGACAAGCACCACAACACCTATGTCGAGACGGCGAACAAGCTGATCGAGGGCTCGGGCCTCGAGGGCAAATCGCTCGAGGAGGTGGTGAAGCAGTCCCACGGCAAGAATCAGGCGCTCTTCAACAACGCCAGCCAGCACTACAACCACCTGCACTTCTGGAACTGGATGAAGCCGGGCGGCGGCGGATCGATCCCCGACGCGCTCGAGACCAAGATCAACGAGGACCTCGGCGGCGTCGAGAAGTTCAAGGAGGACTTCATCGAAGCCGGCAAGGGCCAGTTCGGCTCCGGCTGGGCCTGGCTCGCCCTGAAGGGCGGCAAGCTCGAGGTGATGAAGACCCCGAACGGCGAGAACCCGCTGGTCCATGGCGGCGTGCCGCTGCTCGGCGTCGACGTCTGGGAGCACTCCTACTACATCGACTACCGCAACAAGCGGCCCGACTACCTCAAGGCTTTCGTCGACAATCTGATCAACTGGGAATACGTCGAGAAGCTTTACGACGAGGCGAAGTAAGCGCCCTCCCCGCGCCCGCTCGCCTTCGGGCGTGCGGGCGCGCCCTTTCCGGCGGTCCCGCCGCCTTTATCTCCCGCGCCATCAGCGAACGACCGGGGCGATCAAGCCTCCGGCGCCGGAGGAAGAGCCCCATGGCCACCGTCACCGTCAAAGCCGACATGCCCGCCTCCGCCGACGCGGTGTGGAAGGAGGCGTCTCCCGACTTCTGCGGCATCGGCGGCTTTCATCCCGCAATCGCGGCCTGTGAACTCTCCGACGACAAGTCGATCCGCACGCTGACGCTCGGCGACGGCGCCAAGATCGTCGAGAAGCAGACCGACTGGGACGACGCGGCGCGCAGCTACTCCTACGACATCACGGACAGCCCCCTGCCCGTCTCGAACTACTCCGCGACCTTCTCGGTCGCGGACGCGGGATCCAGCTCCACAGTGACCTGGACCGCGGAGTTCGATCCGGTCGGAGACGAGGCGGCAGCGAAGGACGTGATCACCGGGATCTTCACGTCAGGGCTCGAGGCGTTGAAGGCGAAGCTCTGAAGGCTCGTTTTCGAAGCGCAGGCGTGGCTAAGCAGCGGACCGCAGGCGACTTTCGTCCTGCATGGCTTCCTTGGCGACGAGTTGGAGGAAGCCCGAGCGGGTGAAGCCGTTCCTTTCGGCATAAGCGTCGATCTGCTGAAGAAGGTCTTCTGGAAAGGTGACGCTTACACGGACGGCTCTGACGACGCCTTTGGGCGCCTGAACGAGGACCGCGACAGCGTCCCGGTTCTCGCGCTCGGTCATGACGGCGTCGAGCGATGACGGCTCCGGCGCAGCTTCGCCATCCTCGACCATGCCTTCGAGATGCAGCGCTAACGCCTCCTCTGCAAGCGCCTGCGCCTCTTCGATGCTACCGCCGACCGTCACGCAGCCGGGGAGATCGGGGAACGACACGCCAAATGCGTCGCCTTCCCTATGGATCAGGGCGATGTACTTTTTCATGGCGCTCTACCTCAGCGTTAGCCCCGCCTGCCTCTCGATCGATTTCAACGTTCCGATTGGGATGTCTTTAGACGGTGCTGGCACGGTCACACGGCCGGGTTTCTCGGCGTGCTTGAACTGAACGTGGCTGCCGCGCCGGTTCACTTCAAACCACCCATCGGCTTTCAGCGCGGCGATGACTTCGCGGCTGTTCATGCATATAAGTATGCATAAACACCTCAGCTTAACAAGTCGCTAAGCGAGTTTATAAGATAATATTCTTATCGACTGCGCTAAGGCGCGCTCAGAACCGCCTGAGCCACCAGCAGCGCGTCGCGGTTGGCGCGGACGTCGTGGACGCGGAACATGGTCGCGCCCGCCGCCCATCCGGTGACGGACGTCGCGACCGTGCCGAAGACGCGCTCTTCCGGCGTGCGGTCGAGGATGTGGCCGATCAACGATTTCCGCGACGTGCCGAGCAGCACCGGAAAGCCCATCGCCGCCAGCGCGTCGACGCGGCGGATGGCGGTGAGGTTCTGGTCGACGGTCTTGCCGAAGCCGACCCCGGGATCGAGGGCGATCGCGCGGTCCGGAATCCCCGCCTTCTGCGCGATCTCGATCGACCGGCCGAGGAAACGCTTCATGTCCTCGACGATGTCGAGCGAGGGATCGACCTCGGTGCGGTGGTGCATGACGCAGACCGGCGCGCCGTGCTCCGCGGCGACCCGCGCGATATCGGGGTCTCGCTGAAGGCCCCAGACGTCGTTGACGATCGTCGCGCCCGCTCTCAGCGCCGCCTCCGCGACGCTCGCCTTCATGGTGTCGATCGAGATCGGGGCGGAAATCTCCCGCTTCAGCGCCTCGATCGCGGGAACGACCCGGCGGATCTCCTCCTCCGCCCCGACCGGTGTGTGGCCCGGCCGCGTGGATTCGCCGCCGACGTCGATGACGTCCGCGCCCTCCGCGCACATGCGCTTCGCGTGCCCTACCACGGTCTCGACCGCCTGGAACCGGCCGCCGTCGGAAAAGGAATCCGGCGTCACGTTCAGGATGCCCATGACACGCGGGCCGCCCGTGCGGTCGAACATGGCGGCGGCGGCGAAGGGAGCGGATGACATGCGGGCTCTCACGGATCGTTCGAGCACACAGAGCACGATTGAGGCGGCTTGAGGAAGGGACTCAATACGTCATCATCGGCGGCATCGACTTCGCCTGCGAGATCCACTTCGCCACCATCTTCTCGGACGGCAGGAGCCGGACGAGGTTGTCGCGGGCGTTCGCCTCGGCGAGCGCCCTCGTCAGATTGGCGACGTTGCGGTTCTTGAGCTCCTTGACCGTGTCGACGCCGGCGGCCTCCAGCAGCTCGGCGTATTCCTCGCCGACGCCGCGCAGGCGCATCAGGTCCGCCATGTTGGCGAATCTCAGGATCTTCGGCTCCGCGATCCCCGAGGCGGCTGCGAGCGACTTGCGCCCCTTTGGGGTCTTCGCCCGATCGAGCAGCGTGGCTGTCGTACGTATTCCAATCGATTTCAGCCTGTCCGCGTATTCCGTTCCGACGCTCGCGATCGGATAGGACATGCGCCGCCTCCTGGCGTTCGAGGTGTCGAACGAGCCCCAGGACACGTGGGGCGGTGAAACGCGAGACGCGACTGATCGGAAATAATCGCCTGGCGTGGCCGCCGAACTTCAGGCTGTCAGACGAACGCCTCCAGACCCGGCACCGAGCCCACGATCCGGCCCGTGGTTTCGTCCCCGACCGCGTCCCGCGAAAAGGCGAGCAGCTCTTTGGTCACGATCTGCACCTCGCCGCCGGAGAGCCCCGCCGCCGTCAGCGCATGATAGGCGGCCATCGCGCCGAAGCCGACATAGCCGTCGCCTTCGTGCTCTTTGCGGGCCTCCGCCAGCACGGGCTCGGCGCCGGGCATGGCGTCGACCAGCTGCTTCACGGCGTCCGCCGGCGCCTCCTTGTCCAGGAAGACGAGGATCGTCTTCACTGCCGATTCGGCCTTCGAGCGATCGATATCCGCGGCCGCCGAAAGTCGGTTGACGAGCTCCTCCATCGACGTCCCTGCCCCTGTCTTCGGTTCTTGGTTGGCGGCGCATAGTAGGCGCCGCGACCTCTGACACAAGCCGACGGATGGCCCAAGGCGGCGCGCTTGTGTCGGACACCGCGGCGCCGCAGGCTCGCGGCGCCGGGGCGGCCGGCGCGGATTGCAAGGGCGCGAGATGCTTCAGGACGGCAAGCTATTCATCGGGACAAGCTTCGACGGGGAGAAGAAGGTCAAGGGCGAATACCTCGAGTTGAAGCTCGCCAACCGCCACGGCCTCGTCACCGGCGCGACCGGCACCGGCAAGACGGTCACGCTGCAGGTTCTCGCGGAAGCCTTCTCGGACGCCGGCGTCTCGGTGTTCGCGGCCGACATCAAGGGCGATCTCTCCGGCGTCGCCGCCAAGGGCGAGCCGAAGGACTTTCTGGTCAAGCGCGCCGAGGAGGTCGGCCTCGACCCCTACGTCAATGACAAGTTCCCCGTCGTGTTCTGGGACATGTTCGGCGAGCAGGGCCATCCGATCCGCGCCACCGTCTCCGAGATGGGCCCGCTGCTGCTCGCGCGGCTGATGAACCTCAACGACACCCAGGAGGGCGTGCTCAACATCGTCTTCCGAGTCGCCGACAAGGAAGGCCTTCTGCTGCTCGATCTGAAGGACCTTCAGGCGCTGCTGACCTACGTCGCCGAGAACGCGGCGGAGCTCACCACCCAATACGGCAACGTCGCCAAGGCGACCGTCGGCGCGGTGCAGCGCCAGCTGCTGGTGCTGGAGAACCAGGGCGGCGACAGGTTCTTCGGCGAGCCGGCGCTGGCTTTGACCGACCTCATCCGCACAACGCGCGACGGCCGGGGAACGATCAACATTCTCGCGGCCGACAAGCTCATGTCGAGCCCGCGGCTCTACGCGACCTTCCTGCTCTGGCTGCTGTCGGAGCTGTTCGAGGAGCTTCCCGAGGTCGGCGATCCCGAAAAACCCAAGCTCGTCTTCTTCTTCGACGAGGCGCACCTCTTGTTCGACGAGGCGCCGAAGGCGCTTCTCGACAAGGTCGAGCAGGTCGTGCGCCTGATCCGCTCCAAGGGCGTCGGCGTCTATTTCGTCACCCAGAACCCGCTCGACGTTCCGGAGACCGTCGCGGGCCAGCTCGGCAACCGGGTGCAGCATGCCCTGCGCGCCTACACCCCGCGCGAGCAGAAGGCGGTCCGCGCGGCCGCCGAGACCTTCCGCCCCAACCCGAAGCTCAATACAGCGCAGGTCATCACCGAGCTCGCCGTCGGCGAGGCGCTGGTCTCGACGCTCGAAGGCAAGGGCGCGCCGTCCGTGGTCCAGCGCACGCTGATCCGGCCGCCGGCGGCGCGGATCGGGCCGCTCGCCGCGGACGAGCGCAAGGCGCTGATCCAGAACTCGCCGATCGCCGGCCATTACGACGAGACGATCGACCGCGAGTCGGCCTACGAACTGCTCCTCAAGAAGGCTGAGGAAAAGGCGGTGGTCGAGGCGGACGCCGCCGGCGAGGGCGGCTTCGGCGGCTTCTTCAAGACGATCTTCGGCGGCGGCGCTTCCGACCGCAGCAAGACGCTCAATCCGGGCCAGCGCGTCGCCCGCGAGGTCACCCGCACCATCGTCCAGCGCACCGCCGGCGACGTCGCGGCCTCGATCGGCAAGTCGGTCGCCGGCTCGGTGGGGAGTTCGGTCGGTCGGGCGGTGGTGCGGGGGGTTCTGGGGAGCCTGCTGAAGCGGTGAAGGCTTGCGTCCGGCCGCGTTCGGGACAATCTAGACGAAAGCGCTCTGGAGTGTAGATCGATGGCCTTTCATGTCCGGGATCCAGAGACCGATCGGATCGTGAGGCAGCTCGCTGCGACGAAGGGCACGTCGATCACCGAAGCGATCCGCGCCGCTTGCGACGAGGCGCTGAAGAACGCCGCCAAGACCATGACAAAGGAGGAGCGCCACGCCCGGATGCGCGCCATCCGCGAGGAACTGGCGCGCCTGCCGCAGGATGACAGCGTGGTGATCGACAAAGCGTTTTTCGACGCGCTGTACGAAGATTAGACGGTGTTCGTCGACGCCTCGGCGCTTGCCGGAATTCTGCTGTCCGAGCCTGATTCGCAGTCTCCGAGTGTCGGCTTTTCGACTCGAAGTCCGGGCTGATGACGTCGCCGCTTGCCCTCTTTGAGACCGCGCTCGCCATTGCGCCTAAGCTGAGGCTTTCTCACGCGGAGGCGGAGATCAGGGCGCGGACCTATGCCGCGCTCGATATGGCCGTGATCCCGATAACAGCGGAGATCGGCCGCCTAGCCCTCGAGGCCCACTCCCGATACGGCAAGGGCTCACGCCACCCCGCACGCCTCAACTTCGGCGACTGCTTCTCCTATGCCTGCGCCAAGGCGCATAACGTCCCCCTGCTCTACAAGGGCGACGATTTCGCCAAGACCGACCTCGCCTGACCTTCCCCCCAACCGCAGGAGGACGCCCCCGTGTCCGACCTCGAACGCGCGCTGCAGGCCGCCGACGACGGCCTCGACAAAAGCCTCGAGAGGCTGTTCGCGCTGCTGAAGATTCCGTCGATCTCGACCGACCCCGCCTATCGCCACGGCTGCCGCGAAGCGGCGGACTGGCTGAAGCGCGACCTCGCCTCGCTCGGCTTCGAGGCGAGCCTCAGGGAGACCCCGGGCCACCCGGTCGTGCTCGCCAAACAGCCGAAGCCCGGCGCGCCGCACGTCCTGTTCTACGGCCACTACGACGTGCAGCCTGTAGACCCGCTCGACAAATGGGAGACGCCGCCCTTCGAGCCTCGCATCGGCGAGACCGGCGGGAAGAAGGTGATCCTCGGGCGCGGCTCGAGCGACGATAAGGGTCAGGTGATGACCTTCGTCGAGGCCTGCCGCGCCTGGAAGGCCGCGACCGGCTCGCTGCCGCTCGGCGTCACGCTGATGATCGAGGGCGAGGAGGAGTGCGGCTCAATCAATCTTCCCGCCTTCCTGGACGAGGCGAAGGACGAGCTCGCGGCCGACGCGGCGCTCGTCTGCGACACGACGATGTGGGGCGAAGGCAAGCCTGCCATCACCTCGGCGCTGCGCGGCCTGATCTATGAGGAGCTGACGATTCGGGCCGCCAATCGCGACCTGCATTCGGGCATGTATGGCGGCGCGGCGCGCAACCCGCTGCACGTGCTGGCCCAGATCGTCGCCGGACTGCATGACGAAACCGGCCGGGTGACGCTCGCCGGCTTCTACGACGGCGTGCCCGAGACGCCGGAGCCGATCCGCGAGCAGTGGCGATCGCTCGGCCTCGACGCCGAGGCGTTCCTGGGTCCGGTCGGTCTGTCGGCGCCCGCCGGCGAGGCCGACCGCATGATCATCGAGCAGGTCCAGTCCCGTCCAACCTGCGACGTGAACGGCATGTGGGGCGGCTACACCGGCGCCGGCGCCAAGACGGTGATCCCGGCCGAGGCGCACGCCAAGATCTCGTTCCGCCTCGTCGGCGATCAGGATCCGGCTGCCATCCGCCAGACGTTCCGCGCCTATGTCCGCGAGCAGCTGCCCGTCGACTGCGACGTCGAGTTCTCCGGCCACAAGGGGTCCCGCGCGATCCAGGTTCCGGTGGACAGCCCGGCGCTGGCGAAGACGCGCGCGGCGCTCCGTGACGAGTGGGGCGTTGAGCCGATCACCATCGGCCTCGGCGGCTCGATTCCCATTGTCGGCGATTTCAAGAAGACGCTCGGCATGGACACGCTGCTGGCCGGCTTCGCGCTCGACGACGATCGCATCCACTCGCCCAACGAGAAGTACGACCTCGAAAGCTTTCGGCGAGGGACGCGGTCGTGGATCCGCATTTTGGCGGCGCTGGCGGCCTGATTCGCACGCGCTCCTTCTTCTGCAGCGCACAAAGCGCGAGCGTTGTGGCGCGGCATCGGGCTGCGCCGCCGCGCGGCCGTCAGCGCGCCACGATCCCGCCTAACTGGTTGATCGGTCGAGTGTCCGTACGGAGTCTTCCGTGCCACACCCGCGCATTTGTGAGCCCGGATCTCACGCGCTCGTGATCCGCGGATGTCGCATTCTCTGAACGGCCGTTCATACTGCGCTGCAACGGCGGCGCGTGCGGGCGCCGACTGACTGACCAAGCGTGAGGGGTCGAAACTCGTGTCGACCAGCTTCAGCCGCGCCGGGCTTCTGCTCGGCGCGATCGGGGTCGTTTTCGCCTGCGACGCGCAAGCGGACGACTATCGTTCGGCTCAGGCTCTCGTGGAGTCGGGCCTGTTCCTCAGCCAGGCCGAGGCCGACGCGGTCTATGCGCGGCTGGACGCGCCGCGCCCGAAGACGGACCGGCCGATCCCCGGCACCGCCGCCTACTGGGAGTCCGGCGCGGTCGGCCTCGGCCAGTCCGAGCGCGCCGGCAGGCTCGGTTGGAGCGGCGACGCGACCCAGATGCGGGCCGGCGTGGACCGGGAGTTGCGAACCGGGATGATCGCCGGCGCGTCCGCCGCCGCATCGATCGGAAGCGTGGCTTCGGCCGACCTGAACGGCCGCATCGTCGCCGGTCACGCCGACATCTATGCGCGCTTCGACGAGGGCGGCGCCTTCGCGAAGACGGATCTCGGCGTCTCGAGCTTCACCTTCGAGGGATTGTCTCGTGGAGCGAGCACCGCGATCGCGACCGGTCAGGCCCTCCGCGCCGGCGGCCAGCTTGGCGCGACGGCCGACATTGGAGGGATCAGGTGGACCCCGACGGTCGCCCTGACCGCGACCGGGCACGCGCTCAACGGTTTTCGGGAATCGGGACAGGCGGCGGCGCATTTCGCCGCGCGCCAGGCCATGGCCGCGACCGCGACCGTTCGGCTCGGCGGCACGAAAGCTGTGCGGGTCGATCCGAGTCACACCGTCACCCTGTCCGGCTTCGTCGGCGCTGACGAGGTCGTCGCCTACGCCGCGAGCGCCCTTAAGGCGAGGTCGGCGGCCTCCGGCGCGTCCTCTCTGTCGCTCGCCGCCCCGAACGGCCGCGGCCTCGTCGGCGGCCTCGGGATCGGAACCGCGATCGCTAACGGCATGTCGGTCAAGGTCGACTACGACTACGGCCGCCGCGACGGCGTCGCGACCCAGACAGGCCGCGCCAAGCTCGGCCTGGCGTTCTAAGGCACGGCCGTCGCATTGGGCGACCTTCCGCAAAAGGCTGGTGTCCGTGTTCCCCTCCCCCTTGTGGGGAGGGGGACAAGAGGACGTAGGAACGTCGCGCGCTTCCGTCGACCGCGACGGACGACGACCTCTCCCGATGCGTCGAACGTCCAGTATGGCGCCGGCGCCCGGCTGTGGCAGGGTCACGCCGCAGCGCACAAGAGAAACCGATGACGACCGACGCCTCCGGCTTCACGACCGATTTCGCCGCCGAATTCCCGGCGAGCGAGGCCGACTGGCGGCGCGCCGTCGAGGCCGCGCTCAAGGGCCGGCCGCTTGATCCGGTGATCCGCGGCAAGCTCCTCGACGACGTCGCCTTCGACGCGATCCTGCCGCGCGCCGAGGCCAGGCCGATCGCCGGCCGCCCCGCCGGCGCGCGCTGGACGGCGATGACCCGCATCGACATTGCCGATCCCGCCAAGGCGAGCGCGCAGGCGCTGGAGGACCTCGAGAACGGCGCATCGGGCCTGTCGCTGATCCTCGCCGGGGCGGGCCGCGACGGGGTCGACGCCGCGCGTCTGGACGAGACGCTCGACGGCGTGCTGCTCGACCTCGCCCCTGTCCATCTCGACGCCGCGCCGTTCGAAGGCACTGCGGCGGCGCGGAACGTGGCGGCGCTGATTGAAGCGCGCGGGCTGCGGCCGTCCGACGTCTCCGTCCTGTTCGGCCTCGACCTGATGCGCGACCTGCTCAGCCTCGGTGGAAGCCCGAAGCCGTGGGCCGACGCCGTCGCCGACACCGCCGCCGTCGTCGACGAGCTGGCGTCGAAGGGCTTTTCCTCGCCCATCCTGCTGATCGACCAGCGCCTGACCCATGACGCCGGCGCGAGCGAGGCGCTGGAGCTGGCGACCGCGCTCGCCTCGGCGGTTGAGCATGTGAGGCTTCTGCCGGACGCGTCGCTCGACATCGCCGGCCTCGCTGTCTCCCTCGACGCCGACCAGTTCGCCGGCGTCGCGAAGCTCCGCGCCGCGCGGCTGCTTTGGGCTGCGCTAAGGCGTGAGCTCGGGCTCGACGAAAGAGCCGTCCACATCTATGCGCAGACGTCGCTGAGGATGATGACGCGCAACGACGCGCAGACGAACATGGTCCGCACGACAATCGCGACCTTCGCCGCGGGCGTCGGCGGCGCGGATTCCATCGTCGCGCTGCCCCACGACATCGCGTTCGGCGGGACCGACGCCGACGCGCGGCGCATAGCCCGCAACACCCAGTCGATCGTGCTGGAGGAGACCAACGCCTACCGCGTCGCCGACCCCGCCGCGGGCGCGGGCGCGATCGAGCGCCTGACCGACGCCCTCGCCGAGCGCGCCTGGGCGCTGTTCCAGACAATCGAGGCAGAGGGCGGACTGCTGGAGGCGGCGAAGTCCGGCGCGTGGCGCGACATGGTCCTGAAGAGCCGCGACAGCCGCGCAAAAAACGTCGCGACGCGCAAGAGCCCGATCGTCGGCGTCAGCCAGTTCCCGAAGGCGTCCGAGGTTCTCGGCCCGAGCGAGACCGATCCGAAGACCGCCACGGTCGTCGACATGAAGGTCGCGCCCGTCCAGCCAACGCGCATCGCCGAGCCGTTCGAGGCGCTGCGTGCGGCCAACGAGGCGAAAAGCCCGAGGCCGTCCGTCTATCTCGCGCTGCTAGGCCCTATCGCGCGGCATTCCGCGCGCGCCGGCTTCATGCGGAACCTGCTGGAGGCCGGCGGCCTCGCCGTCGTCGACGGCCCGATCGAGGGCGACGCCGCAGCGCTGGCCGACGGCTTCGCCAAGTCCGGCGCGGCTATCGCCGTCGTCACCGGCGCGGATGCCGACTATGCTGAGACAGGAGCGGCGGCCGCGGAGGCTCTGGCCTCGGCCGGCGCGACGGTCTGGCTCGCGGGCCGGCCGAAGGACGGCGCGGCGGAGCTCGAAGGCGCCGGCGTCAGCCGCTTCGTCGCGGCGGGCGACGACGCGCTGGAGATCCTGACCGCGGCCTCGCAGGCGAATGGAGGCGCAGCATGAGCGCGACCTTGCCGGATTTCTCGAAGATCGCCTGGAAGCGGCCGGAGACCGCCGCGCCCGAAGCCGCGGCCGAGCCTTGGACGACGCCGGAGGGCATCCCGGTCAAGCCGGTCTATGGCGAGGGCGACCTCGAAGGGCTGAAGGGCCTCGACACCTGGCCGGGCCTTGCGCCGTTCATCCGCGGCCCCTACCCGACGATGTACGCCGCCCAGCCCTGGACGATCCGGCAATATGCCGGCTTCTCGACGGCGGAGGATTCCAACGAGTTCTACCGAGCGAACCTCGCGGCGGGGCAGATGGGCCTTTCCGTCGCATTCGACCTCGCGACCCATCGCGGCTACGACTCAGACCATCCGCGCGTCGCGGGCGACGTCGGCATGGCGGGCGTCGCGATTGATTCGATCTACGACATGCGGACCCTGTTCGCCGGGATCCCGCTCGACAAGATGACCGTCTCGATGACGATGAACGGCGCGGTGCTGCCGGTGCTCGCGCTGTTCATCGCGGCGGCGGAAGAACAGGGCGTGCCGCAGGAGAAGCTGGCCGGGACCATTCAGAACGACATTCTGAAGGAGTTCATGGTCCGCAACACCTACATCTATCCGCCCCGGCCCTCGATGCGGATCGTCTCGGACATCTTCGCGCACACGTCCGAACACATGCCGAAGTTCAACTCGATCTCGATCTCCGGCTACCACATGCAGGAGGCCGGGGCGACGGCCGACCTCGAGCTCGCCTACACGCTCGCCGACGGGGCGGAGTACGTGAAGGCGGGCATGGCGGCCGGCCTCGACATCGACCGCTTCGCGCCGCGGCTGTCGTTCTTCTGGGCGATCGGCATGAACGTGTTCATGGAGATCGCCAAGATGCGGGCCGCGCGCCTCATCTGGACGAAGCTCATGACCGACCTCGGGGCGAAGAACCCGAAGTCGCTCCCCTTGCGCACCCACAGCCAGACGAGCGGCTGGTCGCTCACCGCGCAGGACGTCTACAACAACGTGGTCCGCACCACGCTGGAGGCGATCGCGGCCACGCAGGGCGGCACCCAGTCGCTTCACACCAACTCCTTCGACGAGGCGCTGGCGCTGCCGACCGACCATTCGGCGCGCATCGCTCGCAACACCCAGCTCGTCCTGCAGATGGAGAGCGGCACGACGCGCTTCATCGACCCATGGGGCGGCTCGGCCTATGTCGAGAGGCTCACCCACGACCTCGCGAAGAAGGCGCTGGAGCATATCGCGGAGATCGACCGGCTCGGCGGCATGGCCAAGGCGATCGAGGCCGGCGTTCCGAAGCTCAGGATCGAAGAGGCGGCCGCGACCACACAGGCCCGGATCGACTCGGGCGAGCAGACGGTGGTCGGCGTCAACAAGTACAAGGTGCTTAAGAACGAGACGCTCGACGTCCGCCAGATCAAGAACGCCGAGGTCCGCGCCGCGCAGGAGGCGAAGCTGAAGCGCCTTCGTGAAGAGCGCGACCAGTCGAAGGTCGACGCGGCGCTCAAGGCGCTGGAGGATGGCGCGCGCGGGAACGGCAACCTGCTGGCGCTCTCGATCGACGCGGCGCGCGCGATGGCGACCGTCGGCGAGATCACCCAGGCGATGGAGAAGGTGTTCGATCGCCACCGCGCCGAGATCAAGTCGATCTCGGGCGTCTACAAGCGCGAGGGCAAGGCCATGGGCCAGATCGCCGAAGTGCAGAAGATGGTCGAGGCGTTCGAGCGGGCGGACGGCCGCCGGCCGCGCATCCTCGTCGCGAAGGTCGGCCAGGACGGCCACGACCGCGGCCAGAAGATCATCGCCTCAGCCTTCGCCGATCTCGGCTTTGACGTCGACATCGGGCCCCTGTTCGCCACTCCCGAAGAGTGCGCGCGGCAGGCGATCGAGAACGACGTGCATGTCGTCGGCATCTCGACCATGACCGCCGGCCACCTGACGCTCGTCCCCGCGCTGCGCGACGCGCTGAAGGCCGAGGGCGGCGACGAGATCATGATCGTGGTGGGCGGCGTCATCCCGCCGGTCGACTATCCGGCGCTGAAGGAAGCCGGCGCCAGCCTCATCTTCCCGCCCGGGACCGTCGTGGCGAACGCCGCCAAGGAGCTGGTCCACATGCTCAACGAGAAGTACGGATACGTCTCGTCGCAGCAGGCGGCGGAATGAGCGACTCCGGGGTGACGGAAGAGCCGAGCGCAGAAATCGTCGAGGCGTTTGCGAAACAGCTGTTCCGCTCGGAGAGCGCGGCGGACGTGCTGTGGGATACGGCGCTTTTCGAGCGGATGGGCCGTTCGACCGAAGGGCTCAAAGTCGCGGACGAGGCGCTGAAGGACGATTACCGCCGTCGCGCGCACGAAATGCTTCTCGATCCGAAGCCATGATCTGGGACATCGACGCGCGCCGAAAGCGTCTCCAGAGGGCGACGTCCCAGTTCACTTGTGCAGCTTCACACGCCGAAGCGGCGACGGAAGCCGAGAAGCTTGCCGGCGCCCATCGCGCGTCCGAAGCTGGCCTGCGCCGCGCCGGAGAAAGCCGTCGCCTTGCCGCGCAGAACCATCGCGCGGTCCCCGGTCAGACGGCCCCAGAGCTGCAAAAAACCACCCTTCAGTTGACGATACACGCCTTCCAGCCGGTCCACGTTCATGACGTCCTCCCAAGCTGCCCGCAAAGCCGCCTGAAACAATTTGCAACAGTATGGCATGAGAACGCTGAATGTCGGATGACAGTTCAGGGACCGAAGGCAAAAATTTTCGTCTTAAACCTAAACGCTCGGCCTACGTCCCCCGCGCGGGCGAGGATGCGGGATCAGGGTACCGCACACTTGGGCCGGCTGGACGTCGCAGCGTGAGTGAGGGGCCGTCCCGCCGCGGTCAGATCGACGTCGCGGCGCTCGCGGATCGCATCCGGGCCGGCGAGCGCGCGGCGCTGGCGCGGGCGATCACCTTCGCGGAGTCGCGCCGGGCCGATCACCGGGCGGCGGCTCGAGAGCTCGTCCAGAGCCTGCTCGACCGCACCGGCGGCGCGATCCGGGTCGGCATCACCGGCGTGCCGGGCGTCGGCAAGTCGACGACGATCGACGCGCTCGGTAGCCGGCTCACGAGCGAGGGCCGCAAAGTCGCGGTGCTGGCCGTCGACCCCTCGTCGAAGCGCACCGGGGGCTCGATCCTCGGCGACAAGACGCGGATGCGCCGCCTCGCGCACGATCCCAACGCCTATATCCGCCCCTCCCCCTCCGCCGGCACGCTCGGAGGCGTCGCCGCAAAGACGCGCGAGACGATGCTGCTTGTCGAGGCCGCCGGCTTCGACGTCATCCTGGTCGAGACCGTCGGCATCGGGCAGTCGGAGATCACGGTCGCGGACATGACGGACGTCTTCGTCGTGCTGATGCTGCCCGGAGCCGGCGACGAGCTGCAGGGCATCAAGAAGGGCGTGCTGGAGATCGCCGACCTCATCGCCGTCAACAAGGCCGACGGCGACGGCGAGGCGCGCGCCCGCGACGCGGCGTCCGACTACAAGGCGGCGCTCCGAATCCTCAACGCCGAAAGCGGCGCCTGGACGCCGGAGGTGCTGACCATATCCGGCCGCGAGGACCTCCGGCTCGACACGCTCTGGAGCCGCGTCGAGGCCTGCCGCGCCGCGCGTGAAAAATCCGGCGAGTTCGCCGAACGCCGCGCCAGGCAGCAGGTGCGCTGGATGTGGGACATGGTCGAGGCGCGCTTTCGCGAGCGCATCGTGGAAGACGACCGCCTCGCCGCGCGGGTGCCCGTGCTCGAGGCCGAAGTCGGCAGCGGCGACCTCGCGCCCACCGTCGCCGCGGACGAGATCGCGAAGCTGCTGGGCTTCTGAAGCAGCTTCCGGTCGCGACGGGCCGCGCCCGCGCTGAACCCGGGCGGACGGCCTTCTGCCGTCCCGGCGCCAAAGAAGTCGCCGACAAGTTCCCTGTACGCCGATTTTCTTCGCCCAGCGCCGAGAATATCGCCGCGGCGGGCGCCAGCCTGCCTGCCCGCGCACGCCTCTCGGGCGGTCCGCCTCATGCTGCGCGGGCAACAAGAAAAACGTCAAAGAGTTCGGAGGAAATCATGACCAGCCCGACCAGAGTGGGGAAACGCCGCCGCTTTCCCTCGCTTCCCGCCATCCTCGCGCTGTCGATCGGGGCCGTCTGCGCCCCAGCGCTGGCGCGAGGCGCAGACGCGCCGACGGTCACGACTGACAAGGGCGCGGTGCGCGGCTTCGTAAAGGACGGCGTGGCGCGCTTCTACGGCATTCCCTATGCGGCGCCCCCCGTGGGAGAACTCCGCTGGCGCCCCACCGCCGAGCATGAGCCGTGGAAGAAGGTCCGCGACGCCAGCAAGTTCGGCCCGATCTGTCTGCAGGTGACCACGCTCGGCCCGTTCGCCGGTCCGGCCAACGCCAACGAGGACTGTCTGTTCCTCAACGTCTATGCGCCGGCGGACGCCAAGCGCAGCGCCAAACTCCCCGTGATGGTCTGGATCCACGGCGGCGCGAACCTTGACGGCAACGGCAACGACTATGACGGCTCGAAGCTCGCGCGCGACGGCAAGGTGATCGTCGTTACGCTGAACTACCGGCTCGGCCTGCTCGGCTTCCTCGCCCATCCCGCGCTCGACGCGTAAGGCCACCCCTTCGCCAATTACGGCCTGCTCGACCAGCAGGAGGCGCTGCGCTGGGTCCAGCGCAACATCGGAGCGTTCGGCGGCGACAAGAACAACGTGCTGCTGGGCGGTCAGTCCGCCGGCTCCGTCGACACGGAATCGAACGTTATCTCTCCGCTCGCGGCCGGCCTGTTCCACCGCGCGATCTTCCAGAGCGTCCTGCTCGAGCCGGCGCCGCTTGCGACCGCCGAAGCCAAGGGCGTCGCGTTCTCGACCGCGGCCGGCTGCGGCTCGAAGTCGGATGCGCAGACTGCGGAGTGCCTGCGCAAGCTCACCGCACAGCAGATCTTCGATCTGTCGGGCACGGCGAGCGCCGCGGCGCCCTATCTCAGCAACATCATCATGGACGGCCAGATCCTGCCGAGCCGCTTCGTGGATGCGATCGCGGCGGGCAAGTTCAACAAGATGCCCGTGATGAGCGGACTGACCATCGACGAGCAGAGCTTCAGCCTCGGCATCGCGCAGTATTTCCGACCCGGCCGGACCCCCGCGACCAAGGCCGACTACGATACGAGAATGGCCGTCTTCGACGCGACGACCTATCCGGAAGGCACGCGAGCCAGGGCGGAACGGCTCTATCCGCTACACGCCTACGCCTCGCCGCAGCTCGCTCTCAGCGCCATCGGCACGGACTCTACCGTCTGCACGCAGCGCTACACCAACCAGCTGCTGGCGCCGCAAGTCCCCGTCTATTTCTACGAGTTCGCTGACAGGACGGCGCCGTCCTACTTCCCGAAAATGGACGGCTTCGCCCCGGGCGCCTACCACACCGCCGACATCCCCTACCTGTTCCCGGGATGGCACGGCGGACCAGACGGCGTGGCGCATGATCTCAACAAGAAGCAGCTCAAGCTGTCGGACGAGCTCGTGACGGCCTGGACGAACTTCGCCCGGACCGGCAATCCGAACGGAAACGGCGACAGCCCCTGGCCGCGCTACAGAAACAAGAAGAACCAGCCGGGCATCCTGCAGCAGAACATCCCGTACTCGTCGCCCATGACGGACCGCCAGTACGACGCCGGGCACAAATGCGACTTCTGGGACGCGATCGGGACCTACAAGCCCCGGCCCACCGCCTCGGCGAACTGACTTGAGGCATCGGCGGCCGGCTTTGCGGCCGCCGATGCTTCACTCGCGGAGGCCTCGCAGCCCGGCGCGCTGCGCCGTAGCGTTGGCCGTTCCGCGGCTGGGCTAACCGCCCGCCCGCGACGCCTTGCCGCTCGGCCTCGGCGCATGTGGCGCGCTGCGAATCCATAAAGGATTTGGGACTATCGTTTTCCCAAGCGATCTTCTGAAATTTGCGCTCCGGCCGCATGTCTGATCCTCTCGCCTCCTCGCCCGGCTGTGCGGGCGCGACCCTCCGGAGCGATCCGCAGGTCGAGCGGCTGGTCGCCTGCGTCGAGGTCGCCTTCGCCGATCCCGCGCTCTCCGCCGACAAGGCGCGCCGCATAGCGCGGCTCGCGGAAGAAGCCGCGCGGCTGATCCGGCGGCGGCGCGACGAGGCGGAGCGCGGCGCGCTCCTCGCCGAACTTGGTCGGCGGCAGGCCGAGATCGCCCGGCTCCGCCGCCTGCTCGGCCAAAGCCGCGCCGACGTCGAACGCTCCCTGGCGGCGGCCGGCGCTGGATTGTGGGAGTGCCGGCTCCAGGATGAGCGCCTCGATTGGAGCGCCGGCGTCTACGATCTGTTCGGCCTGCCGAAGGGCGCGCGCCTGCGCCGGGGCGACATGCTGGACAGCTACCTGCCGGGTTCGCTGGCCTTGCTCGAAAAAGTCCGGAGCGAAGCTCTGCGGCGCGGCGGCGGATTCCGGCTCGAGGCGGAGATCGAGACCCGACACGGCCACCGGCGCTGGATCCGGGTCAGCGGCGTCGTGGAACGGGCCGCCAACGCGCCGATCCGGCTCTACGGCCTGAAGCAGGACGTCACCGAGGAGCGCGGCGCGCTCGAGGACGCCTGGCGCCTTTCCGAAATCGACGCCCTGACGGGTCTTGCGAACCGCCGCCGGTTCGAGAAGGAGCTCGACAGTCTCTCGACGGCGCCCGGCGCGGCCCTCCTGCTGGTCGATCTCGACGGCTTCAAGCAGATCAACGACAGCCTCGGCCATCTCACCGGCGACGACTGTCTCAAGGAAGCCGCCGCGAGACTGACGGCCGCCTGCCGCGGCGCCTTTCTCGTGGCGCGTCTCGGCGGCGACGAGTTCGCGGTGCTGTTCGCGCCCGGCCTGACGCGGGCCGACGTGGAGCGGCGTGGCCGGGATGCCGCCGAGGCGCTGCGCTTTCCGGTCGGGCGCGGCGACTTCATGCTCGAACTCGCCGCGTCCGCGGGCCTCGCGCTCGCCTCGACCGCGGGAGCGCGCGACTGGATCGCGCGCGCGGACCTCGCGCTTTACGCCGCCAAGGGTGCGGGCCGGGGCGTCTTCCGCAGCTTCGAGCCGACCATGTCCCGATCGAGAATGGCGGCGGCCGCGTCCATCGTCCTGTCCGAGGCCCGGCTCGCGGGCTGACGCGGCGGCGGCGATCCACCGGGCGTTGCCCGCCCCGCGCGAAGCCGGTAGGCAGGATCAGCTCCCTGGCCGGACGAGGGTCGTCACGCAAAGGTCGCGCGACCGAAACGATCGTCCTGATATCCGTCGCTGGCCCGCCGAAAGCGGCTTAGATGAAGAGGACAGCCTCATGGCCCGCATCACGTTCGCCATTGCGGCCGCCGCCTTCCTCGCCCAGGCCGCCTCGGCCGAGCCTGCGTCGGATGACAAGAGCGGCCTCAGGATCGACCCGCCCGCCGGCTACGAGGCCAAGCCCCTGCCGGCGCGCGGCGCGAACTCCGTCATCTTCCAGGTCAGGAAGCCGAGCGACGCCGACACTGGCTGCCAGGTCGGCTACGCCGAGGCACCCCAGAACGCGAAGCTCGCGCAGGCCGACATCAACACGCTGATGAAATCGAAGGAGCATCAGGACCTCGCCAAGGCCGCGATCGCGAGCCTCTACGAGACGAACTCGGTCGCGGCGTTCGACCATGGCGAGGTCACCGGCATCGAAATGATCTCCGACATCAAGCCGCGCAAGGGCTTTCCGCCCCGCGCGCAGGAGATCCGCAACATGATGATCATCCTGGAGACGCCGAAAGGCCGCGCCAGCGTCGTCTGCGTCGGCGACAAGAAGGACTTCGACCAGCGCCAGACCGAATTCCGCCAGCTGGCGGAAGGCGTGACGCTGCCGAAGTAAGCGCCCTCGGTCGAGCCACCGGCCCGGGCACGATCTGGATTGGAGCACCGGCCCGCTCGCGCGTCATCCGTCGTCCCCGGAGAGCGGCAGCCGCCTCAGGCCCGCAGCGCCGGCCGTGTCGCTCGCCCCAGCGCCTGGAGCGCGGCGGCGGCGATGGATGCGGCGTCGAGGCCGGCTTCGGCGATCTGCTTTTCGGGCTTGTCGTGGTCGATGTAGCGGTCGGGCAGGACGAGCGTGCGGATCTTGAGGCCGCGGTCGAGCGCGCCCTCGCCGG
>JADBEO010000027.1 GCA_031316315.1 Chelatococcus sambhunathii
GCACCCCACCCTTACCCTCCCCTGTCCCAGGGGAGGGATCGACAAGGGTTCGCGCGAAAGGACGTCCCGATGGAGACCTCGCGCGGCGCTGGTTCATCGACAACGTCTCCCGCCCTCGCGGGCCTCCTCGGCCGCTGCCCGGCCTGCGGGCGGGGAAGGCTGTTCAAGGGCTTCATCGCTCTGCCGCCGGCCTGCGAGGCCTGCGGCCTCGACTACGGCTTCGCCGATTCCGGCGACGGCCCGGCCGTGTTCGTGATGCTGATCGCCGGCTTCCTCGCGCTCGGCTTCGTGCTGTGGTTCGAGTTCACCTACGAGCCGCCCTTCTGGGTGCATCTCGTCGTGTCGCTGCCCGTCGTGCTGATCGTCTGCCTCGCGCTGCTGCGGGTCTTCAAGGGCGCGCTGATCGCGCTCCAGTACAAGCACGGCGCCGCCGAAGGGCGGCTCGACCGCTGATGTCGGCGTATGTGCGACAGAGCGTCATGCCAGGACTTGATCCGGGCATCCATCATCGGGAACTCGGATGTTTCCGAGTCCCCACCAAAGTGGCGAAGTCGTAAACATCCGACTTCGCGGGCGCGTCCGCGCCCGATGGATCACCGGGTCAAGCCCGGCGATGACGGGACTGAGAGCCCACATCTAGCCTATGGATCGAAACCGCAATCGCATCCTGAAGGTCGGCCTCGCCGCGGGCCTCGCCTTCCTGATCCTCGTAGGGCTCGGGACCTGGCAGCTCCTCCGGCTGAAGGAGAAGGAGGCGCTGATCGCGCGCGTCTCCGAGCGCATGGCGGCGGAGCCCGTCCCGGCGCCGCCGCCCGCCGAATGGCCGACGCTCGACCTCGACCGGTGGAGCTACCGCCGCGTGACGCTTGAGGGGACCTACGACTTCGCCCGGGAGGCGCGGGTCTACGTCAACCTCTCGGAGCCGCGGGGGCCGCTGAAGGGGCCGGGCTATTTCGTCCTGACCCCGCTCAAGCTCGACGGCGGCGGGACGGTGATCGTCAATCGCGGCTTCACGCCGATGTCCGGCGGCGCGGTCTCGCGCGGCGCGTCCGGACGGCGCGCGAGCGTCACCGGTCCGCTGCGCGAGCCGGAAGGCCGCAACCTCTTCACCCCGGCGGACGAGCCGAGGCAGCGCCTGTTCTTCGCACGCGACGCGAAGGCCATCGCAGCCCAGCTCGGGATCTTCGAGGCCGCGCCCTTCACGGTGGACGCCGAGGCGAGCGGCCCCGGCGGCCTGCCGCAGGGCGGCGAGACCCGCGTCAGTTTCCCGAACCGTCACCTCGAATATGCGCTGACCTGGTACGGCCTCGCCGCGACGCTGGCCGTGTTCGTGCTGACGCTGGCGCTGCGGAGGCGAAGGGACGGCAAGGACGATCGCCTTTGACAGGACCCCGCGGCGCATCCATATTCTGACCATGTGGTCAGAACGGAATTCAGCCCCGTGAAGCATGTGTCCGTCGTCGAGGCTAGATCTCATTTCTCAGCGCTCCTGACCGAGGTCGAGGCCGGCGAGGAGATCGCCATCACGCGACACGGCAAGGTCGTGGCGCGGCTGGCGCCGGAGCACCCGCGGAGCGCCGCCGACTTGTTCCGGGCCCTTGCGGCCGACGGTGGATGGGACTTCGAAGCTCCTGAAGATCTCCCTGCGGAAGCCGTCGCTTCGTGGGACGACTGACCCTTGGCAGGTCTCTACCTTCTTGACGCCAACATCGTGATCGCGGCATTGCGGGAGCAGCCCTTGGTGCTGCGCCGTCTCGAAACGGCGTCCCTCGCCGAGCTCCGTCTTTCGACAATCGTGCTGGGCGAGCTCGAATACGGAGCCGAGAAGAGCGCTTACGGGCCTCGCAACCGGGCCCGGCTCTCGACGATGGTCGGCAGCATAACCAACATTGGCGTCGACCCCGAAACGGCGCTGCGATATGGACGACTGCGCGCCCACCTCGAGCGGCAAGGCACGCCGATCGGCGCGAACGATCTCTGGATCGCCGCCCAAGCGCTCGCGATCGGCGCCACCGTGGTCACCGCCAATGAGCGGGAGTTTCGCCGCGTGCCCGACCTCAAGGTCGAGAACTGGCTCAGCGCCTGACGCCCGGACTGAGCCTCACGGCTCCGGATAGATCGGAAAGCGCGCGCAGAGGTCGCGGACCTCCGCGCGGACGCGCTCGATTGTCGGTTCGTCCTGCGGCGCGCGCACGACCGCCGCGACCGCAAGCCCGATCGCGCGGAACTCCTCCGCGCCGAAACCACGCGCGGTTCCGGCGTTGCTCGAAAGCCGGAGACCGGACGGCGCCTCCGGCGGGAGTGGGTCGAACGGGATCAGGTTCTTGTTGACGGCGATCCCGGCGCGCTCCAGCGCCTTGGCCGCGACGTCGCCCGTCGTGACGCCGGTCAGGTCGACCAGCGTCAGCCCGCAATCCGTGCCGCCGGCGACGAGCCTGAGTCCCTGTCCGGCGAGCGTCTCCGCCAGCGTTCCCGCATTCGCGACGACCGCCTCGTTGTAGACGGCGAACTCGGGCTCGAGCGCCTCTCCGAAGCACGCGGCCTTGCCGGCGACGGCGTGCAGCGTCACCGAGCCCTGCACGCCCGGAAAGATCCCCGCCTCGATCCGGGTCGACAGGCTCTCGTCGTTCCAGAGGACGAGGCCGCCGCGCGCGCCGCGCAGGGATTTGTAGGTCGTGGTGGTGACGACATGGGCGTGCGGCAGCGGGTCGGGATAAAGGCCCGTCGCGACGAGGCCGGCGACATGGGCCATGTCGACCATGAGAAAGGCGCCAACCTCGTCGGCGATCGCGCGGAAGGCGGCGAAGTCGATCGCGCGCGGATAGGCCGAGCCGCCGGCCACGATCATCTTCGGACGATGGGCGAGGGCGAGCGCGCGGACCTCGTCGAGGTCGATCCGTTCGGTCTCGGGCGAGACGCCGTAGCGGACGATCCGGTAGTCGCGCCCGGTCAGCGTCGCGGGATGGCCGTGGCTGATATGGCCGCCGGAGGCCGTGTCCATGGCGAGGATCACGTCGCCCAGCCCGAGCAGGCCGAAGAACACGCCGGCGTTGGCGTTCGAGCCCGAGTGCGCCTGCACGTTGGCGAAGCGGCAGCCGAACAGTCTCCTGGCGCGCTCGATGGCCAGGGCCTCGATCCGGTCGGCGAACTCGGCGCCGCCGTAATAGCGGCCGAAAGCCGGGCCCTCGACGGTCTTGTTGGTCAGGACGGAGCCCTGCGCCTCGAGCACCAGCCGGGAGACGAGGTTCTCGGAGGCGATCAGTTCGACGCCGTCGCGCTGGCGCGCCCATTCGCCGCGCACTGCTTGCGCGAGCTCCGGATCGGCGTCGAGGCCGCCATGAAAGAAACCGTTGGGAGGCGTGTACATGGCCTCGTCATGGCGCCGCGGAGCGCGTCCGCCAAGCGCATAAAAATATGTGGATGTGGCGCGGGCGCATCGCCGTTAACCATTTGTAAACCGGAAGGGGCTTGTTTACGGTCCATTAAAGGCCGCCGCGGATCGGGGCGCGGCCACATTTTGACGGGGGTCCCGACATGGATCGACGCCGACTGACGCGCTTGGCTCTCATCGGCGCGGCCGCATTGACGGTCTCGGCTTGCGCCCAGCAGCAGTCTAACATCGCAGCGGTGTCTCGGACCAACAGCTTCGCCTACACGGCGGCCGACCGGGAATGTCTCGCCCGGGCGATGTACTTCGAATCCAACCGCTCCAGCTCGGACGGCATGCTCGCCGTCGGCTCGATCGTCGCCAATCGCGTCCAGTCGGGACGCTACGGCTCGACGGTCTGCGAGGTAGTGAGCGCGAAGCGCCAGTTCGCCCCCGGCGTCATGACCCGCACCATGTCCGGTCCGAGCGCCGATCTCGCGCGCGCCACCGCCGACCAGGTGCTCGCCGGCAAGCGTCACCCGGGCGTGAAGAGCGCCATGCACTTCCACACCGCCGGCATGCGCTTCCGCTATCCGAACATGCACTACGTGCTGGTCGCGGGCGGTAACGCCTTCTATGAGAAGCGCGATTCCTCCGGCGGCGGCGCGGCGGCCAACGCTCGCTCGCTCGCTATCGCGCTCGCCCACGCCAAGGCGGACTCGCAGCCGATCCAGGTCGCGGCAGCGACCCCGCTCGAGCAGCCGATCGCGCCCGCGGTCTCGACCTATTCCGGCGGCGCCGTGACGGTCACGGCGAAGTCCGCCGCCCCGGCCGCCGTCGTCACCACGACCCAGGTCGCGTCCGCCGCTCCGGCGGTCGCTTCCAAGGACATAGCCAGGGCCGGCGCCGGAGGCCAGACCGTCGCCGTCGCCTCCGCCGCTCCGGTTCAAGCGCCTGCGACCGCCGCGGCCTTCACCGCCGCCGCCTCCTCCAAGCGCGCGGTCCAGCCGCAGCCGGTCGTCGTCGCCTCCGCCGCGCCCATCCCGGCCGCAGCGCCCGCCGCGCCGCGCCAGCAGACCGCCGGCGCCGCGACGCCGAAACCCGCCGCCGAGCGCCCCGTCGCCGCGCCGGTCGCCTACGCCGAGGCTCAGACGCCCGCGGTCGACCTGCCGAGGGTCAAGCCTGCGCCGAAGCGCGTCATCAAGGTCGAGCAGGCCGATCCGGCGCTCGCCAGCGTCGCGCCCGCCGCGCCGAAGGCGGCGCGCCCGGCCAAGGCCGAGCCGGTCGCGGCCGCCGCCGAGCCGGCCGCCCCGGCGTCGGTCGCCGTTGCCGAGCAGCCGTCGCCGAACTACTCGCCGATCGCCGCGCGCAACGTCGCCTCGGCCTTCGACGCCTTCCGCTGACGCTTGTCGGCGTGGCCAGCGCCTCGCCGACCGCCATCTCCCCCATCCCTCATGCTGAGGAGCGCCCTTCAGGGCGCGTCTCGAAGCACGCAGTCGGTTTCCGCTGCATCGACCGAATGCGTCCTTCGAGGCGCACGCCGCGCATGCTCCTCAGGATGAGGGAGGCTAGCGTGCTGCGCAGCTGTTCAGCGCCGCAGCGCCTTGGCCGTCTGCGGCAGCAGGAAGGGTCCGCCGGGCGCGACGCCGACCCGAGCCGCGACGTCGTAGACGGCCGCCACCATGTCGTCGGTGAGCACGGAGGCCGGCGCCCCCGCGGCGACGATGCGGCCGGCCTTCATCGCCACGAGCTCGTCGGCCGCCATCGCCGCCAGATTGACGTCGTGCAGCACGGCGAGCACGCCGCCGCCGGCGTCCGCATGCCGCCGGGCGATGGCGAGCGTCGCCAGCTGGTGGGCGAGGTCGAGGCTCGCGGTCGGCTCGTCGAGCAGCAGGTAGCGCGGGCGGGCGTCCGGCGCGGCGGCGAGCTGCGCGAGGACGCGGGCGAGATGGGCGCGCTGCCGCTCGCCCCCGGACATGGCCGTCGAGGAACGCGGCCCGGCGCCGGCGAGGTCGACGGCCGCGAGCGCTTCCTCCACCGCGCGATCGGCCTCGGCGCGCGCGAGCCCCTGCGGCAGGCCGAGGCGGACCACCTCGTCGACGGTGAAGGGGAAGGCGAGTTCGACGGTCTGGGTCAGCACCGCTCGCCGCCGGGCGAGCTCCGCCGGCTTCAGGAATGAGAGCGGCGCGCCGTCGAGCGCGACCTCGCCTTCGGAAGGCGGCAGGTCGCCGGCGAGCGCGGCGAGCAGGCTGGACTTGCCGGCGCCGTTCGGGCCGATGAGCACGGTGACCCGGCCGGGACGGATCGCGAGGCTGGCCTCCGCGACAACGGTCCGGCCGCCGAGCCGGACGGAGACGCCTGTCGCCTCGAGCGCGCTCATCCGAACAGCCGTGCTCGGCGGCGCAGCAGCAGCCACAGAAAGAAGGGCGCGCCGAAGGCGGCGGTGACGACCCCGATCGGCAGCTCCGCAGGCGCGGCGGCCATCCGGGCGACGACGTCGGAGCCGAGGAGGAGCGCCGCGCCAATCAACGCGGAGACCGGAAGCAGCGCGCGATGCGCTGGGCCGATCGACAGCCTCACGAGATGAGGCGCGGCGAGCCCGACGAAGCCGATCGCGCCGGCGCTCGCGACGGCCGCGGCGGTGGCGGCGGCGACGCCCAGCAGCGCCGCCTTCTTCAGCCGCTCGACGTCGACGCCCGAATGGAACGCGGCGCGCTCGCCGAGCGCGACCGCGTCGAGCCCGCGCGCGAGGAACGGCGTCTGAATGATCAGCCAGCCGACGAAGGGCGCCGCGAGCCCGACCTTCAGCCAGGTCGCGCCGCCGAGGCTGCCGAGCGTCCAGAACAGGAAGGTGCGGAGCTGGTCGTCGCGCGCCATGAAGACGAGCAGGCCCGTGCCGGCGGCGGCGAGCGCGCCGAGCGCGACGCCGGCGAGCAGCGTCATAGCGATCTCCGTTCGTCCGTCGCGGGTCGCGATCCGCGCCAGCAGCAGCGTGGCGGCGAGGCCTCCGAAGAAGGCCGCGACCGGCAGTGCCAGCGCGCCGAGCGCGGGCGGCAGAAGATGGGCGACGCCTTCGCCGAGCACGATCCAGGCGACGGCCGCCAGCGCCGCGCCCGACGAGACCCCGACCAGGCTCGGATCGGCGAGCGGATTGCGGAACATGCCCTGCATGACGGCGCCGGCGAGCGCCATGGCCGCGCCGACGAGGGCGCCGAGCGCGGTGCGGGGGCCGCGCACGTCGAACAGGATCGCGGCGCCGCGCAGCATGTCGGGCGGCAGGCCCGCGCGGCCATGGCGGACGGCCGCCTCGATCACCGCGACGGCGCGAGTCGGCCCGATCGCGACCGGGCCGATCGAGAGCGAGGCGAGGACCGCAAGCGTCAGCAGCAAAGCGGCGATGAGGACGGCGGCGGCCTTGGTCACCTGCGCCGACGCCCGAAGCGGGACGGCGTGGCCGACCTCTCCCCGGCGGGGAGAGGTCGCGAGGCGAAGCCGAGCGGGTGAGGGGGCTTTGCGCTACCCGGAAAGGGCGGCGCCCCCTCACCCGGCGCTGCGCGCCGACCTCTCCCCGCCGGGGAGAGGTGAAGACCGGCGTCGAGGCGCCTGAAACGGCGGGTCTCGATCACCGTCCCGCTGCGCTCTTGCCGGTCCAGGCCCGCGGGGGAAGATCGCGGAACGTCGCTTCCGGATAGATCTTCTTCGCGACGTCGAAGGCGGCGTGGGCGGCGCGCGGTCCGAACCCGACGAGGCCGAGCGCGTCAGCGGTGATTACGCGCCCTTCCTTCACGGCGGGCGAGTCCGCGAGCGCCGGGCGCTGCGCGATCTCCTGCGGGGAGACAGGCGAGCCGGTCTGCAGCACCACGATGGCGTCGGGCGCTATGCCGTAGGCAGCCTCGTCGGTCAGCGGCTTCCAGCCGGACAGCGCGGCGGCGGCGTTGTCGGCTCCGGCGAGCGTGAGCGCGAAGGCGCCGCTCGATCCCGCGCCGCCGGCCATCAGGGTTCCGGAGCGCGGCGGGCCGAGCAGGAGCAGCGTCCTGCGGCGCTTGCCGATCTGCGCAACGTCGTCGGAGAGCGACTTCAGGTCCGCCGACACCGCCGCTGCGAGCTCGGCGCCGCGCTCGGGCGCGCCAGCGGCTTCGGCGACGGTCAGGATTCGGGCCGGGATGTCCTCGGCGGCCTTGATCTCCTTGAGCGAGACCAGCTTTACCGAGGCTGCGGCGAGCACGTCCATCGCCTCCTTCGGTCCCGCGCCGTCGGTCGCGATGATGAGGGTCGGCGACAGCGCCAGCGCGCCCTCGGCGGAGATCGCGCGGTAGTAGCCGACGTTCGGCTTTTTGCGCGCCTCGGGCGGGAACCCCGACGAGACATCGACACCGACGACCTGATCGCCGAGCCCGAGCGCATAGAGGATCTCGGTCGCGGCGCCGCCGAGGGCGACGATGCGCGGCGCGGAAGCTGTCTGGGCGCGAACGGCGGCGCTGCGCGCAAGCACGGCCGACGCCGCGAGACCGCCGAGGATCAGACGGCGAGAAAGGGCCACGCTCTTCATAATTATTCCAATTTTAGAATGACTTAGCCGCCGGGCGGCGCAATAGGCCTCAGGCAGGTCATACTGTCAAATGGACGGCCGCATGCACGCCGCGCGGGACAGCTCGCCCATTTCGCGCTTGCGAAGCGGCGCGGGCGGCGCCAGTCTCGCCGTGTCCGATAAGACGATGCGGGAGAGCCCAGCCGGCCGACAGGCCGCGTATGGCGCCGACGGAGCAACCGCCCCCGGAAACTCTCAGGCACAGTCACCGCATCGTTGGACGATCTGGAGAGAGGCGCCCCCGAGGCGCCCACCGAAGGAGAAACCCGAAGGGCCGCAAAGCTCCGAGGGGAAGCTCTCAGGTAGCCGCGACAGATGGGGGTTTTGGCCTTGGGCGCGGCGCTTGGCGCGTCCGGGGCGGAACCGTCGTCGCGGAGCGCCAGATGACCGTCGAACTCGCCGTCCAGTCCGAACCATCCTGCGCCGCGCAGCCGCTGCGCCGCACGCCGTTCCACGCCTTTCACCTGAGGCATGGCGCGAAGATGTGTTCGTTCGCCGGCTATGAGATGCCGATCCAGTACGCCGGCGGCGTGCTGAAGGAGCACCTCGCCACCCGGTCAGGCGTCGGCCTGTTCGACGTCTCGCACATGGGCCAGATCGAGCTCGTCCCCCGCTCCGGCGACGTCGACGACGCGGCCCGGGCGCTGGAGGCGCTGGTTCCCGTCGATGTTCTCGGCCTGAAAGTCGGCCGGCAGCGCTATGCGCTTTTCACGGGCGAGGACGGCGGCCTGCTCGACGACCTCATGGTCGCGCGCCTGCCGGACCGCCTCGTTCTGGTCGTGAACGCCGCGACCAAGGCGGCCGACGAGAACCATCTGCGCGCTTCGCTTCCCGACGGCGTCGAGGTCCGGCCGCTCGACCGCGCGCTGGTCGCCGTGCAGGGGCCGGGCGCGGAGGCGGCGCTCGCGCGGCTCGCCCCGGAGGCGGCCGGGATGCGCTTCATGGACGCTAGCGAGATCGAGGTCGACGGCGAGCCCTGCCTCGTCTCGCGCTCCGGCTACACCGGCGAGGACGGCTTCGAGATCTCGCTCGCGCCCGAACGCGCCGAAGGCTTCGCGGAGAAGCTGGTCGAGGCCGGCGCCGTCCCGATCGGGCTCGGCGCTCGCGACTCCCTCCGACTCGAGGCGGGGCTCTGTCTCTACGGCGCCGACATCGACGCCGAGACCTCGCCCGTCGAGGCGAGCCTCGTCTGGGCGATCTCGCCCGCCCGTCGGGCAGGCGGCGCGCGCGAGGGCGGCTTCCCGGGCGCGGACCGGATCCTGAGGGAGATGGCGGACGGCCCGCCGCGTCGCCGGGTCGGCCTCGCGCCGGAGGGCCGCGCCCCCGTGCGCGCCGGCGCCGAGCTGTTCGCATCGGAAGAGGGCGGCGAGCCGGTCGGCCGCGTGACCTCCGGCGGCTTCGGGGCGAGCGTCGAGGCGCCGGTCGCCATGGGCTACGTCCCCGCGACGCTCGGCGAACCCGGAACGCGGCTGTTCGCCGAGGTCCGCGGCCGCCGCTTGGCCGTCGCCGTCGCCGCGCTTCCCTTCGTCCCCGCCCGCTTCAAGCGGTCCTGACCTTCAGCCCAAGGAGCAGTCACATGCTGCGTTTCACCGAAGACCATGAGTGGCTACGGCTCGACGGCGACGTCGCGACGGTCGGCATCACGACCCACGCCGCCGAACAGCTCGGCGACCTCGTCTTCATCGAGCTGCCGAAGGTCGGCGCGACGCTGAAGAAGGGTGAGGCCGCCGCGGTGGTGGAGTCGGTCAAGGCCGCTTCCGACGTCTACGCGCCGGTCGACGGCGAGGTGGTCGAAGTGAACGACGCCGCGGCCGGCGAGCCGGCGGGGGTCGGCGCCGATCCGCAAGGCGAGGGCTGGCTCTACAAGGTCAGGCTCGCCGATCCGTCCGCCCTCGACCCGCTGATGGACGAGGCCGCCTACGCCGACTTCACGAAGTGAGGCTTCGCCTCACAAACCGCTCCGTCATGCCCGGGCTTGACCCGGGCATCCATCCGAGCGGCGCGTCCGCGCCCGATGGACCCCCGGATCAAGTCCGGGGGTGACGGGTCCGCGAGACATCTGACGCCGAGAGGGCGACCGCGATGAGCCTCGACAAATACGACCCCTACGATTTCGCCAACCGGCGCCATATCGGCCCGACCGAGACTGAGATCGACGAGATGGTCGCCGCCGTCGGCGCGAAGGGCCTGCACGGGTTGATCGACGAGACGCTGCCGCCGGCGATCCGGCAGGCGGAGCGGATCGACTTCGGCAAGTCGCTCTCCGAGCGCCGCTCGCTCGAGCGCCTGCGCGAGGTCGCGAACAAGAACCGGCTGCTCGTCTCGCTGATCGGGCAGGGCTACCACGGCACGACCATGCCGCCCGCGATCCAGCGGAACATCTTCGAGAACCCCGCCTGGTACACCGCCTATTCGCCCTACCAGCCGGAGATCAGCCAGGGCCGGCTCGAGGCGCTGCTGAACTACCAGACCATGGTCTGCGACCTGACAGGCCTCGACGTCGCCAACGCCTCGCTGCTCGATGAGGCGACCGCCGCGGCGGAGGCGATGGCGATGGCGCGGCGGGTGTCGTCCTCGGAAGCGTCGGCCTTCTTCGTCGACAAGCATTGCCTGCCGCAGACGATCGCGGTGCTAAGGACGCGCGCCGAGCCGTTCGGCTGGGAGATCGTCGTCGGCGATCCGTTCTCCGATCTCGACCCGAAGGCGGTGTTCGGCGCGCTGTTCCAGTATACGGGCGTCGAAGGCGCCATCCACGATTTTACTGCGCCGATCGCCGCGCTGCATGAGGCCGGCGCGATCGCGGCGGTCGCGGCCGATCCGCTCGCGCTCACCCTTCTGAAGCCGCCCGGCGAGATGGGGGCCGACATCGCCGTCGGCTCGACCCAGCGCTTCGGCGTGCCGGTCGGCTTCGGCGGGCCGCACGCCGCCTATATGGCGACGCGCGACGCCCACAAGCGCATGCTGCCGGGCCGCATCGTCGGCGTGTCCGTCGACGCGAAGGGAAAACGCGCCTACCGCCTCGCCCTGCAGACCCGCGAGCAGCACATCCGCCGTGAGAAGGCGACGTCGAACATCTGCACGAGCCAGGTCCTGCTTGCGGTCGTCGCCTCGATGTACGCGGTGTTCCACGGGCCGGCCGGGCTGAAGGCGATCGCCGCGCGCGTCCATCGCGACGCGGTCCGGCTCGCCGAAGGGCTAGAGGCGGGCGGCTTCGAGGTCGAGCCCAAAGGTTTCTTCGACACGATCACAGTGAAGGCGGGGGCGTTCCAGAAGCTGATCCTCGCGCGGGCGGTCGAGAACGGGGTGAACCTGCGCAGGGTCGGCGAGGACCGGATCGGGATCACGCTCGACGAGCGCACCCGCGAACACGTCATCGAGGCGGTGTGGCGCGCCTTTGGCGTCGAGCGCTCGGTCGATCTCGAGACATGGCCGGCGCCGCGGCTGCCCGAAGAGCTGCTCCGGACCTCCGATTTTCTGACCCATCCGATCTTCCACATGAACCGGGCCGAGAGCGAGATGACGCGCTACATGCGCCGCCTCGCAGACCGGGACCTCGCGCTCGACCGGGCGATGATCCCGCTCGGCTCCTGCACGATGAAGCTGAACGCGACCGCCGAAATGCTGCCGATCTCGTGGCCGGAGTTCTCGGAGATCCACCCCTTCGCGCCCGAGGACCAGACGGCGGGCTACCGAGAGCTGATCGCGGACCTGTCGAAGAAGCTCTGCGAGATCACAGGTTATGACGCGATCTCCATGCAGCCGAACTCCGGCGCGCAAGGCGAGTACGCCGGGCTGATGGCGATCCGCCGCTACCATCTTTCGCGCGGCGAGAGGGGGCGCGACGTCTGCCTGATCCCGTCTTCCGCCCACGGCACCAATCCGGCCTCCGCGCAGATGGCGGGGATGAGCGTCGTGGTGGTCGGGGCGCGGCCGGACGGGGACGTCGACCTCGACGACTTCCGCGCCAAGGCGGAGCAGCACGGCGACCGCCTCGCGGCGTGCATGATCACCTACCCGTCGACCCACGGCGTGTTCGAGGAGCACGTCCGCGAGATCTGCGACATCGTCCACGGCCATGGCGGGCAGGTCTATCTCGACGGCGCGAATCTCAATGCGCTGGTCGGGCTCGCGCGCCCGGGCGACGTCGGCGCGGACGTCAGCCATCTCAACCTGCACAAGACCTTCTGCATCCCGCATGGCGGAGGCGGGCCGGGCATGGGGCCGATCGGCGTGAAGGCGCACCTCATCCCCTTCCTGCCCGGCCATCCGGAGACGGGCGGGGAGGGGGCGGTCTCGGCGGCGCCTTTCGGCTCCGCGTCGATCCTGCCGATCTCCTGGAGCTACTGCCTGATGATGGGCGGGCGCGGGCTGACGCAGGCGACCCGCATCGCGATTCTCAACGCCAACTACATCGCCAAGCGCCTCGAGGGCGCCTATCCGATGCTGTTCCACGGCCGCAACGGGCGCGTGGCGCATGAGTGCATCGTCGACATCCGCCCGTTCCAGAAGAGCGCGGGGATCACGGTCGACGACGTGGCGAAGCGCCTGATCGACGCCGGCTTCCATCCGCCGACCATGAGCTGGCCGGTCGCCGGCACGTTGATGATCGAGCCGACGGAGAGCGAGACCAAGGCCGAGATCGACCGCTTCTGCGACGCCATGCTCGGCATCCGCGAGGAGATCCGCGCGATCGAGGAGGGGAGGGCCGACAAGGCGGACAACCCGCTGAAGCGCGCGCCGCACACGGTGCAGGATCTGATCGGCGAATGGGACAGGCCCTACAGCCGCGAAGCCGCTTGCTTCCCGGCGGGCTCGCTCGGCATGGACAAGTACTGGCCGCCGGTGAACCGCGTCGACAACGCCTATGGCGACCGCAACCTGATGTGCTCCTGCCCGCCGCCGGAGGCCTATATGCCGGCCGCGGAATGACGGCCGCGGCGGGATCTAGCCCTGGTCGGCGCGGACGTAGCGCAGCGTGCCCGCCCGACGCGACGGCTGGCCGGTGTCGTTCGGATGGTTCTCGCCGTCCATCACGGGGACCTCGGCGAAATCGAACGGGCTGATCCCGTCCAGGCAAGCCACGTTCACGGCGTAGCCGGTCGGGTCGGACCGTCTCTGATGATGGGTGTAGATCCCGCAGCGGGAGCAGAAGAAGTGCTCGGCCGCGCCGGTGTGGAAGCGGTAGCTCGTCAGCGCGTCCTCGCCCTCGAGGATCCGCACCCCGCCGGTCCTCGCCATGGCGACGACGGCGCCCCGCATCCGGCAGTAGGAGCAGGTGCAGCGCAGGATGGTGTTGAAGCCGTCGCTGAGCGACGCCTCGAAACGCACCGCGCCGCAATGGCACCGGCCGGCAAGGACGTCGGTTTCGTTCGCCATGGGACTGCGGCTCCGCGAAGGTAAGTTTGCGTCCGCCGTCATGCCCGGACTTGATCCGGGCATCCATCATCAGGAACTCGAATGTTCCGAGTTCCTTACCAAAGTGGTGACGTCGGAAGCATCCGACTTCGCTGGCGCGTCCGCGCCCGATGGACCCCGGGTCAAGCCCGGGGGTGACGTCCCTACATGGCCGGGACGCCTACAGCCCCTCAACCGCCTCCGCGAAGCTCGCGACAAGCTTCGGCTCGGGCTCGAACACGTCCTCCAGCGTCGCGACCGTGATCGTGCCGGCGCCGGCGGCCGTCAGCGCCTCGACCAGCGGAAACACCGCGCGCTTCGGGACATGCAAAACGAGCGGCGCGCCGGCGGTCGGCGGGCCGAAGGGAGCGCGGGCGTCGAAGCGGGCGCCGAGATCGACGATCAGACGCTCGACCCGCCCATCGAAGGCCGCCCGCACCTCGCGCACGGCGCGGGCGCGCACCTCCGCGGAAATCCGCGTCAGGATCGAGCGGCCGGCCGCCTTGGCCGCTGCGCTCCACGGCGCCTTGAGGCTCGCGACCAGCTGGGCCTCGCTCTTCAGCATCACCCCGTCGTCGAGGATCTTCAGCGCGTTGGCCGCGAGCGTCGCGCCGGTCGTGGTGATGTCGACGATGACGTCGGCCGCGCCCGCCGCCGGCGCGCCCTCCGTCGCGCCCGAGCTCTCGACGATCCGGTAGTTCGTCACGACGGCGCCCGGCTGTCCTTCGCGGCCGAGCTCGCCGGCGAAGAACCGGCGCGTGAGGTTCACGTATTTCGTCGCGACGCGCAGGCGGCGGCCGTGGCGGCGGCGCATGTCCTCGGCGACGTCGTCGAGGTCGGCCATGTCGCGGACGTCGATCCAGGACTTTGGCGCGGCGACCACGACGTCGGCGTAGCCGAAGCCGAGCGGCTGCAGCAGCCGAACCGAAGCGTCGGCGTTGGGGATCGTCTCGCGGATGAGGTCCTCGCCGGTGACGCCGAGATGGATCGCGCCGCTCGCGAGCTGGCCGGCGATCTCCGAGGCGGAGAGATAGGCGATCTCGACGTCCGCGACGTCCGCGATCGCGCCGCGATACTCGCGCGCGCCGCCGCTGCGGGTGAAGACGAGGCCCGCGCGGGCGAAGAAGGCCTGCACGTTCTCCTGCAGGCGCCCCTTGGACGGCACGCCGAGGATGAGGGGACCGCTCATCGGCCGGCCTCCGGGAAACGCCCGAGCCAGAGTGCGAAGCCGACGCCGGTGACGCGCGTCGGCGAGCCGAGCGCGGTCAGCAGCCCGTCATAGCGGCCGCCGCCGGCGAGCGTCGTCGCGCGCGCGCCGTCCACAAGCTCGAAGATGAGGCCGTCATAGTAATCGAGGCCGCGCCCGAAGCGGATCGAGAAGCGCATGGCGTCGACCGGCAGTCCCTTGGCGCGGAAGGCGTCGAGACGTTCGCCGAGGCGGGCGATCGTGGCGCGCACGCCGGGCGCGGCGTCCTCCGCGATCCGGCGCAGCGTGTCGAGAGCGGCGGGCGCGAGGTCGTCCACGGCGAGAAGCGCGCCGAGCATGCGCTTGGCTTGCGGGGCCAGCGCGACCGAGTTCGCCGCCGTCCGCTCGAGGAATCGCTCGGCGATCTCGCCGGCGGTGCGCCCGCCGACGGCCGCGATGCCGGCGAGCGACAGCAGATCCTCGATCACGGCGCGGCCGGCGTCCGGGCCCGCGGAGGCGAGCGCGGCGAACAGGCCGGCATGCTCGGTCTCGCCCGGTCGCGGCGTCGCAAGCTCCTCGACGGAGCCGCCGCGCCGCAGCGCGCGCCGGACCCGCCCCCGGAAGGCGGCGGGCGCGTCGAGCGCGTCGACGGCGGCCTCGACGATCGCCCGGTCGCCGAGGCGCACGAGCGGGGCGGGGACGCCGAGCGCGGCCGAGGCTTCGAGCGCCAGCGACAGCGCTTCCGTCTCGGCCGCAAGGGCGTCGGCGCGGCCGAACATCTCGACGCCCGCCTGCGGGGCCTCGCCGCCGTTCGCGCCGTGGCGGAAAACCGGGCCTTCATAGAAGTAGGAGGCCGCGCCGCCCTGGCCGGCCGCCCGCATGTGCAGCAGCGCCGTCGGAATCGTGAAGTCGGGCCTCAGGCACAGCTCCCGGCCGGCCGCGTCGGCGGTCAGGAAGATGCGCTGGCGCAGCTCCTCGCCCATGACGTCGAGGAACGGCTCGGCGGGCTGCAGCACGTCCGGCTCGGCGCGCGCGAATCCCGCCGCGACGAGGCGGTCGACGATCGACTGGGGGAGGGAGGGCTTACGCGACATGAGGCGGAGCGAGCGTTTGGGATCGGGGCGCGCTCTAGCAGGCGTTCCGCTCCGTTGCGAGCGAATTCGGTCTGGCCCGGGCAGGCAGCCCGCGCGGCGTCCCGTCGCTGGCCGGCAGGTGGCGCGCCGCGGGCCGATCGGCCATTGTCCGGACGCCATGGCCCTGCTGTTCCGCCGCCAGCCCGACGATCCCGCGCGCGCCGACAATTCGCGCCGCGTCGCCGCGCTGATCCGCGAAAAGCTTGCGCTCGGCGAGGACGACGCAGTGACGGTGAGCGAGATCGCCTGCGGCGACCCCGCCTGCGGCGGCGCGGAGACGTTCGCCCTTGTGATGCGCGCCGGGCGGAAGACCGAGGCGGTGAAGTTCATGAAGCCGATGGCTTCGGTCACCGACGAGGATGTCGCGGCCGCCTTCGCCGCCGCGACATGAGCCGCCGTCAGGCGAAGGCGCCGTTGATTCCCTTCGGGTAGAAGCCGCCCTTGGCCTCGCCGCCGAGATAGACGATCGCCTTGACCTGCGGCACGGAACGGCTGAAGGCGACGCCGTTCTTGTCGGTCGGCACCAGGTCGGCTTCCTTCTTGTCGCCAATTCCCTTGTCGAGATTGGAGTCGCCGTCGAGCGAATCGCGCGCGTCGGAGATCGCCTGCGCCTGCTCGAACTGACCCATCTGGAAGAGCAGCGTGCGGATGATGCCGGCATGGTAGGCCTCGACGCCGAGGATGCCCGCGGCGGCTTCCAGCAACCCCTTGTCGGTCAGCAGCGGCGCGGCGCCCTTGTAGGCGGTCACGCCAACGTCCTCGAAGATGAAGGAGGCGAGCAGGAAGTTCGTCTCGTTGGCGAAGGCGTCGAACTCCTGGTCGCCCTTGACGAGGCCGGCCGCCTTGGCGGCGGCGGTGAAGCTGCCCTTCAGGTTGATCTGCGGCCGGGCGACAGCCGCCGAGCCGAGGCCGGCGCGGAGAAAGCGCACATGGGCGAGTTCGTCGCCGGCGATCTCCTCGGCGTAGAGCTTGATCGCCTTGGTGTCGAACTTGACCTTGCGTCCGCCCTTCACGCCGCCCTTGTCGCCGACGCCGCCGGTGTCCGAGTCGTCGAGGCCGACGCCGGTCGTGGCGCGGAGGTAGAATTCAGCCTCGAGGTATTCGAGGTTCAGCGCGAAGTTCAGCACGTCGGCGTCGGATACGGGCGCCGCCAGCGCGGCGGTCGGACGTCCCGCCACGCCGAGCGCGGCCGCGCCGGCGGCGGCCAGCCCGCAGGTCCGCAGGAAGGCGCGTCGGCCCGCGGTCCAATCCACGCGCGCGGCCTCAGCCGCTACGGCGCTCGTAGCGTCGGTCATAGGTATCTCCATCCCTGTTGCTTGGCAGCGGCCGACGCGCCGAACTCGAACGCCGCATAAGCGGCGCGGAAGCCTGAGCGAGGTACGTGAGGACCCGGAAGCTGGTTCAACAAAAATATGCGCGCAAGTCATCGAGGCTGGGCCTGCATCGCCCCGCGGCGAACGACCTGTGGTCAGGGGCGCCGCTCAGGCGTGGCGGGCGAGGATCGCCTGCACCTGCGGGACGAGATCGGCTTCCGGAACCGTGACCTGCGCGGGCCGGCTCTCGGTCCATTCGGCGCGGTCGGCGATCGCCTGCGCGGCCTTGGCGCCCTCGACGAGGTCTTTGAGCGTCACCTCGCCCTTCTCGCGCTCGTCGGAGCCCTGGATGACGACGCAAGGAGCGTTGCGGCGGTCGGCGTATTTCATCTGCGCCTTCATGCCCGAGCCGCCGAGATAGCATTCGGCGGCGATCCCAGCAGCGCGAAGCCGGGACGCCAGCGCCATGGAATCGCCGATCCGGTCGCGGTCGAGCACCAGCACGACGACAGGGCCGGGGGCCTTCGCCTCGTCCTTTTTCAGCGCTGCGAGCGCCGCGAGCAGGCGCGACATGCCGATGGAAAAACCCGTAGCCGGCACATTTTCGGCCATGAAGCGGCCGACCAGCCCGTCATAGCGCCCGCCGCCGCCCACTGAGCCGAACTGGATCGGACGGCCGTCCTCATCGGCGATCTCGAAGGTCAGTTCGGCCTCGAAGACCGGGCCTGTGTAGTATTCGAGACCGCGGACGACGGAGGGGTCGACCGAGACCCGGTCCGCATAATCGGCGGCCTCGATCAGTTCAGCCATCTGCGACAGCTCGGCGGCGCCTTCGGCGCCGGTAGGCGTCGAAGCGAACTCGCCGGACAATCTCGACGCTGTTTCGCGATTGGTCGGGGCCTTCGCGCCCAGGATTGCGAGAACGCGGCCCGCCGCGTCTTCATCCAGCCCCGCGCCCTTCGTGAAATCCCCGCTCTCGTCCTTGCGCCCCGCTCCCAGCAGCGCACGCACGCCGTCGGCACCCAAACGGTCAAACTTGTCGATAGCGCGCAGCACCGTCAGCCGCCGTCCCGCGTTCTCGTCGCCGCCGAGGCCGATCGCCTCCATCACCCCGTCAAGAATCTTCCGGTTGTTGACCTTGATCACATAGTCGCCGCGCTTCACGCCCACCGCTTCGAGCGTGTCGGCCATCATCATGCACATCTCGGCGTCGGCCGTGACGTTAGGCGCTCCCACGATGTCGGCGTCGAACTGCAGGAACTGGCGGAAGCGGCCCGGGCCCGGCTTCTCGTTGCGGAACACCGGACCGAAGCGATAGGTGCGATAGGGTTTTGGAAGCCGCTGGAAGTTCTCCGCCACGAAGCGCGCGAGCGGCGCGGTCAGGTCGTAGCGCAGCGACATCCACTGCTCGTCGTCGTCCTGCAGCGAGAACACGCCGGCGTTCGGCCGGTCCTGATCCGGCAGGAACTTGCCCAGCGCGTCGGTATATTCGAAGGCGGGCGTCTCCAGCCCCTCGAAACCCCAGAGCTCGTAGGTCTCGCGGATCGCGTCCGCCATCTCGCGCACAGCCTTGAGCTCGGCCGCGCCGCGGTCGGCGAAGCCGCGCGGCAGGCGGGCGGGGGTCAGGTCGGCGCGGCGGGTCATCGGAAAACGTCCAGGCGGAGGAGATCGGGCGAGAGCCTGCCTCTAGCGCCCCTTGCGGCCGCGCGAAACCCCCGACGCAAGCGGCGAGGCCGTCCGGCGGTCAGCCGGTCTTGCCATAGAGCTCCGCGATCGTGTCCTCGCCGACCGCGAAGGCCGAGCTGGCGCCGACGGAGGACGCCGCCACCACGACGCGGACCCGGTCCGACGGCGCCTCCACCACGACGGAGCGATCGGCCGAGAAGGCGTAGACGCCGGTCCAGCGCGCCAGCACCTCCTTTGGTCGCTTGCCGAACACCGCCTCGAACTCTTCGAGGATGAGCTCGTCGATCGCCTCGCTCTGGAACGGGTCCGGCGTCGCCTCGATCTGGCGGCTGCCCCACAGCGCCACCGACCCGTCGGCGGACTGCGAGGCGAGCATCGAGACGCCCTGCCGGAGATGGTCGGGCTGCTCGGCCTCCAGCCGGGCCCTGAGCGCGTCCGCGCCGTCGAGCCCGTCGAAGGCCGGCAGGCGCGGAATGGCGAGGTCGCTCGCCACCGCGCCCGGCAGCTCGAACCCGTCCTCGCAGCGCACCCGCAGCATCTGCGACTTGGCGCGTGTCAGCCCTGCGCCGACGAGCGCCTCGGCGCAGAGCGAGCGGAAGTCGTCGCCGGGACAGACGACGACGGCCTCCGCCGCGATCGCGCCGCGCGACGTCCGCACCAGACCGTCCTCGATCGCGGTGACGGCCGTCTCCCAGCGGAAGGCGACGTCGTGGGCGTCGGCGAGCCAGGCGGAAATCCTCGGCAGCGCGGCGCGCGGCTCGACGCGGATCTCGTCGGGGCTCCAGAACACGCCGGCGATGTCGCCCTTGAAGTGCGGGAACAGCGCATGCGCGTCGTCGGGCCGGTAGAAGGCGCAGCCCGCGCCGCTCTCGGTCGCGACGAACGCCTCCAGCGCGATCGCGGCCTCGGCGCGGCGCGCGACGACGGCGAGGCCCTCATGCTCGATCCGGACCCCGGCCTTGGCGCAGACGTCGGCCCAGATCTCGCGCGAGCGCTTGGCGCGCCGCCACGAGGCGCCCGCCGAATGCCCGGCCACGGTGATCAGTCCGGCCATGCGCAGCGACGCGCCGACCGCGCGCGCCTCGCGCTCGATCACCACGACGCGGCGGCCGCCCCGCGCCGCGGCGAGCGCATGCGCAAGCCCCATGACGCCGGCGCCGACCACTGCGAGATCGTATCTGTCCGCCATTCGGCTCCTTCCGGAAAAGCCGGCGGACGCTGACCGGAATGCGGCGGAGCCGTCAAGTTCGGCGCAGCAGTCCTGCGCGAAGGGGGAGAGAGCACGTTCGGGCGGGCCTCGAATATCGCAGCGGCGCCGCAGCGAGCTCGTGCAGGGTATTCTTGTATCGCCAGGATCGTCGAAGCGAGCGAGGAAAACCGAAGTCAGATCAACAACAGATTGATCGAATCAGACGCCGCCGGATCAGAGGTCTCGCCGAATGAACACTTGCCTATAGTACGTTCAGAATGCCTGACGATTTCAAGCGGCGAGCTACTTGCTACTTCCAGCTCAAGTTGTAGGCTGCGCGCCAGCCTCCCACGGTGCGCCGGAAGGCATGACCGAACGCGGCGAAGTCCGCGCCTTGTCAACATGGGTTGAACATCGGCCGCCCCGGCCGATCGCGTCGGAGTTCCTGCGCATTGATCGCATGGAGGTCGTGATGGCTGTGACGACAACCTATTCTCTGCAGACTATCGAAGAAGACATAGTTCCGACCGGCGTCAATACAGCCGGTCCCGAGTACGGAACAACCGTTCTCGCGCTCGACAACGGCGGGCTGGCTCTAGCATATGAAGAGTCGTCCGGGGATCATCTGATATTCTACGATGAAAAGTTCGACGGTATCGTCGAAGTGGACGTCGATTTTGATTATGGGTTCCAAGAGCTGACGCAGCTCTCCAATGGAAACGTGCTCGTTTCGGGAGCGGACGCCGACGGCTCGCGCGCCTACATCTTCACCGAGACCGGCACGGCGGTCGGTGATCCGAACGGGCTGAGCCTTGCGGGCGGCTCGATCGCGGAGCTGCAGGCCGGCGGCTTCGCCACGGCCTACAAGGCTTCCGACGCGCTGTTCGTCCAGCGCTACGACGCCGCGGGCGGCGAAGCCGGCGCGCCGGTCCAGATCGGCGCGGGTCTCACGGACACGGGCATATTCGACGCCACGGCGCTGAGCGACGGCGGATATGTGGTGTCGTACTGGAGCGATCAGGCCACTGCGGGAAGCGCGACGCTTCGGGCGACGGTCTTCAACGCCGACGGGACAATCCGCGTCGCCGACGTCGTGCTGGCGAGCGGTCAGCAGGACGCGCACCTCGGCTCCGTCGCCGCCCTCGCCGACGGCGGCTTCGCCGTCACTCTCGAGACTGGCGAGCAGAACGAGTACGGCGAAGACGTCACGCTGCGGCTGTTCGACGGCGACGCGGCCAACCAGACGCCCGGTTCGGTGATCCACATCGACGGACGGGTCGATACGAAGGAGTTCAATCCGGACGTCACGGTGCTGGACAACGGCTACGTTCTGGTGTCGTGGCAGGCGTTGTCGTCGGAGCCCGGTCCGCCCGACGACGAGGGAAATCCCACGGATGAGTTTCGAAGCGACGACATCCTCGCCGCTCTTTACGATCAGGCCGGAAACCTGGTGAAGGGGCCGATCGACCTCGCTAACGACTGGATGGGAGTCGAGCAGCAACCATCCGTCTCGGCCCTGCGCGGCGGTTCGTTCGCCTTCGGCTATTCGCACTACGGCTATCTGTACGAAAATCCCGAGCTTCCCGACTACGAGGACGTCAAGGCCTCGATCCTGTCCTTCGTGCGCAGCTCCGTGGGCGACGGCGCCGACGACCACATCGTCGGGGACGAACTCCGCGACTCGATGACGGGCGCGGGCGGCGCGGACTTCCTCTCCGGCGGCGGGGCCGCCGACACCATCCGCGGCGGCGCGGGCGCCGACAGCATCTATGGCGGCGCCGGGGCCGACAGCATGGAGGGCGGCGCCGGCGACGACGTGTTCAATGTCGACGACGCCGGCGACGTCGTCAGCGAGGCGAACGGCGGCGGAACGGACCTCGTCAAGAGCTCCGTCAGCTTCGGCCTGACGGGCGGCTATATCGAGAACCTGACGCTCACCGGCGACGCGGCGATCAACGCGACGGGCAACGCTCTGGCGAATGTCCTGATCGGCAACGCGGCGGCGAACGTGCTCGACGGCGGCCATCGCGCAGACACGATGAACGGCCGCAGCGGCGACGACACGTACTACGTCAACGATCCGGGCGACGTCGTGATCGACCCGGCCGGCGGCGGCGTCGACCGTGTCATCAGCACCGTGAGCTTCAGCCTCGCCGGCAGCTACGCCGACAATCTCTCGCTGGTGGGCGGGGGCGCGATCGACGGGACTGGAAACAGGCTCGCGAGCGTGATCACGGGCAATCATTCCGCCAACCGGCTCGACGGCGGCGCCGGCAACGACAGGCTTTCTGGCGGGGGTGGCGAGGACGTCTTCCGCTTCACGGCGGCGCCCGGCGCCGCCAACGCCGACCATATCGCGGACTTCGTCGTCGGCATGGACAAGATCGAGCTGTTGTCGCGGTTCTTCCCGCGCATCGACCTCGGAGAGCTGGCGCAGTCGGCTTTCAAGGACCTCTCGCTCGGCGCCGCCGACGCGGACGACCGCGTCATCTACGACCGCGCGACCGGACGCCTGTTCTACGACCCGGACGGGTCCAGCCCGGGCGCAAGGTCGCTGTTCGCGATCCTCGACAACAAGGCGGCGATCGACGCCGACGACTTCATCGTGGTGTGAGGATCGGTCTCAGGCCTTCGCGGCCTCGGCCCAGCGCTCGCGCTTGCGGTAGATGGTCGAGGGGCTGATCTCGAGCGCGGCGGCGGCTTTCGCGGTGTTGCCCCCGAACGCGGCGACCGCACGCTCGATCACGCGGCGCTCTGTGATCCAGAACGGCTCGATCCCGTCGGTCTCGCAGAACGGCGCAAAACCGGCGGCCGGGCGCCGGAGCGTTATCTCGACGGGCAGCATCTCCCGCGTCAGCTCGGGGCCATCGCCGAGCACGACGGCGCGGCGCAGGACGTTCTGGAGCTCGCGGACGTTGCCCGGCCAGTCATAGGCGACAAGCAGATCCATCGCGTCCGGCGCGATGCGCCGGAAGCCGCGGCCTTCCTCTGCCGAGAAGCGCGCAAGGAACGTCTCGGCCAGCGCCGCGACGTCCGATCCGCGCTCGCGCAGCGGCGGAAGGGCGAGCGGCAGCACGTGCAGGCGATAGAACAGGTCCTGCCGGAACCGCCCGGCCGCGACCTCGGCCTGCGGGTCGCGATGGGTGGCGCAAACGATCCGGACGTCCGACTGCCGCGCCCGGACCTCGCCCACGCGGCGGAACTCGCCGGTCTGGAGCACGCGCAGCAGCTTGGCCTGAAGGGCGAGCTCCATCTCGCCGATCTCGTCGAGGAACAGCGTGCCGCCCTGCGCCGCCTCGACGGCGCCGGCGCGGTCCTCGGTCGCGCCGGTGAAGGCGCCGCGGACATGGCCGAAAACCTCCGACTCCATGAGCTCGCGCGGGATCGCGCCGCAGTTCAGCGCGACGAAGGGCTTTGCGGCGCGGCCGGAACGCGCATGGATCGCCTCGGCGCAGAGCTCCTTGCCGGTGCCGCTTTCTCCGGTGACGAAGACCGGCGCGCGGGACGGCGCGATGCGCTCGATCTCCGCATAGACCTTGCGCATCGCCGGCGACGTTCCGACGAAGGCCGCGAAGTCGGGGCCGGAGGGCGTCGAAGCCGGCCCGGCGGGGAGCGGCTGTTCTCGGGGCGCGTCGACCTCCGCGAAGCGCGGGAGGAGACGGCGCGCGAGCGCCTCCGGCGTATAGGGTTTCAGGATGAAGTCGACCGCCCCGCGCCGCATGGCCTCGACGGCGAGCGCGACCGAGCCGGCGCCGCTCGTCGCGACGACCGTCAGTCCCCGCGCCACCAGCCGGTCGACCGTGGAAAGCGCGGCCTTGCCCGGCAGATCGACGATCGCGACATCGAGGCCGCCCGGCGCCGCCTCGGCGTTCTCCGGCGTCAGCGTCGCCACGACCTCGCCGCCGGCGGTCGCGATCGCGCAGGTCGCGACGCGCGCGGACGCCGCGTCGCCCTCGACCAGCAGAACCCGCGTGCGGGCGCGCGGCGACAGGCCGGGGGCGTCCGTCGTCAGCGGTTGCGGCATGAACTGGCTGTCCCCGGCGGATCGGTGCGCGCCAGGGCCCGCGGAGGTCCCGGCGCAGGATCGAAAGTCGCGCAACAGGGTAAATGAAAGGTGTGCGGGAACGGCCGGACCAGCGCCCGACAATAGGCGCGCGCGGACGAATCAGCGATGATCCTCTTCGCTTCAATGCGATTTTGGACGCCCGTTTGATGTCGAAGCCTGCCGCGATCTTCGTGGCCGCCGCAATGGCGGTGACGGCGGGCTGCGTCGCTGTGATCGCGGCTTTTGGGTTCGGGCTCTCGCTGCCGCAGGCGCTGCTGGCGGCCTTCGGCGCCCTCATAGCTATGACGGTGATCCAGCTCGCCTTCAGCCGCGCCGCGCCGCAGGACAGCGAACGCCTCGAAGACCTCGACCGCGTCGTCACACAGCTGCAGAGCCGGATCGAGACGCTCGAGGCGCGGCTCACCACGCTCGACGGCGCGTCAAGCGAGCGCGCGCGCGCCGCCACCAGGCCGATGGTGGAGGAGATCGCCGCGCTCGGCGGCCTTGTGAACACCATCGCCAAGGAGCTCGCCGCACAGGACGTTGAGATCGGCAAGCTGAGGTCGGCCGCCGCGGCGCCGGCCATGGCGGCTTTCCAGCCCCGCGCCGCGCCGGAGCCTCCCGCCGCGGCCCCCGCGCCGCTCGCGGCGCCGCGCGTCGTCGCCGTTCCCGAGGCCTTCGATCCCGTCGACGCGCTGTCGACGCCGGGCCCCGTTCCGACGGACGACGTCGGCGCGCGGCTCGAAGCGGCGCTCGCCACGGGGAGGGTCGAGCCGCATCTCCAGCCGATCGTTTCGCTGCCGGGCCGGCGGGTGGCGCATTACGAGGCGCTGGCGCGGATATCGGAGCCGACGGGCGTCCTCGCCGCCGCGCACTTCACGCCGGTCGCCGCCGCGCGTGGACGTATCGCCGACATCGACCGCCTGATGCTGAACGCCTGCGCGCCGGTGGCGCGGCGGCTCGCCGCCAAAGGCGCCGGCGCGGTGTTCGTCAACGTCGCGGCGGAGACGCTCGCGGGCCCGGAGGGAAGGGCGGCGCTTGCGGCGCCCTTCGAAGGCCGGGCCGAACTCGCGCGGACCATCGTGCTGGAGCTGACGCAGGCCGCGTTCGGCCGCCTCGGAGCCGAGGCGGCCGCGCTGCTCGACCGGCTCCGCGGGCAGGGCGTGCGCTTCTCGATGGACGGCGTCGAGGATCTGCGGCTCGACCCGCGCGACCTGTCGCGGCGGGGCGTGCGCTTCGTGAAGGTCGCGGCGGAGCGGCTGCTCGATCCCGAGGCCGCCCGCGGCGCCGCGATCCATCCGGCAGACCTCGCGAGCCTCCTGTCGAGATACGACGTCGAGCTTATCGCCACCCATGTCGAGGAGGAGCGCACCGTGCCCGAACTGCTCGACATGGACGTGCGGCTGTCGCAGGGCGCGCTGTTCGGCGTGCCGCGGCCGGTGAGGCCCGCCGCGCCCGACGAGGCGCCGTCCGCGCGGCCTGCGGCCGCGACCCGGCTCGTTCCGAGGGCGGTCGGCGCCCGCTGACGCGACGTCCCGGCGGCTTGACGCGGGGGCCTTGGCCCGCTTAGCCGGTGCCCATGCAGACCGATCCTTCACCGGACGGCGAAGTCCCGGCCTTCGCGCGCTTCGAACCGCTCGCCCCGAATTACGACGTCGCCCTCTGCGACGTCTGGGGCGTCCTCCACGACGGCCTGAACGCCCATCTCGACGCCGCCGACGCGCTGACGCGCTTCCGCGCGGCCGGCGGCGTGGTCGTGCTGGTGTCGAACGCCCCGCGCCCGTCCGAATGGGTCGTGACGAGCCTCGACGAGAAGGGGGTCCCGCGCTCGGCCTGGGACGGGATCATCACCTCGGGCGACGTCGCCCTCCGCATGCTCGCCGACCGGCGCGTCGCGCGCGTCCACCACATCGGACCGTCCCGCGACCTTCCGCTGCTGGGGGACGAGAAGCTTGAGAGGGTGGCGCCGGAGGAGGCCGAGATCGCCGTCGTGACGGGGCTGGTCGACGAGGAGACGGAGACGCCGGAGGATTATTCCGAACGGCTGGCGGAGCTGAAAAGCCGCGGCATGGCGCTCGTCTGCGCCAATCCGGATCTCGTCGTGCAGGTGGGCGACAGGACGATCTGGTGCGCGGGCGCCATCGCCGACCTCTACGAGAAGGCCGGCGGCGAGACCCTGTGGGCCGGCAAACCGCACCCGCCGATCTACGACGCCGCGATCCGCCTCGCGGCCGAGATCGCCGGCCGCGAGCTCGAGCGCAGCCGCGTCATCGCGATCGGCGACGCCGTGCGCACCGACCTCGCCGGAGCGACCGCCGCGGGAATCGACTGCGTCTTCGTCGCCGACGGCATCCATGGCGAGGAGCTCGGCCGAGGATCGCCCGATCCGGAAAAGCTCGCGGCGCTGTTCTCGGAGCACGGCTACGAGCCTGTCGCCGTCATGCCAAAACTGGTCTGGTGACGACAAGTCGTCCGGCCGGCCGCCCGTCATAGATCGCTGCTCACAGCGATCGCATTCAGCAGGAGCATTCCATGTCCAACCGCATCGTGCTGCGCGCCGGCGAAGCGCTCGTCGCCGGCGGCCCTCCCGGCACCGCCGCCGAGCCTGAAGTCGTCATCGGCGAACTGGACGGTCCGGTCGGGACGGCGCTCGCGACGCTGACCGGCGACCAGGTGAAGGGCCACACCCGCGTGTTCGCGCTGCTCAACACCGACGTCATGGTGCGCCCGGTGACGCTGTGCGTCTCCAAGGTGACCGTCGACAATCCGCGCTACACCAACATCCTGATGGGCACCGTGCAGTTCGCGATCGCCAACGGCGTGCTCGACGCGGTGCGCGCCGGCTACATCCCGAAGGACAAGGCGAACGACCTCGGCATCATCTGCTCGGTCTGGCTTGCGCCGACGATCGTCGACGTCGAGAACCTCGACCACAAGGTGCTGTTCGACATCCACCGCAAGGGCATGCTGGAGGCGATCCGCAAGGCGATGGCCGCCGAGCCCTCGATCGACTGGCTGCTCGAGAACCAGGACAAGATCGTCCACAAGTACTACCAGATGGGCCTCGACGGTAAGGTCTAAAACCTCGCCTTACAGCAGCGGCACGAAGCGCACGCCGCCGAGCGGCTCCTTGCGGAAGGAGCCGTTCTCGCGCTTGACCCTGAGGAGTTCCTGCCGGCCCCATTCCGGACCGACCGGGATCACCAGGCGACCGCCATCCGCGAGCTGGTCGAGCAGCGCCGGCGGCGGCTCGATGGCCGCCGCGGCCACGAGGATGGCGTCGAACGGCGCCTTTTCCGGCCAGCCGGCCGCGCCGTCGCCATGCGCCACCGTCACATTGGCGAAACCGAGCGCGGCGAGGCGGCCGGCGGCCCCGGCCGCCAGCGCGGCGTCCTGCTCGATCGAGACGACTTCCGAGGCGATCGCCGCATAGACCGCGGCGGCGTAGCCGCAGCCGCCGCCGACCTCCAGCACGCGCGACGCCGGCGTCAGTCGCGCGGCCTCGGCCATCAGCGCGACGACGTAGGGCTGGGAGATGGTCTGGCCGCCGCCGATCGGAAGCGGACCATCGTCATAGGCGCGGCCAGCGAGGCTTGGGCTGACAAAGCGCTCGCGGGGGACGCGGCCCATCGCGTCCAGCACCAGAGGGTCTCGCACGCCGCGCGCGCGGACAAGTTCGGCCATCGCGCGACGCGCGGCGAGGAAGGGATCGGCCTGTTCCGCGCGGCTCGTCATCGGATCGCTCCGCTCGCCGTGGTCGACGCGGCTGGAACGTGATCTTACGCCTCTTCGGCCTGCGCCGCCGCCCGCCAGCCGATGTCGCGCCGGCAAAAGCCCTCCGGCCAGTCGATCAGGTCGACCGCCGCATAGGCGTTGACCTGCGCCTCCGCCGCGTCGGCGCCGAGCGCGGTGACCGCGAGGACGCGGCCGCCATTCGCGAGCAACCGCTCGCCGTCGCGCTTCGTGCCCGCATGGAAGACCGTGACGCCGTCACGCGCCTCCGCCGCCTCCACGCCGCGGATCTCCGAGCCCCTGTCGTAGTCTCCGGGATAGCCCTTCGTCGCGAGCACGACGGTGAGCGCGGTGCGGTCGGAGAAGGCCGGCTCGACGCCATCGAGGCGGCCGTCGACCGCCGCCAGCAGGAGGTCGAGGAAGTCGCTCTCGAGCCGGGGCAGCACGACCTCGGCCTCGGGATCGCCGAAGCGGACATTGTACTCGACGAGCTTCGGCCCATCGGAGGTCAGCATGAGGCCCGCATAGAGAAAGCCGACGAAGGGCCAGCCGTCCTCGGCCATCGCCTTCACCGTCGGCCGGACGATCTCGGCCATGGCCTGCTCGGCCAGCGCCGGGCTCAGCACGGGCGCGGGCGAATAGGCGCCCATGCCGCCGGTGTTCGGTCCCTTGTCGCCGTCGAAGACACGTTTGTGGTCCTGCGCGTCGCCGAAAGGCAGCGCCGTCGTTCCGTCGACGAGGGCGAACAGGCTCGCCTCCTCGCCTTCCATGAACTCCTCGACGACCGCCTCGGCGCCCGGCGCCGCGAAGATGGCCTCGACCGCCTCATAGGCCTGATCGAGGTCCTCGGCGACGGTCACGCCCTTGCCGGCGGCGAGTCCGTCGGCCTTGACGACCACCGGCGCGCCGAAAGCGTCGATCGCCGCGCGCGCCTCGTCCTTCGAGCGACAGTGGCGGAAGCCCGCGGTGGGGATGTCGTGGCGGGCGCAGAGCGCCTTTGTGAAGGCCTTGGAGCCTTCGAGCCGCGCGGCGGCGGCGCTCGGCCCGAAAACCTTGATCCCGGCCTCGGATAGTCGGTCGGCGAGGCCCGCGACGAGCGGGGCCTCGGGGCCGACGACGACGAGATCCGCCTTTTCGTCGGCCGCGAGCCTGACGAGTCCTTGGATGTCGTCGACCGCGACCGGCCGACATTCCGCATGCTTCGCAATCCCGGGATTGCCCGGGGCGGCGATCAGGCGCGACAGCCGCGCGCTTTTCGAGAGCGCGGCGGCGAGGGCGTGCTCGCGGCCGCCGGAGCCGACGAGGAGGACAATCATGCGGTCGAAGCCCGATGGATGAGGACGCGCGCCGTTCTAGCGGCCTTTCGCCGACGGCGAAACCGCGGTCCGACGCGCGCGGACCGTCAGGCCTCGACGATCACCTTGCCCTTCATCATCGGATGCGGGGTGCAGACATAGGAGTAGTCGCCGGCCTGCAGGAACTTCACAGAGTACTTGTCGCCGGTGTTGAGCATCTTGCCCTGGGCTTTCGGATTGCCCTTCATCGGGCCCTGGCGGAAGTGGACGTTGTGCGCGATGCCGTCCTTGTTCACCCAGGTGACGGTGTCGCCGACCTTGCACTTCACCTCGGGCGTCTGGAACGCCATGCTCTCGATCGGGACTTCCGTTCCGCCGCCGGCGCCGGTCGGGTCGATCTCCACCGGCTCCTCAGCCATGGCGCGTTTGGGCGCGAGGGCCGCGCCCGCGACGATCGCGGTGGAGGCGACGAGGAAGGCCCTGCGGTCGAACGGATGACGGGTCCAGGCGGCAGATCGCATGTTTTCTTCTCCTGTCCGCCGAAACGGCGGTTCGCGGCCGTCCCTAAGCCGACAGGAGGCTCGGATCAACAGATCCGCAGCCGAATGTCGATGATTTGATCAGTCTAAAATTCGTCTCTTTCAAAAAGATGTGAGAGATATGTTGTGTGATGATAATCATTCGATGATGACGTCACCCTTCATCGTCGAATAACGCCCGTCGATGTTGCCGCACGCGCCGGCTTGAGCGAACTTCACCACGCAGGCGTCGCCCTCATTCAGCGTTCGACCTTAGGCGTCGGCGACGCCCTCAATGGGGTCGCGGCGAAAATGACGTTGTGGGCGGCGCCGTCGGCGTTCACCCGTCTCACCGCAGCTCCGACCTCCACGCGAACCTCGGGCGCCGCGAACCGGGCGGCCTCGATCTCATCTCCGGCGTGTCGCCAGCGGGCGGAGCGTCGAGAGTCTCGGCGCAAGCAGTTCAAACGCGCCTCCGGCGGTCGCTTCGGCGGATCAGCCGGCGTATGAACGTCGGCCGCAGTCACACCGCGATCAGACCCGATGGCCGCCCCCGACGACACGCTGTCCAACGCCCCGGAAATCTCGGTCTCCGAGCTCAGCCAGTCGCTGAAGCGCGTCGTCGAGGACCGTTTCGGCTATGTGCGCGTGCGCGGCGAGATCTCTGGCTATCGCGGCCCGCATTCCTCCGGCCACGCCTATTTCGCGCTCAAGGACGAGGGCGCGAAGATCGACGCCGTCGTCTGGCGCGGGACCTTCCAGAAGCTGAAGTTCCGCCCGGAAGAGGGCATGGAGGTCGTCGCAACTGGCCGCCTTACGACCTATCCCGGAAAATCCGCCTACCAGATCGTGGTCGACGTGCTGGAGCCGGCCGGCGTCGGCGCGCTGCTAGCTCAGCTGGAGGAGCGCCGCAAGCGGCTCGCGGCCGAGGGCCTGTTCGACGAGGGCCGCAAGCGCCCGCTGCCGTTCCTGCCGGAGACGGTCGGCGTCATCACCTCGCCGACAGGCGCGGTGATTCGGGACATCCTGCATCGCCTCTCCGACCGCTTTCCGCGTCGCGTGGTGGTCTGGCCGGTGCGGGTGCAGGGCGAGACGGCGGCGGCGGAGGTCGCGGCCGCCATCCGCGGCTTCAACGAGCTCGCCGCCGACGGGGACATTCCGCGGCCCGCCGTGCTGATCGTCGCGCGCGGCGGCGGCAGTCTCGAAGACCTGTGGGGCTTCAACGAGGAGATCGTGGTCCGCGCGGCGGCGGAAAGCATGATCCCGTTGATCTCCGCCGTCGGGCACGAGACCGACACCACGCTGATCGACTTCGCCTCCGACCGCCGCGCGCCGACCCCGACCGCCGCGGCCGAGATGGCGGTGCCGGTGCGTGCGGAACTGGTCGCCGCCGTCGAGGACAGGGGAGCGCGGCTGCGCGCCTGCATGGCGCGGACGATCGAGAACCGCCGCGTCGAGCTGCGCTCGGCCTCGCGCGCGCTGCCCTCGCTGGAGACGCTGCTCCAGATCCCGCGCCAGCGGCTCGACCACGCCGCCGCGCGCCTCGCGCCGGCGCTCGCGACCAACGCCGGGCGCCATCACGCCCGCTTCGCGGCGGCGGCGGCGAAGCTGTCTCCGGTCGCCCTCGCGCGCCGAGTCGCGCTGGAACGCGAGAAGCTCGCGGCGCTTAGCCCCCGCGCCGCGCGCGCCTTCGGCTTCGCCGCCGAGCGGCGGCGCGAGCGCCTGGAGACCACGTGGAAGCTGCTGCGCAATCTGAGCCACCAGGGCGTGCTGGAGCGCGGCTACGCGCTCGTGACGGGGCCGGACGGCCATCTCGTCTCGCGCGCCGCCGCCGTGACGCCGGGCGCGGCGCTTTCCCTGCGCTTCGCCGACGGCGAGGTCGCCGCGACCGCCGGCGGCGCGCAGCAGGCGCCGGAAAAACGGCCTGCGCGGCCGAAGCCGGCGCCGGCCGCGCAGGAGGATCTGTTCGGATGAGCGAAACTTACCTTGGGGATGTCGTCGGGCCGCTGCCTGACCTGTTTCCCGGCTTCGACGAGACAAGCGTCTTGGTCGGCAGGGCCGAGCTGTTCGTCCGCGTCGGCGGCGAGGGTCCGCCGGTCGTGCTGCTGCACGGCTATCCGCAGACCCACGCCTGCTGGCACAAGGTCGCGCCGGCGCTCGCCGAGAAGCTCACGCTGGTGATCCCGGATTTGCGCGGCTATGGCCGCTCCTCGATCCCGCCGCTGACCCCCGACGGCCTCGCCTATTCGAAGCGCGCTATGGCGGAGGACGTCGCGGCGCTGATGGCGAAGCTCGGACATGACCGCTTCATGGTCGCCGGCCACGACCGCGGCGGGCGCGTCGCCTACCGGCTGGCGCTCGACCGGCCGGAGCTGGTCGAGAAGATCGCCGTGCTCGACATTGTGCCGACCCATCGCATGTGGGCGACGATGGACGCCGGCATGGCGCTCAAGGCCTATCACTGGCCGTTCTTCGCCCAGCCCGCGCCGCTGCCCGAACGGCTGATCGGCGCCGATCCGGTCTTCTTCATCGACTGGACGCTGGCGAGCTGGACGGCGGCGAAGGACCTTTCGGCCTTCGATGAGCGCGCGCTGCTTCACTATCGCGACTTCTTCCGCGAGCCGAAGCGCATCGCCGCCACGCTCGCCGACTACCGCGCCGGCGCGACCGTCGACCGCGAGCACGACCAGGCGGATCTCGACGCCGGGCGAATGATCGTCGCGCCGCTGCTCGCGCTCTGGGGCGACGGCGGCTTCCCGGCGAAGGGGACGAGCCCGCTCGACGTATGGGGGCAATGGGCGGAAAGCGTCGAGGGCCACGCGCTTCCCTGCGGTCATTTCCTCCCGGAGGAGGCGCCGGAGGAGACCGCGAAGGCGCTGCTCGAGTTTTTCGGAAGATGACCGGGCGGCGGGCGGTCAGTCGGTGGAAAAATAGGCGTCGATGTCGCGCCGGCCGTCTACGATGTCCACGATCTCAAACGCGTCGTCGACGTATCGGAAGAAGATGACATGGTTCTTGAAGACGTAACTTCGAAAATCTGCGCCGAGCTCCGGTCGAGCCCTACCGCTCGCACCCGGCAGAGCGGCGAGCGTCACACACTTTTCGCGCAGTCGCTCGGCAAAGCGGGACGCCGTCGCGCGATCTCCGGCGGCTTCGGCGATCGCGATGGCGATGGATCGAAGTGAGTGCTCGGCTTGGTCCGATAAACGGAGGCGCCGCGTCACGCGCGCTTACGCCTGCTCGCTTCCCAGTCATCGAGCGCCCGTTCGACGGACGCAATGACTTCTTCGTCCGTATGCGACCCGCCGCGCTCGACCGCGGCGTTCAAATGGTCGCGCAAGGCCTTGCGCTTGTTCTCGCGCTCCTCGACGAGGCGCAGGCCCTCGCTCACGACCTCGTCCGCCGATGCGTATCGACCCTCCCCGACGAGTTCGTCGACGAGCTCCTTCCAGCGCGGATCGATCGGCACGTTCATCGGCTTTCTCCACTGGAGACAGCCTACGCCCGCTCGCGGCGTCGCGGAAGCCGAGGGCGCTACCGCCCCTCGAAGTGCTTCCGCAGCAGGCGGATATTGCGCCGGTTCGCCTTGAAGGCGAAGTCGAAGATCGCGCCGGCGACGGGGATCGAGCCGACCACCGTGTCGAAGGCGACATTGCCGACCATCTTGGCGAGGACATGCGAGGGCGCCCCCATCTCGTGGGCGCGCTTGATCATGTAGGCCGAGACGATCGCGGTCGACAGCCCGCCCGCGACCGGGACGATTCCGGCCAGGGAGTCGACGCCGAAGCGCCAGTTCGTCATCGGGATGCGCCACTGGGAGTCGAGCAGCGTCGCGAGACGGTCGAGATGGTCCAGCGTCTCGGCGTGGCCGGGCTTCAGCCCGTCGCGGGGCGGCATGCGGCCGGCGAAGCCGGTGGCGGCGCGGGCGGTCATTTCTTCACGATCACCCAGATGGCGTGGATGATGCCCGGGATGTAGCCGAGCAGCGTCAGCAGGATGTTCAGCCAGAAGTGCAGGCCGATGCCGACCTGCAGGAACACGCCGAGCGGCGGCAGCAGGATCGCGATCAGGATGCGCAGGACGTCCATGGAGAGGTCACCTCACGAAGGGGGTCGGCCCCATCGGCCCGCACCGCGCAGGCCTCACAAGCGGGAACGTCGAGGCCCCGCTTTGGTTCGAAAGGTCATGTGGTGTGGCGCCGCTCGCGAAAGAAGGCCCTGAGCATCTCGGCCGCTTCACGCTCGCGAAATCCGGGATAAACGTCCGGCGCGTGGTGGCAGGTCGGCTGGTCGAACAGCCGCGCGCCGGAGACCACGCCGCCGCCCTTCGGATCCTCCGCCCCGAAATAGAGCCGGCGGATGCGGGCGAAGGACATCGCGGTGGCGCACATCGGGCAGGGTTCGAGCGTGACCCAGAGGTCGCAGCCGATCAGCCGCTCCGACCCGATCGTCTCGCAGGCGGCCCGGATCACGAGCATCTCGGCATGGGCGGTCGGATCGTTGCGCTCGCGCGTGCGGTTGCCGTCCGCGGCGAGGACGACGCCGTCCCGCAGCACCGCCGCGCCGACCGGCACCTCGCCGCGTTCGGCCGCGGCGCGCGCCTCGGCGAGAGCGATCTCCATCGGCGAGGGCTGATCCGCGCTCGTCAACCGGCGTTCCTCATGCTACTCGCGGCCGATCATGACCGACGAACCAGAACATCCCGACGCGCCCGAGGGGCATGCGGCGGCCGAAGGCGCCGGAAAGCGCCCGGGCGAGCGTCTCGCCAAGACCATCGCGCGCGCCGGCCTCGGCTCCAGGCGCGAGGCCGAGGCGTGGATCGAGGCCGGCCGGGTCTCCGTCAACGGCGCGACCGTCACCGAGGCGGGAACCAACGTGGTGCCGAGCGACCGGATCGAGGTCGACGGCAAGCCGCTGCCGGCGCGCGAGCGCACCCGACTCTGGCTCTATCACAAGCCGCGCGGCTACGTGACGACCACCCACGACCCGGAAGGCCGCGAGACGGTCTTTTCGATCCTGCCGAAGGGCATGCCGCGGGTCATGACGATCGGCCGGCTCGACATCAACACCGAAGGCCTGCTGCTGCTGACCAATGACGGCGGCCTCGCGCGCGTGCTCGAGCTGCCGGACACCGGGTGGCTGCGGCGCTACCGGGTGCGCGCCTTCGGCCGGACGACGCCGGAGGCGCTCGCCGCGCTGAAGGACGGCGTCGAGATCGACGGCTTCGCCTATGGCGCGATCGACGCCGAGATCGAGCGGCAGCAGGCCGACAATGTCTGGCTCCGCTTCGGCCTGCGCGAAGGCAAGAACCGCGAGGTCAAGCGCGTCGCCGAACATCTCGGGCTCGCGGTCAACCGGCTGATCCGCATCTCCTTCGGGCCGTTCCAGCTTGGCTCGCTGCCCGAGGGCGCGGTCGAGGAGGTGCGCGGCCGCACGCTCCAGGAACAGCTCGGCAAGCGGCTCGCCGAGGAGGCCGGCTGCGATTTCGAAGGTCCGGCGACGAGCCTCGGCGAGGACGCCCCGCGCGTCACCGGCGGCCGCGGCGGGGCGCGCACCTCGGTCGAGGGTCGTGTGCGCGCGCGCCTCGCCGATCCGTCCCAGCGCGTCGGCCGCAAGGCGCCGATCGCCCGGCCGCGCGACATGCCGGCCCCGGCTGCGCCCTCCGGAGGCGAGCCCGAGCGGCCCGCGAAGACGAAGCGCGTCGGCTCCGTCGCGGACCGTCGCGGCCGCGCGGTCAAGGTCGAGCGCATCGCGCGCGATCACGCCGAGCCCGCGCCGAAGCGGGTGCGCCGCGCCGAAAAAGGAACAGCGGAACGCTTCGGGGCCAAGGGCCGGCCGGAGCGCGCTCGACCTGATGGCGGTCGCAAGAGCGACGCCGGCGGATCGCCCCGCGGCAGGCCGGCCTCCGACAGGTCGGGCCCGCGGAGTTCCGAAGGCGGGCGAGGCGCGCGGCCGGCCGGCGAACGCATGTCCGAGCCTGCGGGCGACGCGAGCCGCGCGCCGCGGCTGCCGGGCGAGGTCCGTCCTCCCAGAGTTCGGGCGCCGAGATCCGCCGAGGGCGAGCGTCCGCGTTTCGAGCGCGACGAGGGCGCGGGCGAGGCGCGCGGCGAGCGCCGTCCGAGGGAGCGGTCGAACGAAGGCCGGCCGCAGCGCGGCGAAAGGGGCGCGGAGCGCGAGGGCGCAAGGCCGTTCCGCGCCGATCGGCCCGATCGCGCCGAGGGCAAGCCGGCTGGCTTCAGGCCGCGCGGCGAGGGCAAGCCGGGCGACGCCGATCGCGGTCGTCCCCGCGACGGCGCGCCACGCTCGGAGAGGCCCGCGGGAGGCAAGCCCGGCGGCTTCAGGCGCGACGGTGGTCGCCCGGAAGGCGGGCGACCTGAAGGAGGACGGCCGGGCGGCCGACCTGGCGGAAAGCCCGGCGGCGGCAGACCTGGCGGCGGCAAGCCCGGAGGCGGCAAGCCCGGCGGCCGGCCGGGCGGCGGCGGAGGCAGGGGGCGGCCGGGCGGTGCGGATCGTCGGCGGTAGGTTCAAGGGCCGCGCGCTGAAGGGGCCTGCAGCGGATTCGCGCGCCATCCGCCCGACGAGCGACCGTCTGCGCGAGGCGGTCTTCAACGTGCTGGCCCACGCCTATGGCGATCCATGCGACGGCGCGCGCGTGCTCGACCTGTTCGCGGGCACCGGCGCGCTCGGGCTGGAGGCGCTGTCGCGCGGCGCCCGCTTCTGCCTGTTCGTCGACGACGGGACCGAGGCGCGCGCCTGCCTGCGCGAAAACGTCGAGACCTTCGGGCTCGGCGGCCAGACCAAGATCTTTCGGCGCGACGCGACGCGGCTCGGGCCGGTCCATTCGCTCGGGCTGTTCGACCTCGTCTTCGCCGATCCGCCCTACGGCAAAGGGCTCGGCGAGAAGGCCCTCGCCTCCGCGCGCGACGGCGGCTGGTTGGCGCCGGGCGCGCTGATCTTATTGGAAGAAGCGGCGGAGACGCAGATTTCCGGGCTGGAAGGCTTCGAGCCGCTCGAAACGCGCGTCTATGGCGACACGCAGCTCCGCGTGCTCCGGGCCGGGTGACGTCGCCTTTGCAGCGCGTCGGCCAGGCAGGCGAAGCTTCGGCCGGAACGATGCGCTCGGGCCGTGGCGCACCGGACGGCCTTCAGATCCGCTCGCCGCCCCGGAACCGCATGAACCGCCGCGGCTCGCCATCGCCGAACAGCAGGACGTCGTATTCCTCGGGCGCCGTGCCAGGCATCTCCATGCCCGGGGAGCCGACCGGCATGCCGGGGACCGCAAGACCGCCCTTCAAGACCGGTTTCTCGGCGAGAAGCCTGACGATCGCTTCGGCCGGGACGTGGCCCTCGACGAGGTAATCGGCCACGATCGCGGTGTGGCAGGCCCGAACCGTATACGGAACCCGCAGGTTGAACTTGAGCTCGCTCATCCCTGCGGTCTGGACCACCTTCGTGGGAAAGCCGGCTCCCTCGATATGGCCGATCCAGGCGTCGCAGCAGTCGCAGGATGGATCCTTGTAGACGGTGACGAGGGGCTTGTCTTCGGCGCGGCCGCGCCCGCCGATGGCGACGGCCGCCCCGATGGCGACCAGCACGGCGCGTCGGTCGATCTGCATGTTCGCTCCGTCGATCTCAGGTCGGGCCCGCTCGAAATCGCTTCTACGCGGCGCGGCAGGCCTCGGATGGACGGACGCCCGCCGCTGCGCCGGTCTGGTCGCCTGCGCGCCTATTGAGGATACCAGAGCTCGACCTGGCCGGCCGGAGCCTTGTAGGTCGCCATCGCCCGGACCGCGGCCCCGCTGAGGCCCTGGGAGCTGGCGATGGAGGCGACCCGTTCCGCGACCGGCCGGTCCGCCGGGTTGAAGTAGCGAACCTCCGGCCGGGACGGCGATCCCGAGGCGACCACCTCGATGCCCGGCGACTTGAAGCCGGCGGCGCGCAGCGCCTTCGACACGCCGTCGGCCGCGAAACGCGCATCCATGTCGGGCACCTGGATGTAGACCGTGCCGGCCGGGATGGCGCCTGTGCTGTCGCGATGCTGGGCCGCGCCGCCGCTCTGGATCGAGGCGAGCTCGACCCCGCCGCGATCGTGGGCGCTGTTAAGAAGCGCGCCCGCGACCAACAGGACCGACCCGGCTATAGCGGCGAGGGGGAGCAGCCCGGCGCGCCGGGCGCGCACGATGCGGAAGACGCCGAAAACGAACAGAGCCGCGCTCGCGACGGCCAGAATGATCGACGCCGGGGAGGCGGCGAGACCGTGCAGCAGTTCGTCCAGGGGGTGTCCGAGCATCCGGAACGCTCCTGAGAATCATCCTTCCGGCTCTTTCTGGTCAGTCGAAGGTTTGTCGACAATGGCGCCTTCGCCTCACATCGCAGCTATCACCGCCGCCCGAACAGCTTTTCGAGGTCGCCGACCGACAGCCGAACGAAGGTCGGGCGTCCGTGGTTGCAGGTCGAGGCGGCGGGCTCGGCCTCGATCGCCCTCAGGAGCGCGTTCATCTCGTCGGGCTTGAGGCGGCGGCCGGCGCGCACCGAGCCGTGGCAGGCGACGGTCGCGAGGATCAGGTCGAGCTTGCGCGCGAACGGCGCGCTCTCGGCGACGCTTTCGCGCAGGGTCTCGGCGAGGTCGCGGACGAGCGCCGCCGCGTCGCAGGGCCCGAGCGGCGCGGGCGTCGCGCGAATGAGGATCGCGCCCGCCCCGAACGGCTCGACGGCGAGGCCGAGCGCCAGAAGGTCGTCCGCCGCGGCCAAGACGCGCTCGGCGTCCGCGGGGTCGAGATCGACGACGTCCGGAACCAGCAGTTCCTGGCGCGGCACGCCGGAGCGGGCGCGCAGGCGCTTCAGCTCCTCATAGGTCAGGCGCTCATGCGCGGCGTGGGCGTCGACCAGCACCACCCCGTCGCTGGTCTCGGCGAGCACATAGGTCGCATGGAGATGCGCCTTGGCGGCGCCGAGCGGCCGCGCCAGCCCGTCATCCAGCGCCGCGTTGTCGGCGACGTTCGCGGCCGGCGGCAGGTCCATGAGATCGACGGCGAAGGCGGCCTGCGCCGGCGAGGCGAAGCCCCCGCCGGAAGAGCCGCCCCAGCGCGCGCCTGGCCGCGACTGCGTCTCCGGGCCATGGACGCCGCCATGCGGGTACGGGGCGCGGGCGACGAAGCGCGCGATCTCGGCGCCGCCGGCGGCGTAGGGCTGCGGGCCGCTGTCGGCGAGCGCCGCGCGCACGGTCGAGATCAGCAGGCCGCGGATCAGGCCGGGGTCGCGGAACCGCACCTCCGCCTTGGTCGGATGGACGTTGACGTCGACCTCGCCCGCCCCGACGCGGATGTCGAGCGCGGCCACCGGCCAGCGGTCGCGGGGCATGACGTCCTGATAGGCGGCCTTGAGCGCGCCGACGAGCAGCCGGTCGCGCACCGGCCGGCCGTTGACCGACAGATGGATCGCGCTCGAGCCGGCCCGATGAAGATGCGCAAGCCCGATATGGCCCGCGACCATCGCGTGACCGCGCCGCGCCTCGACGGGAGCGACCGCTCCGGCCGTCTCGGCGCCGAGAACCTGCGCGAGCCGCTCGGCGCGGCCGGCGTCATCGTCGGCCACGGCCGGGAACCGCAGCGTCCGGTCCTCGACGACGAGCGTCCAGTCGACCGTGGGCGCCGAGAGCGCGAGGCGACGGACGACGTCGGCGGCGGCCTGCGCCTCGGCGCGGTCCGACTTCAGGAACTTGGCGCGCGCGGGCGTCGCGAAGAACAGGTCGCGCACTTCGATCCGCGTGCCCTTCCGCAGGGCGGCGGGCTCCGGCGCGCTCTTGGCGCCGGCCTCGACCGTCAGGCGCCAGCCATGCGGCGCGTCCGCAGTGCGGGTTTCGATCGCAAGGCGAGAGACCGCGCCGATCGACGGCAGCGCCTCGCCGCGAAAACCCATTGTCGCCACGCCGGCGAGGTCGTCGTCCGACGAGATCTTCGAGGTCGCGAAGCGCTCCACGGCAAGCGTGAGGTCTTCGGCGTCCATGCCGCAGCCGTCGTCCACGACCCGGATCAGGCGGGCGCCGCCGCCGTCGAGCGCGATCTCGATCCGCCGCGCGCCCGCGTCGAGCGCGTTTTCGGCGAGCTCCTTGACCACCGAGGCCGGCCGCTCGACCACCTCGCCGGCGGCGATGCGGTTCGCGACGACGTCGGAGAGCAGGCGAACGGGCATGAGATGGTCGGGCGAGTCAGGGTCGAGGGGCGACCCGAAGCCTACCATGCGATGCGCGGCTGCGTCCGACCGCAGCCGCGCGGTTCACCGGAATCTCGACCGCTCCGGCGTCACGCCTTCGGCGAGTAGATCGAGCACCAGCCTTCCGGACTGATCGGTCCTTCCACGGCCTGGCACGCGTCCGGAGCCTGGAACATCGCGCAGCCGGCGCACTTGTCGGCGCCCTTGGGCGACGACTGGTACTGGACGTCGGCCTGCTTCTGCTTCGACTGCGCGACCGCGCGGGTCGAAGCGATACATAGTCCGCCGACGCCGATCATCGCGGCGCCTGCGATCACCGAACGACGCGAGACCGCGCCGGTCGCTTCGGGCTTCACGCCCGTGTTCTGACTTTCGCGATCGGAACGTTTCCTCATGCGAGCCTCCCTGGCCGCCGGCCGGATGGCCGGCCGGTAGAAGGCTAGCGTTCACGTTTCTGTTTTAAATGATTCTAATTCCAAGGTTGAAGGCGTCTTGGCGCCCGCCGGCCCGGTGCGTCGGTCTCTTGCACGCGCGCATCGAGCGAAAGGGTTGAACGGCGGAGCCCGCTGGTGTTGCCTTGCTCTTCCGCCGCGTTTCAGCGGCGCAAAGGAAGACGCGGTCCGCTCGAACGGACGGCGCGATGGGAGGAACGATGACCGAGGTCAGATCCTCGCGGCTCTGCATCGTCGTGATGGGCCCGTCCGGCGTCGGCAAGACGACGGCGGCGAAGGGACTCGCCGAACGGCTTGGCTGGACCTTCGCCGAAGCCGACGAGTTCCACCCGAAGGCCAACATCGACAAGATGTCGAGGGGCGTGCCGCTCGAGGACGAGGATCGCTGGCCCTGGCTCGCCTCCATCCGCGACTGGACCTCGGCCCAGGCCGAAGCGGGGCGCGACACCATCATAACCTGCTCGGCGCTCAAGCGCCGCTACCGGGACGTGCTGCGCCAGGCCTCGCCGCGCGTGCGCTTTCTGGAGCTGGTCGCGGATCGGGAGCTGGTCGAGACCCGGATGGCGCGGCGCCAGGGCCATTACATGCCGGTGTCGCTGCTCGCGTCCCAGTTCGCCGCGCTCGAGCCGCTGGAAGCGGACGAGGACGGCGTCGAGGTCGGGGTCGCCGGAGATCCGGAGACCGTGGTCGCGAACGCGCTCGTCGCGCTCGGCCTGACGCCGCCGCCTCCCGGCGCGCTGCCGGTCGGCGCGAGCCCGGCGCATCCGCGCTAAGTCCGCCAAGTCTGCCAAGTCCGCGGCGGCGCCCGTCGTCCGCCGAAGCTGGAAGATGCGCCGCCCAAGAGCGCAAGGAGACGACGATGCCCCCTGCCGCCGCGACGCCCGCGCTCGGCGCCGGACCGCTGCTTCTGATCGCGGCCTGCGCGATCGTCGCGTTGCTCGTCCTCATCATGCGGTTCCGGATGCACGCGTTCCTCGCGCTCATCCTCGTCAGCCTGCTGACGGCCTTCGCCGCGGGCATCGCGCCAGAAAAGGTGGTGAAGACGCTCACCGACGGCTTCGGACAGACGCTCGGCACCGTCGCGCTGCTGGTCGGTCTCGGCGCGATGCTCGGGCGGCTCGTCGAGGTCTCCGGCGGCGCGCAGGCGCTGGCGGACGACCTCATAAAACTGTTCGGCGAGAAGCGGGCGCCGCTCGCGCTCGGCGTCGCCTCGCTGATCTTCGGTTTCCCGATCTTCTTCGACGCCGGCCTCGTCGTGATGCTGCCGATCATCTTCTCGGTCGCCAAGCGCCTTGGCGGCGGGCTGCTGCGCTACGGCATTCCGGCGGCCGGCGCCTTCTCGGTGATGCACGTCTTCGTGCCGCCGCATCCGGGGCCTGTCGCGGCCACCGAGCTGATCAAGTCCGACATCGGCCTCGTGACCCTGCTCGGCCTGCTGGTCGCGATCCCGACCTGGTACGTCACGAGCTATCTGTTCGGGCTGTGGATCGGCAAGCGCATCGAGGTGAAGGTCCCGGAGATCCTCGCCGGCGGGCCGCAGGCCGCGCGCGACCCGAACCCGCCGAAGTCGTCGACGGTGATCCTGCTGCTGCTGCTGCCGCTTGCGATCATCTTCGTGAACACCGGGCTCGACTTCCTCGCCGCCGCAGGCGTCTTCGAGCGCAAGGCCCAGTGGTTCCAGGTCGCGCGCGGCCTCGGCTCGACGCCGATCGCGCTGCTCGTGGCCGTTCTCGTCGGGTCCTACGTGCTCGGGACGGGACGCGGGCGCAGCCGCATCGAGGTCGAGAAGCTGCTCGACGGCGCGCTCGGGCCGATCTGCGCCATTACGCTGATCACCGGCGCGGGCGGCATGTTCGGCGGCGTCCTGCGCGAAAGCGGCATCGGCGCGGCGCTCAGCCACACGCTGAACGATCTCGGCCTGCACGTCTTCGTGGCGGCTTACGTCATCGCCGCGGCGCTTCGGGTCGCGCAAGGCTCGGCGACGGTCGCGCTGATCACGGCGGCCGGCCTGGTCCAGCCCGCGGTCGCCGCCGCCGGCTACGAGGGGACCGACCGCGCCGCCATCGTCATCGCGCTCGCCGCCGGCTCGGTCATCGCGAGCCACGTCAACGATTCAGGATTCTGGCTGGTCGGCCGCTTCTACGACATGGACCTGAAGACGACGCTCAAGACCTGGACGGTCCTCGAGACGCTGATCTCCGTCATGGGCTTCGCGCTGGCGGGAGCGGTCTTCGTGATCTTCTAAAAATCCTCGGTTTCCGGGGGCAGGGCTGTCGCAAGGCCGCCGCGTCGACGGAAGAGCGGGACGTTTCCGCCCCCTCTCCCGCTTGCGGGAGAGGGTAAGGGCGAGGGGCGTCAGCGCCGACGTTTCAGAAAGAGGTCTTCGCAAGCGGGCGGGCTCTCCTTGGAGCCGCAGCGCCACTCACCCTCATCCTTACCTTCTCCCGCAAGCGGGAGAAGGAGCGGCGAGCGTCGCGCTCCAAACGCAATCGTCCACGGTTCCCGTGAAGCTCGACGTGTGTCGCCCCCCGAGCTCAGCCGGCTCGCCGCATCGCCTGTCGTTCGCGCGTGGCCTCCGCGGGCGCTTCGGCCATTTTCTCGAACCGCGCCGCGTAGGAACCGACGCCGGCGGTCGCCGAGCGAAGCGGCACGATGAAGGCGTCCATTTCGGCCTCCGGCGCCAGCGCCTCGAGCGCGATCCAGCCGTCCCAGCCCGGCCGCGCGTCGTAGCCGAGGATCTGGCCGCGCCGGCCGGTGACGAGCTGCGTGACCGCCGCCGTCGCCGAGGCGGGCGCCGTGACGGTCACCGCGAGCACCGGCTCGAGCAGGACCGTGCCGACGGACGCCGCGGCCTCGTTCATCGCGATGCGCGCCGCCGCCTGGAACGCGGCGTCGGAGGAATCCACGGTGTGAAATCCCCCATCGACCAGCGCGACGGCGAAATCGACCACGGGATAGCCGAGCGGTCCCTGTTCGGCCCAGGCGCGGCATCCGGCTTCGACGGACGGGATGTACTGTCTCGGCACCGCGCCTCCGACGATTTTGTCCTCGAAGACAAAGCCTGCGCCGCGCTCGAGCGGCCGGACCTCGATCTTCACGTCGCCGAACTGGCCGTGGCCGCCGCTCTGCTTCTTGTGCCGGCCATGCGCGGCCGCGGCGGCGCGGAAAGTCTCCTGAAAGCCGACGCCCGGCGTCTCGGTCGTGACGGCGATCTGGTAGCGCGAAGCGAGCCGGTCGACCGCGGCCCTGAGATGCATGTCGCCCTGTCCGCAGAGGCGTAGCTCGCCGAGTTCGGGCCGCGTCTCAACCGAGAGCGAGGGATCCTCCTCGACCAGCTTGGAAAGCGCCGAGGACAGGCGGACATCGTCCTTGCGGTCCCGGACATGCAAGGCGACCGAGTGGACCGGCGACGGCGGCTGCGGGGCGGCCGGAGCGTCGACGATCGCCTCCGTCGAGAACGCCTCGCCGGAGGCGATCTCGTCGAGGCGCAGGAAGCCGACCGTCTCTCCCGCCTGCGCGCCGTCCTGCTGGCCGCCGGCGTCGGCCGGGGCGGCGAAGCCGGCGACCCGTCCGGCTCCTTCGCCGGCGCCCGTCACGGTCTGCCCTTCGCGGAAGGCGCCGCGGAGCACGCGGGCGGTCGTGATCTTTCCCCCGAAGCCGGGATGCGACGTCTTCAGGGCGTAGGCCAGCGGCGGGCCGTCGTCCGGAACGCCGAGGCGCGCGCGCGTCTCGGCGAGGCCCGGGGCCTCGTGCCGCAGCGCCTTGAGCAGCCGGGTCACGCCCGCGCCTTTGGTCGCGGAGCCGAGAAGCACGGACACGGCGTGGTTCCCCCTGAGCTCGCTCGCAAGGTCGGCGAAGATCCGCGCGCGCTCCGGCTCGACCTCCATGATGAGATCTTCCATCAACCTGTCGTCGTGGTCGGCGAGCGTCTCCAGCATGTGGAAGCGCTCTTCCTTCTCGTGCTCGGTCTCGGAGGCCGGCAGCTCGATCGTCTCGCTCGGCGCGCCGTCGCGGTAGACGAAGGCGCGCTCCAGCGCGAGATCGATGAAGCCGGTCGCGCGGCCGTCGGTCATGATCGGAAGCTGTCGCAGCAGCAGGGGGGCGCGCGAGACCGTCTGAAGCGCCGCCAGCGCCTCGCGCACGCCGACCGAGGCGACGTCGATCTTGTTGAGGAAAAGGAGGTGCGGGACCCCCAGCTCCTCGAGCTCGCGCAGCGTCAGTTCGAGCTGCGGCAGCTTGCGCTCGTCCTGCTCGCAGACCACGACCGCGGCGTCGCAGGCCGGGAGCGCGAGGCTCGCGGCATAGGCGAACTCGACCGAGCCGGGGCAATCGACGAACGTGTACCGGTCGCCGAGATACTCGACCGTGGCGACGGCGCTCTCGAGCGAAGGCCCATGGCTCCGCGCCTCGGCAGCGGAGTCGCCGGCGCCCCGCTGCTCCCCGCGCGCGCCTGGCCCGGCGCCGCCGCACCGCTTCGCGAGCGCCTCGAACAACGCGGTCTTGCCGCTCTGAAACGGCCCGACCAGCGCGATGAGCCGAGGTTGCGAGGACATGCGGTCGCCTCCCTAGGTCGTTTTGTCGCAGATGCTACGCCCGACGGACGCCGGCGCCAAAGGCTTTCGTGATCGTCAGTCGAAAGAAGCGCGACGGCCTCATCGCCGGGCCAGGCTTCGGACCGGCCGCTGCTCACGCCGGCCGCGGTGACGAAATCTCAAACCTCCGTGCATATCGTCGGGCGATGATCGAATGATGCGGTGGCAGACGGAATGCCGGACAGCGCCGAGCGGCTCGTGATCCTGACCGACGATCTCGATCGCGCAACTTGTCTCGCGGAGACGCTCGGAGCGGCAGGCGCGATCGAGACCCGGCTCGTGACCGACCTCGAGCCGATCTCCCAAAGGCCGGCGCGCACGTTCGTCGACATCGACCTCTCCAGCGGCCCGTCCATCGCGAGCGCGCGGCGCTGGCTGCGAAGGCCCTCGATCGCGGCTTCGACGAAATGGATCCTGGTCGGGGGCGACGACTACCGCGAGCGGACGCAGGCGCTCGCGCTCGGCGCGGACCGCATCGTGCCCCGGCCGGTCGAGCCCGAGGAGGTGCTGTCCGACCTTCGGGACATCATGGCGGTGGAGTTCGGAAGCTTTCTGGATCGTTTCGAGAACACGCGCCTCGCGATGGGACTGCGAGCGGGCCAGGACGTCCTCGCCAGCGTCTTCGCCAGCCTCCCCCGGGGCGAGTCGCTCGACGCGAGCGCCTTTGACGACGCGGCGTTGCTGATCGCCGACGCGCTTGCGGAAGAAGGCTTGGGGAACTGGCTTTCGACCGTCCAGCTGCACCACAGCAGCAGCTTCCGGCACTCGCTCCTGGTGGCCGGCGGCGCGACCTGCTTCGCGCAGTTCATCGGCGCGGGCCGCGCCGACCAGGCGCGCGTCGCGCGCGCGTCGCTCGCCCACGACGTCGGAAAGGCGCTGATCCCGCTCTCCGTCCTCGACAAGCCCAGCAAGCTCGACCCGGCGGAGGAGGCCGAGATCCGGCTGCACCCGCAGCTCGGCTACGACCTTCTCGTCAAGTCCGGCGGGTTCTCCGACGACACGCTCGACGTCGTGCTCAGTCATCACGAGATGTGCGACGGTTCCGGCTATCCCCGCGGGCTGGCGGGCGCCGAGATCAGCGACCTCACCCGCGTCGTCACCATCGCCGACATCTTCGCCGCGCTTGTCGAGGTGCGCGCCTACAAGCCTGCGCTGAGCCATGCGTCCGCGCTCGACATCATGGCCGGAATGGGCGCGAAGCTCGACGGCGATCTTCTGACGATCTTCGCCCAGATGGTGCTCGGCGAGCACGGTCCCTCGGCCGTCCGGCGTCCGAGCCTCGACGGCTGAACCATCGCGCGCGGCTCTTCTTCGGTCTGGACCTCCTTCCCGCGCCCGTGATCTCGCTCCGGCCGGTCCCGCGCGCTATCTCTCTTGCTCGAGGGTCTGCGGACGGGCCGGGAGCCGTGCGATGCGTTGGGATGATTTTCGGCGAAGCGACAATGTCGACGACGTCCGCGACGAGGGCGGCGGAGGCGGCTTCCGCTTTCCCGGCGGCGGCGGCGGCATCGGGATCGGCGGCCTGATCATCGTCGGGCTGGTCTCCTGGGCGCTCGGCGTCGATCCGCGGCTGATCCTCGCCGGCATCGAGACCATCCAGGGCGGCGGCGGCGGATTCTCGCAGCAGCAGGCGCCCGGCCAGAAGCGCGAGCTTAGCCAGGAGGAGCAGCGGCAGGGCGACTTCGTGCGCGCGGTTCTCGCCCAGACCGAGGATATCTGGACCGATGTTTTCAAGACGTCCGGGCAGCAGTATCGGGCGCCGCGCCTCACCCTGTTCAGCGGCCGGACGCGCTCGGCCTGCGGACGGGCGGCGGCCGAGATGGGGCCGTTCTACTGCCCCGACGATCAGCGCGTGTATCTCGACACGCAGTTTTTCGACGAGCTGAGCCAGAAATTCCGCTCGCCGGGAGATTTCGCGCGCGCCTACGTCATCGCGCATGAGATCGGCCACCACGTCCAGAACCAGCTCGGCATCATGGACAAGACCATGCAGGCGCGCGAGCGGGCGAACTCCGAGGAGGAGGCGAACGCGATCTCCGTGCGCGTCGAGCTCCAGGCCGACTGTTTCGCCGGCGTCTGGGCGAACCGCGCGCAGGCCAAGTTCAACATCCTCGAGAAGGGCGACGTCGAGAGCGCGCTGAGGGCCGCGACCGCGATCGGCGACGACACGCTGCAGAAGCGGTCCGGCGGCGAGGTCGTGCCCGACAGCTTCACCCACGGCTCCTCGGCGCAGCGCGTGAAGTGGTTCCGCACGGGACTGGAAAGCGGCGATCCGAAGAGGTGCAACACCTTCCAGGGCCAGCCGTAACGCCGGGTCAGCGGTCGTCGAGCGCCCGCGCGCAGAGAATGTCGATGACCACGACCGCGGCGAGCACGCCCGCCGCCGCGAGCGCGACATGGCGTTGCGGGTTGTCCCGGCGCAGCGCCGGGGCGAGCGCCCAGGCGTCGGCGAGGTCGCCCGCGACCCGGGCCCAGATCCAGAGCGAGCGGCCGCGTCCGCGTCGCCAGCCGAACAGGCCGGCGCCGGTCGCCATCTCGCGCGCGCCGAACCCTTTGAGAAACGTGTGGTTCTGGTCGAGCCCCAGCGACTTCGACAGCGCGCCGGGCCGGGCGAGCTCGAAGGCGGCGAGGGCGAGCTGCGCGAAGCCGAGGCCCGTCGCCAGCCGTTCGGCCTGACGTTTCGATGGAATGGCGGGGACGGGCAGGGGCATGCGGCGGAACCTCCGGCTGACGGCGCTTCCCTCGTGGGTTTGGCGCGCCGCCGCCGGCTGTCCAGAGTTCAGGCGTTCACGCCGCCGTCGACCGTGATGACCGTACCGGTCACGTAGTTGCCCTCGGGGCTCGCGAGCCACGCGACGGCGCCGGCGATGTCCTCAGGCTTGCCATAGCGCTTCAGCGCGATGAACGGGAGCTGGGTCGCGGCGCCCTCGCCGTCGGCCGGGTTCATGTCGGTGTCGGTCGAGCCGGGCGCCACGACGTTGACGGTGATCCCGCGCTCGCCGAGATCGCGCGCAAGGCCGCGCGAAAAACCGTGCACGGCGAACTTGCTCATCGAATAGACGCTGATCCCCGGGAACTGCACCTGCTCGCCGAGACACGAGCCCGTCGTGATGATGCGGCCGCCGTCCGGCAGGTGCTTCAGCGCGGCCTGCGATCCGACGACCACGGCGCGCACGTTCACGGCGAGGATCGCGTCGATGTCTTCGAGGGGCACGTCCTGCAGCAGCCCGCCGCGCGCGATGCCGGCGTTGTTGACGAGAATGTCGAGCCCGCCGAGCGCCTCGGCCGCGCCGTCGACGGCGGCCTGCACCTCCGCGACGCTCGCGCTGTCCGCCTTGATCGCGACAGCCTTGCGCCCGAGGGCGCGGATCTCGTTGACGACCGCCTCCGCCTTGTCGGCCGAGCGCTCATAGGTGATGGCGACGTCTGCGCCTTCCTGCGCCAGACGCAGGGCGATCGCGGCGCCGATGCCGCGGCTCGCGCCCGTCACCAGCGCCTTCTTGTTCGTCAGGCGCACCGGGATCTCGAAGTTGGCCATCTCGGCCTCCATTTGTGTGTCGTTCGATACAGAAAGAACTGGCGAGGTTGCCGGTCCGCGTCAAGCGTTTTATATATCGATCGTTACAAATATTGGAGCGGGCGGATGGCGGCGCGTGGCCGGCCAAGGAGCTTTGACAGGCAGGAAGCGCTCGAACGGGCGATGGAGACCTTCTGGGCGCTCGGCTACGAGGGCGCGTCGATGGCCGAGCTCACCCGCGCCATGGGCGTCGCCTCGCCGAGCCTCTATGCGGCCTTCGGGTCCAAGGACGAGCTCTTCCGCGAAGCCGCGAAGCTCTATGAGGAGAAGGCCGGCGCCTGCATGATGGCCGCGGTCGACGCGGCGCCGACGGCGCGCGCGGCCTGCGAGGCGTTCCTCGTGACCTCCGCGGAGGCGCTCGCCCGGCCCGGACGTCCGCCGGGCTGCATGATCGTCCTGACCGCAGCCGGAACCCACAACGCGGCGGAACAGACGCGAGAGGCGCTAAAGGGGCGCAGGGCGGGCCCCCTGGGCGCCCTGACGCGACGCCTCGAGGACGCGGTCGCCTCGGGCGAACTCCCGGACGGTCTCGATATCGCCGCGATTGCGGCGTTCTTCGTCACCGTGCAGCAAGGCATGTCGATTCAGGCGGTCGACGGGGCGACGCCCGAGGCTCTTGGCGCGATCGCGCGGGCCGCGATGAAGGCCTGGGACGGGCTCACGTCCGGTCCGGAACGCTCGGCGGCGAGCTGACCTCGCGCGGGCTTGTGGCGCCCGGTCGTTGCGTTCATGTTGCGCAGCCGTCCGCGTCGCGCTCCAGGGCCGCCGCACAGGAGGAATTCAGCCTCGTGATCTCGATCGTCCGGCGCGCCGCGCCTTTCGCCATGCTCGCGATGCTCGCGGGCGCTTCCGCCGCTCTCGCCGACCAGCGCCAGGACGCGGAGATCGAGGCCTTCCGCACCTCGCTCGCCGGCAACTATCTCGCGGGGCGCGTCGCCGGCTCCGATCGGGACGCCTCCTCCGCCGCCGCCTATTTCCGAGCCGCGCTGCGCGACGATCCGCGCAACGCCGAACTGCTCGAGCGCACCTTCCTGCTGACGCTCGCCGAGGGCGACGGCGACGGGGCGATGCGTCTGGCCGAGCGCGTGGTCGCAAGCGATCCCGCGAACCGCATCGCGCGGCTGGCGCTCGCGGCGCGGGCCCTGCGCACCCACAACTATTCGTCCGCCCGCCATCATCTGTCGCAGGGCGGCAAGGGGCCGCTCGCCGACCTCACCGTCCAGCTGCTGACGGGCTGGAGCTGGCTCGGCTCGGACAACAAGGCGAAGGCGCTGGAAGCCGTCGACAAGCTCCAGGGCGCGGACTTCTTCGGCACGTTCCGCGACTATCACGCGGGCCTTATGGCCAATCTCGGCGGCGACAAGGCGGAGGCCGGCAAGCGGCTGAACGCGGCGCTCGCCGGCGACGGCGCGGCCCTGCGGATCGTGCAGGCCGCGGCGATCTTCCGCGCCCAGTCAGGCGATAAGGCCGGCGCGCTGAAGGCGCTCGACGATTTCGACAAGGCCGCTCCCCGTCATCCGATCGCGCGCGAGACGCGCCAGATGATCGAGAAGGGCGGCGAGCTGAAGCAGGTGGTGAAGGACCCGTCCGACGGCGCGGCCGAAGTGCTGTACGGCATCGGCGGCGCGCTCGCCCGGCAGGGCGGCGAAGACCTCGCCATCGTCTATCTCCAGCTCGCCCTCTATCTTGAGCCGGACCATCCGATGGCGCTGGTGACGCTCGGCGATCTCTACGACCAGCTCAACCAATTCCAGCAGGCCATCAATACCTATGAGCGCGTCCCGGCGAACTCCGCGCTGAAGCGCAACGCCGAGATCCAGAGCGCCATGGATCTGGACCGCCTCGACAAGACGGACGAGGCGATCGACCGCCTGAAGAAGATGATCGCCCAGTCTCCCGACGACCAGGAGGCGCTCGTCGCGCTCGGCAACGTCCAGCGCAGCCGCGAGAAGTTCGCCGAGGCGGCGGAGACCTATACGAAGGCGATCGACCTCGCGACCGCGGCGAAGTCCGCGGCGCCGGCCCCGCAGCCCGCCGCGCCCGCCCCTGTCCAGCCCGCGCCGGAAGCGACAGCTGCGCCTGCGCCCGAGGCCGCGGCGCCAACAGCGGCCGAGCCGGCCGTCTACCATGTGAAGCCGGGCGACACGCTGTGGAAGATCGCGGAGAGCGAGCTCGGCGACGGTCGGCGCTGGCTGGAGCTGCGCAAGCTCAACCAGACGCCGGACGCGCGGAAGGTCGTCGGACGCCGGCTTCGCGACGGCGACGCGCTGACGGTCGGTCAGGGGCTTCTGCTGCCGCACGTCGCGAAGGCGCCGGCCCAGCCGAAGCCGGAGGAGAAGGCCGAGGCCCCGAACGCCGTCGCGACAGGGCCTGCCCAGCCGCCCGCCGTCGAAGCCGGCCAGACGCCCGGCACGCCGCCCCCGCCCGACAAGAGCAACTGGTCGCTCTACTATGTGCGCGGCATCGCCTATGAGCGGTCTAAGCAGTGGTCGAAGGCCGAGTCCGACCTGAAGCTCGCGCTCGAACTCGCGCCGGATCAGGCGCTGATCATGAACTATCTTGGCTACTCCTGGATCGACCAAGGCGTGAACCTCGACGAGGGCATGAAGCTCATCAAGAAAGCGGTCGAGCTGAAGCCGGACGACGGCTACATCGTCGACAGCCTCGGCTGGGCCTATTTCCGGCTTGGCAAGTACGAGGACGCGGTGCGCGAGCTTGAGAGGGCCGTCGAGCTTCGGCCGCAGGACCCGGTGATGAACGACCATCTCGGCGACGCCTATTGGCGAGTCGGGCGCCGCCTCGAGGCCCGGTTCCAGTGGAGCCACGCCAAGGAGCTGAAGCCCGAGCCGGCGGAGCTGCCGAAGATCGAGGCCAAGCTCAAGGACGGCCTGCCTGACGAGCAGAAGACCAACGCGGCGGACGCGACCAGCAAGCGCGAAGGCGGCTGAGGCGGCGCTTTCATGCCGCTGACGGAACGCGCGCCGGCCAAGGTCAATCTCTCGCTTCATGTCCTCGGCCGGCGCGCCGACGGCTTCCATGAGCTCGACAGCGTCGTCGCCTTCGCAGGCTGCGCGGCCGACGTCGTCACGCTGGAGCCGGAGCGGGACCTCGCTCTCGCCGCGGTCGACGGACCGTTCGCCCCGGCGGCAGGACCCGACACGGACAACCTCGTCCTCAGGGCCGCGCGCGCGGCCGCCGAGCGCATCGAGGGATTGAGGCTCGGCGCCTTCGGGCTGACCAAGCGCATCCCCGTGGCGGCGGGCCTCGGCGGCGGATCGGCGGATGCGGGCGCTGCGCTGAGGCTGATCGCCCGGCTGAACGAGCTTCCGTCCGACGATCCAAGGCTCGTCGAGGCTGCCGCGGCGACAGGCTCGGACGTGCCGGTCTGCCTGAGGTCCTGCGCGGCGCGGATGACGGGGCGCGGGGAGGGGGTCGAGCCCGTCGACCTGCCGCCGCTCGCCGCCGTGCTCGCCAACCCGCTCAAGGGTCTTTCGACGGCGGACGTGTTTCGCGGGCTCGGCCTCGCGCCCGGCTCGGGACCATCGGCCGCCGAGCTCCATGCCCGGCGCTCCCCACCCTACCC
>JADBEO010000028.1 GCA_031316315.1 Chelatococcus sambhunathii
CCGCCCCCGCCGCCGGCCAGGGCTACGCTGAGGCTGGCCAAAAGAGCGATGGCGGCGAGAGATGGCGCCGATGCGATTTTTCCAAGGGACATGATTGCGGGCTCCTGTCGCCTGTCACCAGAAGGCAAGCGGTTCGAGGAGGCCTTTGTTCCCGTGCGATCCTCTTTGGGTCCCATTCACGGACCGCCTTTGTGGCCTCCAGTCTGTCCTGGATCCAATCGGTCGGGCGGCTGTCTCCCGTGGTCGAAGGCATCGAGAGTGTTGCGCGCGATCGCGGGACGTTCCACGGCGAGCGCGACGGCCCTACTGCTCCGGCGTCGGAGGCAGCGATGCGTAGTAGGAGGCCACCGCCTTGATGTCGGCCTCGGTCATGCCGAAAGCGATCTTGCGCATGATCTCCGAAAACGGCCCTCCGCCACGCGAGTCGTGCTCCTTCTCCCAAAGCCTGAGCTGCGTCTCGAGATAGGACGCGTGCTGGCCGGCGAGCTTGGGATAGGCCGGGTTGCGGGCTTCGCTGCCCGGGCCATGGCAGTTCGCGCATGCGGGCGTGCCGGTGTCGCGCAGGCCCTCGCGCGCGATCTTCTCCCCGCGCGCCACAAGCGCCGGATCCGGCGGTTTTGCGCCTGCGGGGGCACTGCGCGGCTGGGCTGCGTAGTGCTCGGCGACCGCCGCGAGATCGGAATAGGGGAGCCGAGCCGCCGCCGGCTCCATGATCCCGCTGTACCGCTTGTTCTGCGCATAGGCCGCCAGCGCGTCGTAGAGATAGTCGGCGCTCTGGCCGGCGATGATGGGGAAGGCGTCGCCGTCGCGTCCCATGCCGTCCCGGCCGTGGCAGCGGGCGCAGTCGGCGAGAACGTCCTCGCGTGGCGCGGGCCCCTGCGAACGATGCGCCAGCGCAGTGAGGCCGCCGACCGCGCCGTCGTTCTCCGCGCCCATCGCGAGCCGGCGATAGGTCTCGTCCGACATGCCGGGCAGCTTCAGCAGGAAGGCGACGACCGACCAGACCTCGTCCTCGCGCTCCTCCGCCGACACCCAAGCCGGCATGCCGGCGTATTTCACCCCGTTCTTGACGATCCAGAACAGGTGCTTCGGCTCCCATGTCGGGATTTTTGGATCGAGGTCCGGCGCAGTCGGGACCATCTCGCGGATGACCGGATTGCGCGGCCGGCCCGGCGCGCCGTGGCAACCGGCGCAACCGCTGGCGTAGTGGCCGGCCCCGCGCGCGATCAACGCAGGATCGTCGAGGTTGTTCGGCGTCTCGACCGCGAGCGAGCGGGTCTTGACCGAATTGATCATGACGTAGTGCAGGAACCAGTCGGTGATCGGCCAGTGGCCGCTGGTGGCCGCGACGTTGAACAGGCCCGACCAGCCGAAGGCCAGCACGCCGCCCACGACGGCGAGCGCCGCCAGCGCCGCGCGCAATGGGGTTATGAAGAAGTCGACGCGCCACTTCATCGGCCGGCGCCTTGGTCGGCGGCCGGCTCCTCGCGCAGAAGCCGTGCGGCGAGCGCGAGCCCGCCTGTGAGATAGACCCCGCCCCCGACCAGCAGCATGACGATCCCGCCGATGTGCTGCTGGTCGAGCGCCGCCGCCGCCCCGCCGTGATGGGCGGCGTAGAGCGCGACGGTCGTCGTCGAAAGCAGGACGCCAAGCAGGGTCATGTGGATCGACGTCAGCAGCATCGCGACGACGCCTTGCGCCGCTCGGGGCCGCGATCCGCCATGGCCGAGGCAGGCGATCCAGAGCCATAAGCCCGCCAGCAGGAAGGACGCCTGTTCGGCGACGTAGGCCGCGAGGCTCGCCCGCGCGAGATCGTGCGCGGCCGGCGCGTGCCAACCCCAGACGACGACAAGTTCGACGAACGAGACGGGGACGGCGGCGAACAGCGCCGGCCATTTGGCTGACGGATCGGCGCCTGTCGCGATGAGCCCGAGCGCCAGCAGCGGCGCGGCGACCGCGACGACGGTCATGTGGCTCGTCATGTGAGCCGCGAAGCCATCGCCGAACAGCGCCGCGGGAAGCGGCGCCCACGCGAAGGCGAGCGCCGCGCCGCCCGCGACGGTGAGCGCGCCGGGCCTCACCGGCAGTCCCCGATGAAGACCGCCGGAAGCGCCACGAAGATCACGCCGATGAAAGACAGGCCGCACAGCAGGATGGTGGCGAAGCCCAGGAACTGCTGGCGGTCGTCGAAGGGAGGCTCGGCGTCGCCGTCGCTCCAGTGGCCCCATGCTTGCCGGCTCGACCAGGCGATCGCTGCGAGAGCAGCAAGGGTCGCGACAGCGATCAGAAGCCGCGCGAGCGTCGTATCCGGCCAGTCGTCGCCCGTGAACACGCGCGCGTCCGGCAGCGCTTTGGCGCAATGCACCGAAGCCGTGACGTAGCAGACGAGGAAATGCAGCGCCCACACCGTCGGGGCGGTGACGAGCGTGACCAGGTTGGCGCGCGTCGAGGCGATCATCGGACCGCCAACGGAAACAGCGCCAGCACCGCGACCGTGACAGTCATGGTGACGAGGGCGAAGTGCCAGAAGAGCACGACGTTGTGGATGTCGATGTCGTGCTCGGCGGTGAGCTTCGCGCCGATCGAGCGGGCGAGGCAGTAGAGCGTCATGATCGCGCCGACGCCGAGATGGACTGCGGTCCAAATGGCGATCACCCACACCGTCGCAGGATAGACATGCGAGGTCGGGTCGAGCCCGGTCGCGTGCGGCCCCCAGAGCAGCGCCGCGCCCCCGGCGACGGCGAGGACGGCGGAGCCCATGAGCCAGAAGCGCAGGGCGCCGGGCCTGTCGGCGGCGTTCGCTTTGCGGGCCAGGAGCATCGCGGCCCATGAAGCCAGCGTCAGGCCAAGCGCGACCGCCGGCCAGAACTGGCCGGGACCCGCGCCGGCCGCGGGCGGGAACGCGCTCGCATGGATCGTCCAGTAGAAGAAGTAGCCAAAGATCAGGCTGGCGAAGGCCGACATGTCGCCGATCATGGTGATGAACATCGCCCACCAGCCGACCGAGTCCGGCCCCGACACGTAGAGCGGCAGCTTCAGGCCGAGCCCGACGTCCTTCTCCTTCTTCTCCGGGATGACGGCGGTGCCGCGCCAGAGCCAGACAAGGATCGAGACCAGCGCCGCGATCGAGAAGGCGATGGTCAGCGTCCACTGGTAGAAGGTCGCGGCGATGAACGCCCCGCCGGTCAGGAACGCCGCCCCCATGGCCATGAAGGTGTTGCCGGGCACGCGCAGGCACTGGATCGGGCGGGCGTCGAGCACGGAGGTGATCAGCGTCTCGCGTTTTCCTTCCTCGGCGTCGGGCAGATAGAATCGGCCTTCGTCGTAGTCGCGAACGAAGTTCGGCTGCTGCCAGAGCGGATAGCGCGTGGTGACGACCGGCACCGTCCGCACGCCCCAGTCTCTGCCGGGACTTTCGGATAGCCATTCGAGCGTGCCGGCGTTCCAGGGATTTCGCTTAGCGTAGGGCTCCTTGCCCTTAGGCCGCAGCACGTCCCAGGTCACGACCAGGACGCCGGCCGCGAAAATGAAGGCGCCCGCCGACGAGATCATGTTGAGCGTCTCGAAGCCGAGACCTTCGGCATAGGTGAAGACGCGCCGCGGCATCCCGCGCAGGCCCGTGATGTGCATCGGCAGGAAGGTGACGTTGAAGCCGACGAACATCAGCCAGAAGCCCCATTTGCCGAGGCGGTCCGACAGCTTCTTGTCCATCGCGAAGGGGTAGAAATAGTAGAGCCCCGCCATCAGCGGGAAGAACATGCCGCCGACCAGCGTGTAGTGCAGATGCGCGACGACGAAGTAGGTGTCGTGCGCCTGCCAGTCGAAGGGCGCAAGGGCGACCATGACGCCCGTCAGCCCGCCGAAAACAAAGATGCCGAGCGCGCCGATCGCGAACAGCATGGGGACCGAATAGACGACGCGGCCGGCAAGCAGGGTCGCGAGAAAGACGAAGATCTGCACGCCGGTCGGGATCGCGACCGCCTCGGAGGCGGCGGAGAAGAAGGCGAGCGAGATCGAGGGCAGGCCGGTCGTGAACATGTGGTGGACCCACAGGCCGAACGACAGGAAGCCGGTCCCGACGGCGGCCAGCACGATCCAGGAGTAACCGAGGATCGGGCGCTGCGCGAAGGTCGGGATGATCATGGCGAGCAGCGCGATCGCCGGCAGGAACACGATGTAGACCTCCGGATGGCCGAAGATCCAGAACAGGTGCTGCCAGAGAAGCGGGTCGCCGCCGCGCTTGGGATCGAAGAACGGCCAGTCGAACATCCGCTCGAGCTCGAACAGGATGTCGCCCGCGATCAGCGGCGGGAAGGCGAACAGGATCATCCCCGCCACGACCAGCACGTACCAGGCGTAGAGCGGCATCAGATTGATGCGCATGCCCGGCGGCCGGCACTTCAGCGTGCCGACGATGAGCTCCACAGCGGCCGCGATCGACGCGACCTCGATGAAGGACAGGCCCAGCAGCCAGACGTCGGCCCCGATCCCGGTCTGCTTCTCGTCGGTGGTGAGCGGCGGATACATGAACCAGCCGCCGTCGGGCGCGGCGTTGAAGAAGATCGAGCCGCAGACGAACACGCCGCCGAGCAGGAAGCTCCAGTAGCCGAAGGCGGAGAGCCGCGGGAACGGCAGGTCCCGCGCCCCGAGCATCTCGGGCAGGATGATGATCGCCACCGCCTCGAAGATCGGCACGGCGAACAGGAACATCATCGCCGTGCCATGCAGCGTGAAGACCTGATTGTAGAAGGTCGCCGAGAGGAAGTCGTTGCCGGGCACGGCGAGCTGCGTGCGGATCATCAGCCCGAGCACGCCCGCGAACAGGAAGAAGGCGAGGGCGGTCGCCGTGTACCAGAGCCCGACCTCGGAGTTGTTCACCGCAGACCAGTAGCGGAAGCCGCTGGGAGTCTCCCAGACCTTCTCGAGCCGGGCCTCCTGGGCCTTGCGGAGCTCAGGATCGTCCTGGAGAGAGGGTGCGCCTTGGGCGCCGGTTGCGGTCATCGCAGGCGTCCGAGCCAAGACGCGATCTCGAGCGCGTCCTCGTTCGACAGCGCGCCATAGGCCGGCATTTTCGAGCGCGGCTTCAGCGTATCGGTCTCACGAATGAAGCGCGCGACGTTCTCGGGCGTGTTCGGCAGCAGCCCGGCCCCCACGGTCGCGCGCTCGCCGAAACGGGTCAGTTCGGGGCCGACCTCGCCCTTCGCCTCCGTTCCGCTCACCCGATGGCAGGCGCCGCAGCCGTGCAGAGCGAAAAGCTCCCGGCCCTTGCCTTGCTGCGCGAGGGCGGGACGCGCCGTCAGCCACTTCTCGAACGCGGACTTATCCAGGGCGCGCACCGTGAAGGCCATCAGCGCGTGGCTAGCGCCGCAGAATTCTGCGCAGACGCCGCGATAGACGCCGGGTTTCTCGGCCTTCAGCACAAGCCGATTGATGCGGCCGGGTATCATGTCGACCTTGCCGCCGAGGGAGGGAATCCAGAAGGAGTGGATGACGTCCGGACTTGAGAGGGCGAACTCGACCCGCTCACCAACCGGCATGACGATCTCGTTGGCCGAGACGACCGCCTCGCCGTCCTTGGGACGGTAGGTGACGCGCCACCAGAACTGCTCGCCCGATACCTCGATCCTCAAGCCTTCGCCGGCTTCGCGCAGCCTGGGCATGAGCCCAAGGCCATAGATCAGCAGCGCCGCGAGCACGATGGTCGGGAAGGCGACGCCGCCCCACAGGATCAGGCGATGTCCGACCGCGTCCCCGTGCGGCTCCGGCCGCAGGCGGGTCGCGTAGATCGCGACGCCGATCACGACCGTCCAGACGACGGCGGCGCCGACGACCATGACCCAGAACAGCGAAGCGACCTCGCGCGCCTCGTGTCCGCTCGGCTGGAGCGCTGACTGCAGGCCCGAGCATGCGCTGAGCGCGCTTCCGACGCTCATGATCGCAGCATAAGGGACCGCCCGCTTGAAAATGCTTCGCCCCCGACCTGTCGCCCCTTTGCCAACTAGCGCCGGCCAACCATCCACACAGTCGCAGCCCAATCAAATTTCAGAGCGCCGCCCACCTGTGGCGACTCAGGCCGTCAGCGCATCACGGGATCGAAATTCGTTCCTCCCCCAAAGAGCGCGGAGAGGATCAGGAAGGCGGCGGCCGCCAGGACGATCAGCAGGATCACGACAGCGACCGGATGAGACCTGACAAAGCGCATGGTCGCTGTGGTTCCCGTCTTCACTCAATGGCGTCCTTGAGCGACAGCCCCGAGGGTGCCGGCGGAGCGCGATCACGAGCGCTCCCGCTCGTCCGGCCGCCGAGCCGGAGCGGAGCGCGATCTGAGACCGTGTTTTCGTGCCTCGCGCCAAAAACCTCTCGCTCCGCGACCGGGGCGGTGGTTCTGGACGCGGACGCCCGGAGGCGCCCGCGCCTTTATCGCGCCCCGGAATGCGCCTTCCGCGTCTCCGCCGCCTTCTTGGCGGAGGCCGAACGCTCCGCGGCCGAGCGTGAGGCCGAGGCCTTTCCGCCCGCCGCGCCGCCCTTATGGGCCGCGGGATGTCCGGTCTCCTTGCCGCGTCCCGAGCCGGATTTCTTGCCGCCGCCGTCGTCCTTGTTGACGGTCGCCCAGGCGCGACGCTCCGCTTCCTTCTCCGAAACGCCACGTTCCTCGTAGCTTTCGGCGATGTGGTCGGCCTTGCGCTCCTGCTTGTCGGTATAGGCCGACTTGTCTCCGCGAGGCATTGCAGCTCCTCCATCAAGGCGTCGCGCCCGCCTCGGGCGGCGGTCGGGCCGCTCGTGTTCGTCGGCGCGCGTCAACGCGCGCCGTTAAGCGAGCAACACACCCAGCGCTCAGATGTTCCAGCGCTCGTCGATCGCTGGCCCACGTCGGCTTCAACCGCTGAACCGGCGTCTCGCAGGGCGGCCCCAACGCTTTCTTAACGGCGCGCGGCTGGCAGACGTCTTCAATTCCAACGTCTCCCCGATCCATCTCCTTGCCACCGACGCTGCGGAGATGGAGGATCCGTTGACTGATTTCTTGATGCTCGCCGGCGGGATCGCAGGGTTCGCCACGCTCGCCGCGTACGCGCTCGCCTGCGAACGGCTCTGAGCGCGATGACCCTTCTCGGCCTTCCCGTTCTCGATGCGCTTCTCGGCGCGGCCGCGGCGCTCGCGGCGACCGCGGTGTTCCTCGCGGCGCTGCTGCGGCCCGAGCGATTCTGAGCCCTGCTTCCGGATACGACCAGATGACCCTCAACGGCTGGATCCAGATCGCGCTGTTCTGCGCGATCGTCCTTTTGATCACGCGCCCCCTCGGCGGCTTCCTTGCACGCCTCTTCGCCGGCGACCGCACCTTCCTCCATCCCGTTCTCGCGCCCGTGGAGCGCGGCTTCTACCGCGTCGCGGGCGTGAGGCCCGAGCAGGAGCAGGGATGGGCTCCTTACGCGCTCGCCACGCTGGCGTTCCACGTCGTCGGCTTCGTCGCGGTCTACGCGATCCTGCGCCTGCAGGGCGTGCTGCCGCTCAATCCGCAAGGGTTCGCGGGCGTCGCGCCGGACCTCGCGCTCAACACCGCGGTCTCCTTCGTCACCAACACCAACTGGCAGTCCTATGGCGGCGAGGCGACGATGTCCTACGGCTCGCAGATGTGGGCGCTGACCGTGCAGAACTTCCTGTCAGCCGCGACCGGCATGGCGCTCGCGGTAGCGCTCGTTCGAGGATTCGCGCGGAAATCGGCGAAGGGCGTCGGGAACTTCTGGGCGGACCTGACCCGCTCGGTCCTCTACGTGCTGCTGCCGGCCTGCGTCATCTTCGCGCTGATTTACGCGGCGCTTGGCGTTCCGCAGACGCTCCAGCCGTATGTGACAGCCAAGACGCTCGAAGGCGCGGACCAGACCATCGCGCTCGGGCCGGTCGCGAGCCAGCTCGCGATCAAGATGCTGGGCACCAACGGCGGCGGCTTCTTCAACGCCAACTCCGCGCACCCCTTCGAAAATCCGAGCGCGCTCTCGAACCTCGTCCAGATGGTCTCGATCTTCGCGATCGGAGCGGCGCTGACCAACGTCTTCGGCCGCATGGTCGGGGACGAGCGCCAGGGCTGGGCGATCCTCGCCGCCATGGGCGCCCTCTTCCTCGTGGGCGTCGGCGTCCTCTACTGGGCCGAAAGCGCCGCCAACCCGATCCACGCCGCGCTCGGCCTCGATCCGGCCGCTGGAAACATGGAGGGCAAGGAGGTCCGCTTCGGCATCGCGCTCTCGGCTCTTTTCGCCGTGATCACATCCGCGGCCTCCTGCGGCGCCGTCATCGCGATGCACGACAGCTTCTCCGCCATCGGCGGGCTCGTCCCGATGATCAACATGCAGCTCGGCGAGGTCATCGTCGGCGGCGTCGGCGCGGGCCTGTACGGAATCCTGCTGTTCGCGGTGGTCGCGGTGTTCGTCGCCGGGCTGATGGTCGGTCGCACGCCCGAATATGTCGGCAAGAAGATCGAGAGCCGGGAGGTGAAGCTCACCATGCTCGCGCTGCTCTGCTCGCCGGCCGCGACGCTGCTCGCGCTCGCCGTCGCCGCAGCGGCGCCGGCCGGCCTCGCGGGACTCCTGAACCAGGGGCCGCACGGCTTCTCCGAGATGCTCTACGCTACGACCTCGGCTGCGGCGAACAACGGCTCCGCCTTCGCCGGCCTTACCGCCAACTCCCCGTTCTGGAACGTCACGCTCGCGGTCGGGATGATGATCGGCCGCTTCGCGCTGATCGTTCCCATGCTGGCGGTCGCCGGCTCGCTCGCCGCGAAGGGCAAGGTCCCGCCTTCGGCCGGTACGTTCCCCACGGACGGCGCCCTGTTCGTCGGGCTGCTCGTGGGCGTGATCGTGATTGTCGGAGGGCTAACCTACTTCCCCGCGCTCACCCTCGGCCCGGTCGCCGACGCCTTCGCGACCGTCGCGGGCCAGACCTGGTGAGCCGGCCGTCATGCGCCCCTTCCCGTATCCGCTGCGGCGCGAACGGCGCGAGACGGAGGCGGCGTCCCGACGACGGCGCGCCGCCGGACTGCTGATCCTCCTGTCCCTCCTCGCGCTGGCGGCGATCGCGCTCAGGGCCTTCTCCGCGCCGCCATCGAAGCCGCTCCCTCACGAGACACAGCTATGCCCGCGCAGCCCCGCTCCCTGTTCGACCCCGCGCTGATCGTTCCCGCCCTCGGCGCCGCTTTCGGCAAGCTCGATCCGCGTCAGCTGATCCGCAATCCGGTGATGTTCGCCGTCGAGGTCGTGGCGCTTGTCGCCGCTGTCCTGTTCGCCCGCGATCTCGCAAGCGGCGCGCCCGCCGCCTTCTCGGGGCAGCTCGCCGTCTGGCTCTGGCTCACCGTCTACTTCGCGACCTTTTCCGAGGCGATCGCGGAAGGCCGCGGCAAGGCGCAGGCCGACGCCCTTCGCCGCACCCGCTCCGAGACCATGGCGAAACGCCTCATCGGCGAAGGCGGCGGCTTCGAGGAGATCGCGGCCCCGGCGCTCAAGGTCGGCGACCTCGTGCTGGTCGAGCCTGGCGACCTGGTCCCGGGCGACGGCGAGGTCGTCGAGGGCGTCGCCACGGTCGACGAGAGCGCGATCACGGGCGAAAGCGCCCCCGTGATCCGCGAGTCCGGCGGCGATCGCTCGGCGGTGACGGGCGGCACCAAAGTGCTCTCCGACCACATTAAGGTCCGCATCACCGCCGCCAGCGGCTCGAGCTTCCTCGACCGCATGATTGCGCTGGTCGAGGGCGCCGAGAGGGCGAAGACTCCGAACGAGGTCGCGCTCACCATCCTGCTCGCGGGACTCTCGCTGATCTTCATGCTGGCCGTCGCGACCATTCCGTCTTTCGCGGCCTATTCCGGCGGCGTCGTTCCGGTCGTCGTATTGGTCGCGCTGTTCGTGACGCTGATACCGACGACGATCGGCGGGCTGCTCTCGGCGATCGGCATCGCCGGCATGAACCGGCTGGTGCGCTTCAACGTGCTCGCCATGTCGGGCCGCGCGGTCGAGGCCGCGGGCGACGTCGACGTGCTGCTGCTCGACAAGACCGGCACGATCACGCTCGGCAATCGGCAGGCGGCCGAATTCCTTCCGCTTCCGGGCGTCCGGCCGAGCGAGCTCGCCGACGCCGCCCAGCTCGCGAGCCTGTCGGACGAGACGCCGGAGGGGCGCTCCATCGTCGTGCTCGCCAAAGCGGAGCATGGTCTGCGCGGCCGCGAGATGGGACCGCTGGAGGCGAGCTTCATCCCGTTCTCCGCGCAGACGCGCATGAGCGGCGTCGACATCGGCGCGACGAAGATCCGCAAGGGAGCCGCCGACGCCGTCATCCGGCACGTCAAGGCGCTCGGCGGCTCCGCGCCGGAAGAACTGTCTGAGATCGTCGAGCGCGTCGCGCGCGACGGCGGCACGCCGCTCGTTGTCGCCGCCGACCAGAAGGTCCTCGGCGTCGTCTACCTCAAGGACATCGTGAAGGGCGGCATCCGCGAACGCTTCCAGGAGCTCCGCGCGATGGGCATCCGCACCGTCATGATCACCGGCGACAATCCGATGACCGCCGCCGCCATCGCGGCGGAAGCAGGGGTCGACGACTTCCTCGCCGAGGCGACGCCGGAGGCGAAGCTCGCGCTTATCCGCAAGGAGCAGGAGGCCGGCAAGCTGGTCGCCATGTGCGGCGACGGCACCAACGACGCGCCGGCGCTCGCCCAGGCCGACGTCGGCGTCGCCATGCAGACCGGCACGGTCGCGGCCCGCGAAGCCGGCAACATGGTCGACCTCGACAGCGATCCCACGAAGCTCATCGAGATCGTCGGCATCGGCAAGCAACTGCTGATGACGCGCGGCGCGCTAACCACCTTCTCGATCGCGAACGACGTCGCGAAATACTTCGCGATCATTCCGGCGATGTTCGTCGCGCTCTATCCGGGGCTTGGCGCGCTCAATGTGATGGGACTCGCCTCGCCGCAGAGCGCCATCCTGTCGGCGATCATCTTCAACGCGCTGATCATCGTCGCGCTGGTGCCGCTCGCGTTGAGGGGCGTGTCCTACACGCCGTCGAGCGCGGCGGCGTTGCTGCGCCGGAACCTGCTCGTCTACGGCCTCGGCGGACTCATCGCCCCCTTCGTCGGCATCAAGCTGATCGACCTCGCGGTCACCGCGATCGGTCTCGCGTGACACACGGAGCTCCCGACATGCTCGCCCACTTTCGCCCCGCCTTCGTCCTCCTGCTTCTCTTCACGCTCGTGACCGGAGTGCTCTATCCGCTCGCGATCACCGCCGCCGCGCAATTCGCATTCCCAAGACAGGCCAACGGCTCCATGATCGAGAAGGAGGGCCGGATCGTCGGGTCCGCCCTCATCGGTCAGTCCTTCACGAGCCCGCGCTACTTCCATGGCCGTCCCTCCGCGGCTGGCCAGAACGGCTACGACGCCGCGTCCTCCTCAGGCTCCAATCTCGGCCCGACCTCGAAGGCGCTCGCGGAGCGGATCAAAGGCGACGTCGACAAGGCGCGCGGGGAGAACGGGATCGCGGGCGTCGTCCCCGCGGATCTCGTCACGGCCTCGGGCTCCGGGCTCGACCCGGACATTTCGCCCGCCGCGGCTTACGCGCAGGTCGCGCGCGTGGCCCGGGAGCGCGCCCTGCCGGAGCTGGACGTGCGCGCGCTTGTCGATCGCTCCGTCCAGCCGCGCCTGTTCGGCCTGCTCGGCGAGCCGCGCGTCAATGTGCTCGCGCTCAACATGGCGCTCGACGCGCTCGCCAAGCCATGAGGCGTGACGGTCGACGCAGGCTATAAACGGCGTCATGCCGGCCGACGCGCGCCCGTCCCCCGAGAGCTTCCTGTCCGCCACGCGGAGAGAGGGGCGCGGTCGCCTGAAGATCTTCCTCGGCGCGGCCCCGGGCGTCGGCAAGACCTACGAGATGCTGACGGAAGCGCGCGCCTTGCGCCGCGAGGGCGTCGACGTCGCGGTCGGCGTGGTCGAGACCCATGGCCGAGCCGAAACCGAAGCGCTGCTCGAGGGACTTGAAACCGTTCCGACCCTCGACGTCGCTTATCGCGGTCGGACGCTCAAGGAGATGGACGTCGACGCCGTGCTCAAGCGTGCGCCAAAGCTCGTCCTCGTCGACGAACTCGCCCACACCAATGCGCCCGGCTCCCGTCATCCGAAGCGCCATCAGGACGTTGAGGAAATCCTCGCGGCGGGGATCGACGTCTTCACCACCGTCAACGTCCAGCACCTTGAGAGCCTCAACGACGTCGTCGCCCGGATCACGCGGGTGCAGGTGCGCGAGACTGTGCCGGACCGCATCTTCGATCTCGCCGACGAAGTCGAAGTGGTGGACATCACGCCGGAAGACCTGCGCAAGCGCCTCGCCGCCGGCAAGGTCTATGTTCGCGAGCAGGCCGAGCGCGCGGTGCGTCATTTCTTCCAGCCCGGCAACCTGACCGCTCTGCGCGAGATCGCGCTGCGACGGACCGCCGAGCGCGTCGACGCCGACATGCGCGAGCATATGCGCGCGAACGCCATCGAGGGGCCTTGGCCGGCCGCCGAGCGCATCCTCGTCGCCGTCGACGAGCACCCGGGAGCTGCGGCGCTGGTGCGCGCGGCCAAGCGCCTGGCCGATCGCGCCCACGCGCCGTGGATCTGCCTCACGATCGAGACGGCGCGCCAGACGCGCCTGCCTGAGGCCGAGCGCGACCGCGTCGCGGATACGCTGCGGCTCGCCGAGACGCTCGGCGGCGAGGCGCTGGTCCTGCCGGGCGGCCCGGACGTGGCCGACGAGATCCTCGACTTCGCGCGAAGCCGCAACGTGACTACCATCCTTCTCGGCAAGGCGCGGCGCTCGCGCTGGTTTGAACTCTGGCACGGCTCTGTCGTGGCCGACCTGCTCGACCGCTCAGGCGCGATCGCCGTGCAGGTCTTGGCGGGCGACGGGGAGACCGTGCCGCCGAAGACGGTCGAAGCCCGCGCAGAGGCGCTTGCGCCGCGCCTCAACGGCTATTTCGCCGCGGGGGCGTCCGTGCTGCTTGCGGCGCTCGCCGGGCTCGCGGTCGACCTCGCGATCGATCTGCCGAACATCTCGCTCGTCTTCGTGCCGGCGGTGCTGGTCGTCGCGGTGCGTTTCGGCCTGGGGCCTTCGCTTGCGGCCTCCTTTTTCGCGGCGCTGGCCTACAACTACTGCTTCACCGATCCGCGCTTCTCGCTCACGGTGAACGACCCCTCGAACGTCGTCGCCATCGTCTTCTTCTCACTGACGGCGGTGCTGGCCAGCTCGGTCGCGGCGCGCGTTCGGTCCCAGACGCTATCGGCGCGCGAACAGGCGCGCGTCACGGCGGAGCTCTATGCCTTCTCCCGCAAGCTGGCGGCGGTCGCGATGGAGGACGACCTGCTTTGGGCGGCCGCCCATCAGGTCGCGCTCATGCTGAAGGTCGACGTGATCTTCATGACCGCGACGGCGGGCGGCCTCGTCGTCGGCGGGGCCTATCCGCCCGAGGACGAACTCGATCCGGCGGAGCTCGCCGCGGCGAGCTGGGCGTACCAGCATGAGGAGCCGACGGGACGCGGAGCCGCGACCTTGCCGGGCGTCACGCGGCTTTTCCTGCCGGTCAGGACGAGCCGCGGGAAGCTGGGCGTGGTCGGCGTAGCCCGCCGCGCCGTGGGCCCTGTCCTCACGCCGTCCGAGCGCCGCCTGCTGGACGCGCTCGTCGACCAGACGGCGGTGGCGCTCGAACGCATCCGGCTCGGCGCCGACGTCGATGAGGCGAAGATCGCCGCCGAGACCGACCGCCTGCGGAGCGCTCTGCTGACGTCGGTGAGCCATGATCTCAAGACGCCGCTCGCCACCATCATGGGGGTGGTCACGAGCCTGAGGAGCTATGGGGGCCTCTACGACGAGCGCACGCGGGACGACATGCTCGCCAGTGCGCAGACCGAGACCGAACGGCTCAACCGCTTCGTCGCCAATCTGCTCGACATCGTGCGGCTGGACACCGGCGCCGTCGGAGCGCGACGTGAGACGATCGACCTGGAGGAGGCGATCGGCGCCGCGCTCCGCCAGGCCGCGCCGTCGCTCGGCGAACGACCGGTCGCCATCGACCTGCCGGACGCTCCCCTGCTTGTCGAAGGCGACCCCGTGCTCTTCGAACACGCTCTGATCAATGTGCTGGAGAACGCCGGCAAGCACACGCCGCCCGGAACCCGCGTCACGATCGCCGGGCGGCAGGACGCCGGTTCTGTCGTCCTGGAGATCGTCGACGATGGACCGGGCTTCGCCGACGCCGATCTGCCTCACCTGTTCGAACGCTTCTACCGCGCCTCGCAGGGCGACCGCCGGGTTTCGGGCACGGGCCTCGGCCTCGCAATCGCCAAGGGCTTCATCGAGGCGATGGGAGGCGCGGTCGAGGCCTCCCCCGGCCCCGCCGGCCGCGGGGCGCGCTTCGTCCTCACGCTTCCTTCCGCATCCACCGCCACGGCGAAGGAAGGCTAGAACGATGGCGTCCAGTCCCATCGCCGTGCTGGTCGTCGACGACGAGGCGCCGATCCGCCGCTTCCTGAGGGCGACCCTCGACGTCAACGACTATCGCGTGACGGAAGCCGAGAGCGGCGCCGAGGCGCTGAGGCTGGCGCGGCACGCGCCGCCGGAGATCGTCCTGCTGGATCTCGGCCTGCCGGACGTCGACGGCCTCGATCTCATCCGTGAGCTGAAGGCGAAGAGCTCCGCGGCGATCGTGGTGCTGTCGAGCCGGGGAGAGGAGGCCGCCAAGGTGGCGGCGCTAGACCTGGGCGCGGACGATTACGTGACGAAGCCGTTCGGGGCGGCCGAGCTGATGGCGCGCATGCGCGCTGCGCTCCGCCATCGCCTCGCAGACCGCGGCGCCGATCCCGTGTACAGCGCGGGCTCGCTCGTCGTCGACCTGTCGCGCCATCTCGTGACGCTCGATGGCGCGGAGGTGAAGCTCAGTCCGAAGGAGTTCGCCATCCTACGGGAACTCGTGGTGCACGCCGGCAAGGTTCTGACCCACCGACACCTCTTCCGCGCGGTGTGGGGGGTGGACGAGGGCGATCAGACGTCGCTGCGCGTCTTCGTCCGACAATTGCGCACCAAGATCGAGGCCGATCCCGCGCGGCCGGCGCGGCTGCTCACCGAGACCGGCATAGGCTATCGGCTCGTCTGAAGCGCGACGGGGTTCGAAGTTCAGCGCCGATCGGCGCTTCAGCCTTAAAGCTGGCTGCGGGCGTCGGCGTGGCGGACGAACTGGCCGACCTCGGCGCGCATGAAATCTTCCATCAGCCCGAGCGCGCTGTCCGCCGTCATCACCGTGGGATCCAGCATCGGCCTCGGGCTGTAGCGCATATAGAGCCCGTCGAGCTCGGTCGAGCGGCCGGCGTAGCCGACGGACCAGCTGAGAAAGGCGCGCCGGCAGACGGCCCCCGCCCCCATGATCACCATGGTGGAATGGCGCTTGTCCGTCGCAAGTTCCCAGAGCTTTGCTGAAAGCGTCGTCGGAGCCCCCTCCATGACCTGGACGAAGTATTTCTCGTTGAATAGCAGGGCGCCAGTCAGCCCGCCTTCACGATCATGCTTCGAGCAGCTTTCGAGCACTCCGCGGACGAATGCCTTCATGGATTCGCTTGTAAATTTTTCCTCATTTCTACTGTAGAATATGAGTCGGTGGAGAGATATCACGAGAGTGATCATAGGTTCGGATTGTGATCAGCATAACATTGGAGAACATTTATTAAGAATCTTTACCATGTCTCCGTGGAGGTGTGCTGGACCGGTGGAGGCTTGCACCCCGTTAGTAAATTTGGCGTCCCTGCTTGAAAGACCATCGCGAAAACCGCATGAGACTGGCGGGACACGGCAGGACCTCGGTCCTTGGCGTAAGCGATATGCGGGCCGTCGATCGGTGCAAGGTCGCCCGCGAGACCTGGCGGCCGCGATTAAGGCGGAGCGGCCGTCCCGTTCATGCGCGGCGTTGGCGGAGCGCAGCCGAGAACGGGGTCGAAAGGAGCAGCCTCGCCTGCTCCGGCGGCACGGGCCTGCTGAAAAGAAACCCCTGAAGCTCCTGGCAGCCCTCGGCCCTGAGTCGCTCCCACTGCTCGGTGGTCTCCACGCCTTCGGCCGTCGTGGTGATGCCCAGGCTGGCGCCAAGGCTGGTCACCGCGCGCACGATCGCCGCGCATTGCGGGCTCTCGCCGAGTTCCGTGACGAAGGAGCGGTCGATCTTGATCTTGTCGAACGGGAAGGAGCGCAGGTAGCTCAGCGACGAATAGCCGGTTCCGAAATCATCCATGACGATCCGAACGCCGAGGGCGCGGATCTGATGCAGCATGGCGATGTTCGCCGCGCTGTCGGACAGGAGCACCGACTCGGTGATCTCCACCTCGAGGCGGTCGGGCGCGAGCCCGCTCTCCGCGAGCGCCTGCGCGACCGCAAAGGCGGGGTTCTGCTTTCGGAAATGGGCCGGCGACAGATTGACGGCGATCCTGACGCCGGATGGCCAGTTGGCCGCTTCGGCGCAGGCCTTGGCCAGAACCCATTCGGTGATTGGAGCGATCAGGCCGATCTCCTCGGCGACAGGGATGAATTCCGCCGGCGAGATGAAGCCCCGCTCGGAATGGCGCCAGCGCAGCAGCGCCTCGAAGCCTGTGATCCGAGGATCGCTTGCCACCAGTAGCGGCTGGTAATGCAACTCGAGCTCGCCCAACGCGAAGGCGGCGCGCAAGTCCCGCTCGAGCTTGCGCCGCGCCTGCACGCGCGCGTCCATTTCGGCTTCAAAGAAGCGCGCCGCGCCCCGCCCGTCGGCTTTGGCCCGATACAGCGCCATGTCGGCGTGCCGCAGCAGCATCTCGGCGGACACGCCATCCTGCGGCGCGACGCTGATGCCGACGCTCGCCCCGATCACCACGTCTTGTTCGTGTAGCCGGAACGGATCTGACAGCGTCGCGATGATCCGCTCGGCGAGCCGGCGCGCCTCCTCGGCCGAGTCGAGCAGCGGCTGCAGCACGGTGAACTCGTCGCCGCCGTGGCGCGAAATCAGGTCTTGGCCCCGCACGCAGTCGCGCAGCCTTCGCGCGACCTCCTTCAATACGCTATCGCCGGCCGCATGGCCGAGACCGTCGTTGACGTCCTTGAAATGGTCGAGATCTATGCAGAGGACGCCCACGGCCCCGCCGTGCCGGCGCTGCACCACGAGCGCTTCAGCAAGGCGGTCGAGCAGGACGAGGCGGTTCGGCAAGTCGGTGAGCGCGTCATGATGTGCGAGATGGACGATGCGCGCCTCGTTGGCTCGTCGATCGGTGATGTCCTCTGAAAGGCCGATCAGGTAGCGCGGCTCGCCGGCCTCGCGAACCAGGATGGTGCGCGTGTGAAGCAGGCGACGGCCTTTGTCGGTATCGAAATTCTGGTCCCCGACATGCATCTCGCCGCTACGCAGCACCTCGAGATCGATGTCCGTGTAGGCGGCGGCCTCGGCAGCTGGAAGCAGTTCCTCGTTGGTCCGCCCGACCATGTCACGGCGGTTGCAGCCCATCTGCTCTTCCGCCGCCTTGTTGACGAGCAGGAAGCGCAGGTCTCGGGCGTCCTTGACGAAAATCGCGACCGGTATGTTGTCGATGATCGCATCGAGGAATCGCCCGGCCGCAGCGTCCGCGAGCCACATCGGCAAGGCGTCGGTCGCATTGAGCGTAGGCGGTGAGGCGGTCGACGTTGGTGAATCGACCGGCGCAAGGTGGTCCGAGAGACCATCGCAGCCTGCGCGTCCTGGCGTCGTTTCGCGGGTCACCGGCGTCACACCTTTCGCCCTCGACTTCGGGCGCAGTCCACCACTCCTAATCTTCGCCGCTGAATGTCTCAGAAAGAAGGTACCAGTCTGTAAACAGGCAGGATCAACTATCATACCTTGAACAAGGCGCTTACGAAGCGTTGTCGACGAAGAGCGGCAGGAGCTCGAAAGTTCGGAAGCCTGCTTCAACAACGTTTTCGGAGCCTGACGCCAGGCTTGTGAAGGCTGTCGTGGCCTCTTCCAATGCCCTCGAGTTTCGGCGTTCTTGAGACTGGAGCAGGCGAATGGACTCGAACCCTCGATCCCAACTTGCGTCGTTTCTACAGCAGCTCCTGTTTCGCCCAGGTGTTCGTCAGTCGGGTCCTGAGTGTTCTCCTGAGAGCCGCAGGGCTTACCCCAACCTCGGCGGAGAAGACCCGGGTCAGGTGGCTCTGGTCCGCGAAGCCGCACTGAGCCGCAATGTCGGCGATGGTCGCGTCCGAGTTCAGTAGCGCGGCTTGGGCCGCCTCGATGCGAAGCAGGCGCGACCATCGACACGGGGTTTCGCCTACCGACATCCGGAAGGCGCGGATGAAGTGGCCACGTGAGAGACCGCACAGCGTCGCGACCTCCGCGACGGTCCGTTTCGCCTCTCCGTTGGCTGCCAGTTCCTGGAACGCGATACGAAGTTGCTCTGGGGTGAGTCCGCCACGACGCCGGAAGTCGCACGAGGTCGGCCGCCGCGTCATGACGCGACGGCCTCGGGCGTGAGCGCCGCCTGACGCTCGTACCAGTCAGCCGCCATCTCGACGTCGACGCGGGTGAGCCCATGACCGGTCGGCAGCACCCGGTGCTCGACCGGCCCGCCGGCGGCCTCCAGCATCGCCGCGAGCCTTGCGGCGTTCGCAGCCGGGACGATCGGGTCGCGATCTCCCGATACCAGCAGGGCTGGCGTCGCGACGCTTTTCTCCACCGCCCCGTTGAGCGGGACCATGCCGCGCAGCAGGATCGCGCCGGAGAGCACGCCCGGATGCAGCAGGCGGACGGCGGCCGCGATGTTGGCCCCGTTGGAGAAGCCGAGCGCGACCGGCGCGCCGATCCCGTAGGCGGCCCGCGCTTCCCCGACGAAGCGGGCGAGGTCGTCCGCCCTGCGGCGGAGGTCGTCCTCGTCGAACACGCCTTCGGCGAGCCGCCGAAAGAAGCGCGGCATGCCGTTTTCGAGCACTTGTCCGCGCGGCGACAGCAAGGCGGCTCCCGGCGCCACGGCCGAGCCGAGGCCGATCAGGTCGGTCTCGTCGCCGCCGGTGCCGTGCAGAAGCAGCACGGGCGGAAGGCCGGCGACGGTCGCCGGGCGGAACACATGGACGAACGAAAGCTCACGCGCGGTCATCGCGACGCTCCATCGTGTCTTGAGGGGGAAAGACCGCCGCGCGCCGGATCGACGCGAGGCCCTGGTTCAGGCGAGCTCGGGCAGCCGTTCCTCGATCCGCGGCCGGAGCGCCTCGAGGAACGGAGGCAGCTTCAGCTCCTCGCCGAGGCGGTCGGCCGGCTCGTCGAAGTCGAAGCCGGGCTCGTCGGTGGCGATCTCGAACAGCACACCGCCGGGCTCGCGGAAGTAGACGGATCGGAAGTAGTTGCGGTCCTTCTGCTCCGTGACGCCGAGCCCGTGTTCGCTCACGAGCTTGCGCGCCATCGCGGCCTGCGCCGCATCATCGGCCGCGCGGAACGCGATGTGGTGCACGCTGCCACCGCCGGGCCGCCCCCTCAGGAAGCCCCCCACCTCGCGGAGGTCGACGAAGCGGCCGTAGCCTTCGTCTCCCGCGCTGTAGCGCACGAGGTTGTCCTCACGCGCGACCTCGCGATGTCCGAAGACATTCGCGAGGACCGCCGCCGTCGCCTCCGCTGTGTCGAGCAGGAGAGTGACGCCGTGGAAGCCGCGGATCGCGTGCTCGGCCGGAACCGAACCGCCGTCCCAGGCTTCCTCCGCCTCGACGCCCTCTACGCCGACAAGCGCGAGCGACAGCCCATCGGGATCCTTGAACGCCAGCACCGTCTCGCCGAAGCGCACCACCGGGTTCTCGTGGGGGACCGCGGCTTCGACAAAGCGCTGCGTCCACCAGCCGATCGAGCCGCGGGGTACGCGGAAGGCGGTCTGGGAGGTCTCGCCGACGCCGACCCGGCCCGGAGCCACATGGTCCCACGGGAAGAAGGTCAGCACCGAGCCCGGCCGGCCCGCGGCGTCGCCGTAATAGAGGTGATACGTGCCCGGATCGTCGAAATTCACGGTCTTCTTGACGAGACGCAGGCCCAGAACCCCGGTGTAGAAGCCGAGATTCCGGCGGGCCGGTCCGCTGATCGCGGTGACATGGTGAAGGGCTGCGCCGGTCATGGCGAGAACTCCGTTCGTTGGTTTGCCGATTTGGCTTGAACGAAAGTACGCGCTGCGCTGAGATATTAAACGGAAACAATCGAAAATCACTGTTTCGGAAATTGAACTATGGCGACGCTTCCAGACTTCGAAGCCTGGGCGATCTTCGCCCGCGTGGCGGCCCGCGGCTCCCTTAGCCGGGCGGCGGACGACCTCAACCTGTCCAAGGCCACGGTCTCGAAGGCTGTCGCCAGGCTCGAGGCGCGCATCGGGGCGCCGCTGTTCCATCGCACCACGCGGCGGCTTTCGCTGACCGAGGCCGGCCGCGCCGCTGTCCCGAACGCCGAGCGCATTCTTGGCGCGGGCGAGGAGGCCGAGGCTGAGGCGCTCGCCCAGTCCGCCTCGCCCAGGGGCGTCGTGCGGCTCGCGACCCCGATGTCGTTCGGCCTCGCGCATGTCGCGCCGATGCTGCCGGACTTTTTCGCCGCCTATCCGGACGTGTCCGTCGACATGGAGCTCAGCGACCACACGGTCGACCTGATCGAGGGTGGCTTCGACTTGGCGCTCCGGATCGCGACCCTGTCGGACTCGCGCCTGAAGGTCCGCAGACTCTGTCGGGTTAAGCGGCTGCTGGTCGGAACGCCGGACTATTTCGCGCGAGCCGGGCGCCCTTCGCATCCGCGCGATCTCGCGGACCACGCCTGCCTCGGTTACGCCTACCTGGCCTCGCGCGACCGCTGGCGATTCCTGCGTGAGGACGGCGAGGAGGCCATCGCCACGCCGTCGGGACCATTGCGCGCCAACAACGCCGACGCGCTGACGCCGAGCCTGATGGCGGGGCTCGGGCTTGCGGTGCAGCCGGAATTCATCGTCTGGCAGGACATCGCGGCCGGCCGGCTCGAGGCGGTCATGCGCGACTGGAGCCCGCCGCCGATCGCGCTCAATGTCGTTACGCCGCCCGGATCGCTGCGCCCGCCGCGGGTGACCGCGCTGATCGAGTTCCTCGTGCGGCGGCTCGCGAAGGCGCCTTGGGCGACGCCGGAGCCAAGCGAGGCGGCCGCGGAATAGCCGCCTCGCCCGAAACTCGTCAGGTGCGCCAGGGATGGGCGGGCAGCTCCCACGTGCCGAGCGCCTGGGCGCCGGCGGTCGCCACCGTGTGGTCGTTCTCGACCGAGGAGCCGCTGACCCCGATCGCACCGATCATCACGCCGTCCTTGTCGACGATTGGCAGGCCGCCCGGAAAGGTGATCAGCCCCTGGTTGGAATGCTCGATGCCATAGAGCGGCTTGCCGGGCTGCGAGAGCTTGCCGATCTCGCCCGTCGGCATGCCGAAGAACACGGCGGTCTTGGCCTTCTTGATCGCGATGTCGATCGAGCCGACCCAGGCGTCGTCCATGCGGTGGAACGCCTTCAAGTCCGCGCCGGAGTCGACGATCGCGATACACATGAAGGTGTCGATCTCGCGGGCTTTGGCGATGGCTTGCTCGATCGCCTTCGCCGCGTTTTCGATCGTGATATGCATTGGTTTTCCTTGGGTTCAGTAACGAAACTGGATTTCCCCGCCCGCGAAGTGGACGGTCTTGCCCGACCCGGTCTCCCTTAGGAAGCGGCCGGGATCGAAGAGAGCGTAGGACGTCTCGAGGGTGACGTTTTGCGTCGCCTCCCACCCCAGAACGACCTCGCCCTGCGTCCCCACATAGCGCGCGTGGCTTCCCGCGGAGGGGCGGATGAGATTTCCCGGATTGCCGTAGACGCCGTCCTCGAGCGACTGCCGCCAGTAGAAGACGGCGGCCCCCGACAGCGACCAACCAGAGCCGAGCGACACCCCGATGACCGGGTGCAGGTTGACGAGGTTGGCCGGGCCGACCAGCCCGATCTCGCCGAAATATTTGCCCTTAGGGAACAGCGCGTTGAACGTGCCGAGCCGGCCGCCCGGCCCGCCGTCGCCGCTGATGATGTTGGCCTTGAGCTCCACGAAGGGGCGCAGCGGGACATTGGAAAACGTGTAACGCGTCTCGGTCGCGACGGACCAGGCGAGGATCTTTTCACGCCCGAACGAGCCGAGTTGGAGCATCGCCTCGTGGTTCCAGCTCCAGCCGTCGAGCCAGCCGAAGAAGCGTGTTCCGAACGTGTGGCGGCGCTCGTCCGCGACACCGCTGTCGAAGCTTGCGTCCTGGCGTTCGTAGCCGATCCAGTAGAGGTCGAGACCCGACTTCGGGTTGATTTCCGGCAGCGCGCGGGTGGCGTAGAGGCCGAACACCTTGCGGCTGCGGTCCGAGCGATCGTTGAAGTCGCCCAGCTCGTTGGCGACCGGCCGATATGCGAAGGCGTCCGCGGTCCAGTCGCCGAGCTCGAGCCGCGTCCGCACGCCGTCGACGGAGAGCGGCACGTTCGGCCCGAAGCGCAGTCCGATCAGGCGCTCCGAGCCATAGGCGACCATCTGCCGTCCGCCCCGGACCGACAGCTCGCCGGCGCCGGCCGGCGCGCTGACCTCTGTGAACCCTTGAAGAAGCTCGGCGCCGGTCTCGTCGACCGGCCCCTCGGTCAGCGCGCTGCGGTCCGCGAAGGCGCCGAGCATCTGGCCGAAGACGCGGAGGTTCGACCCGAGATGCAGGTCGGCGTAAGGCATGACGCGCGCCCAGCCGTAGGTCTCGTCGGGCTTCGGGCTGTCGAAGTTGTCGGCGTAGCGCTCGAACCGCAGGCGCAGGTCGGTCCCGAGCGTCAGGTAGCTTTCGCCAGTCGCATCCAGTGGGATGAACTTGAACCGCTCCCACGCCGCGCCCGTGCGGTTCGCGGGATCGCGGAGCGCGCTCCAGTCCTCGTCCGCGCGGTTGTTGGCGAAGGACGGAGGCTCCGCAGCCGCCGAGCCCGCGGCCGCCGCGAGGACCGAGGCCACGGCGGCCGTTTGGATCGCGCGGCGCACCGTGTCCGTCAGCCGCGCGCGACTGGCTTCAGGTCGAGGCCGAGCAGGTGGCGGACGACCGGCGCATCGGGCCCGACATGGAAGCGCCGCGTCGCCTGCTGCAGGTCGGCGTCGGCGTGGGAGACGCGTTTGTGCTGGCGCAGATGCTCGGCCCAGCTCTCGACCATGAACCACTCGACGATCTTTTCGGGATCCTCCGCGTCCTCGGTTACGCCGCACGCATAGGCGCCGTCGCGCCGCCGCTCGTCGCCGAGCCGGGCGATGGCCTCCAGGAAGTTTTCGCGGTCCTCCCGGCGCACGCGGTACTCGATCTGGATCAGCACCGGGCCGCGGTCATGCTCCACCGGCGCGGCCGTGAGGGGCTCCGGCCAGTGGTTGGACGGCGTGAGGTCGGACTCGCCCTTCGGCAGCACGCGACGGCGCAGCAGGAGTCCTGCGGCTGCGAGGCACGCCGCCGCGACCAGCAGCGTCGGCGCGACGCCGAGGTGATGGGCGACCAGACCCCACAGCAGGCTGCCGCCGGTCATCGCGCCGTTGAAGACGGTGAGGTAGACGGCGAGCCCGCGGCCCCGCACCCAGTTCGGCAGGATCGCCTGCGCGGCGCCGTTCAGCGTCGTCAGCGCCACGATCCAGGCAAGGCCGAGCAGCAGCAGGGCGGCGAGCGCCACCGGTTTCGGCGGCGCGAATGAAAGGCCCGCCATCACGAGCGCCGCAACGATCGCCGCGAACAGCAGCAGGCCGTCCGGCCCGAGCCGCGCGCGCAGTTTCGGCATCACCAGCGCGCCGAGGATGGCGCCGAGGCCGACCGCGCCGAGCAACAGGCCGTAGAAGCTCGCGGTCCCGCCGAGCAGTGCGCGGGCGACCAGCGGCAGCAAGGCCCAGACGGCGCTGGCGCAGGCGAAGAACACGCCGGCGTGGAACAGCACGCGATGAAGTTCGCGGCTCGCCTTGGCGTAACGCAGCCCCGCCCGGAAGGCGCCCGAGAAGCGCTCGGCGAGGACGTCGTCCGCCGCCTTCGGTCGCGGCCACCAGACCAACGCGGCGATGACGAGCAGGTAGGTCGCGACATCGACGCCGTAAGTCGCGGCGGCGCCCGCGACGCCGAGCAGGACGCCGCCGGCCGCCGGCCCGATCGAGCGTGCGATGTTGATGCCGAGCGAGTTCAGCGCGACGGCGTCGCGCAACTCCGCCCGCGGCACGAGTTCGGGGACGATCGACTGCCAGGTCGGGCCCATCAAGGCCGCGCCGACGCCGCCGAGGAAGGTCAGCGCGACGAGCGAGGAGACAGTGAGCCCGCCGGAAGCCGCGAGGATGGCGAGGGTCAGGCTCGTCAGGCCGAGCAGCACCTGGATGGCGATCAGGAGCTTGCGGCGGTCGAGGATGTCGGAGAGCACGCCCGCCGGGATCGCGAGCAGGAAGATGGGCAATGTCGCGGCGGCCTGCACCAGCGCGACGGCGGCGGGAGAGGCCGCGAGGTCGGTCACGAGCCAGGCGCTCGCGACGTCGCGCATGAAGGAGCCGACATTGCCGACGACCGTCGCGCCCCAGAGCACGGCGAAGAGCGGGCGGCGCAGCGGCGCGAAGGCGTTCTGGGCGGTGGGCGTGGTCATTCGGATCGTCTCCTTGCGTCCACGCTCACTGCCATGACCCGGCTCAGCATCGAAGATGGTCCTCCGAGCCGGACGGCGACGGCGGAGATAAGGCTTAGACCGCCCAGCAGGCGCAGCCGAGAGCGCCCCAGAAGGCCTTCAGGTCTGCGACGGGCAATTTCCCGGACGCGGCGCGGGCGTGCTCGTGGCCGTGTACGCCACAGGCGTTCGCGCAGCCGCAGGCCACGGCCTGAAGCCTGAGCGCATTGTCCTTTTTCGCCTCGGCCTTCCAGGCCCCGTATCCGCCATAGGCGCGCACAGGCGACCAGTCGGGCATGGCGGGCGGAACCTCGGTTTCGTCGAGCTTTTCGAAGTCGGCCTTGGCGAACACAACCTTGCCGCCAACGACCGTCAGGTCCGACGTGATGGCCGAGATTTCGTCCGGGGGGCAGGAGAAGAAGTCGCGGTTCGGCACGATGAAGTCGGCGAGCATGCCGGGCGCGATGCGGCCCTTCTTGCCTTCCTCATTGGAAAACCAGGTGACGTTCTCGGTCCACATCCTGAGCGCCGTCTCGCGATCGAGCCGCGAGCGCGAGGGATAGAGCTGCAGGCCGCCGACCGTGCGGCCGGTGACGAGCCAGGACAGCGAGATCCACGGATTGTAGGAAGCGACGCGGGTGGCGTCGGTGCCGGCCGAAACCTTCACGCCCTTGTCGAGCATGCGTGCGAAGGGCGGCGTCTCCTCGGCGGCGTCCGAGCCATAGCGCTCGACGAAGTACTCGCCCTGATAAGCCATCCGGTGCTGCACGGCGACGCCGCCGCCGAGCGCCGCGACCCGGTCGATCGAGCGCTCCGAGATGGTCTCGGCGTGGTCGAAGAACCAGTTCAGCCCCTTAAGCGGGATTTCCTGGTCGACCCTCTCGAATACGTCGAGCGCGCGCGAGATCGTCTCGTCATAGGTCGCGTGCATGCGCCACGGCCAACGGTTTTCGGCCAGCACCCGCACCACGCCTTCGAGATCGTCCTCCATCTCGGCCGGCATGTCGGGCCGCGGCTCGCGGAAGTCCTCGAAGTCGGCGGCCGAGAACACCAGCATCTCGCCCGCGCCGTTGTGGCGGAAGTAGTCGTCGCCTTGCTTGTACTTGGACGTTTTCGTCCAGTTGATGAAATCCTCGCGCTCCTGCTTCGGCTTCTGGGTGAAGAGGTTGTAGGCCAGCCGGATGGTGAGCTGGCCGTCGTCGGCGAGCTTCTGGATGACCGCGTAGTCGTCCGGATAGTTCTGGAAGCCGCCTCCGGCGTCGATCGCGCCGGTGAGGCCGAGCCGGTTCAGGTCGCGCATGAAGTGGCGAGTCGAATTGACCTGATACTCGAAGGGGAGCTTCGGGCCCTTCGACAGGGTCGAGTAGAGGATGCCGGCGTTGGGCTTGGCGAGCAGCAGCCCGGTCGGCTCTCCCTTGGCGTCGCGGCTGATTTCGCCGCCGGGAGGGTTCGGCGTGCCCTTCGTATAGCCTGCCGCCCGCAGCGCCGCGCCGTTCAGCAACGCGCGGTCATAGAGGTGGAGGATGAAGACGGGGGTCTCCGGCGCGACCTGGTTCAACTCCTCGATCGTCGGGAGACGCTTCTCGGCGAACTGGTTTTCTGTGAATCCGCCAACGACCCGCACCCACTGCGGCGGCGGGGTGATCTCCACCTGCGCGCGCAGCATGTCCATCGCGTCCTTCAGCGAGGGCACGCCGTCCCAGCGCAGCTCCATGTTGAAGTTCAGCCCGCCGCGGATGATGTGGAGGTGGTTGTCGACGAGGCCCGGCAGCACGCGGCGGCCGTTCAGGTCGACGACCTTCGTCTCCGGCCCGCGATGGACCATGACCTCGCTCTCGCGGCCGACCGCGATAAAGCGTCCGTCCTTGATCGCGAAGGCTTCCGCCGCAGGCGCTGATCGGTCGAGCGTCGTGACGCGGCCTTTGGTGAAGATCAGGTCGGCGGACGTCGCGTCTGTCATTCCGGTTCCTTCCGCGGGCGCGGCCCGTGATCGCGAGGTGAGGCCTGCGGCGAGCGCGGCCGCGGCCGCGCCGATGGTCGTGTCGCGGCGCGTCGGGCTCATGAGCCTTCTCCTTCGATCCGGTCGGGCTTCTGTGGGGAGTGCCGTCCGGGCAGCGCGCCGAAGATATGCGCTCCGCATTTCGCCTCGGCCCAGGCGACCGCGGGGCTGAGGCCCGCCACCAACTTCTGGCCCACGGGCAGGATCTGCTCGCCGACCAGGATTCCGAGCAGGCCGACCAGGGCCACGAGCGGCGGCGCGGGCGAGCGCACATGCAGCAGGCTGTAGACGACGCCGACCAGAAGGCCGGCGCCCGCCGAAAGCAGATACATCTTCATGGGACGCGCCCGGCGGTAACCGTCAGTGGCCGCCTTCGGAGGCGCCGAACATGGTCTTGGCGTAGATGATGCCGAGACCGTAGGCGCCGCCGTACTTCTTCGCCACGCCGGTGGTGAAGTCGTAGGTCTCGGTGCGGGCCCAGTCGCGCTGGAGCTCGAGAATGTACTGGAGCGAGGTCATCGGGCGTACGCCCGCCTGAATCATGCGGTCCATCGCGCGCTCATGCGCCTCGTCCGAGACGTCGCCGCAGGCGTCGGCGATGACGTAGGCCTCGAAGCCCTGGTCGAGCGCGGAGAGCGTCGGGCCGACGATGCAGACGGAGGTCCAGAGGCCCGCGAACACGAGGCGCGTCTTGCCGATGCGGTTGACCTCATCGATGACGGCCGCGTCCTCCCAGGTGTTCATCGAGGTGCGGTCGAGCAGCTTCTGGCCCGGGAAGGCGTCAGTGATCTCGGAGAACATCGGGCCCGAGAAGCTCTTCTCGGCGACCGTGGTCAGGATCGTCGGCACGCCGAAGCCCTTGGCCGCGTGGCTGACGAGGGCGGCGTTGTTGCGCAGCGTGACGGCGTCTATCGACTTGGTGGCGAACGACATCTGCGACTGGAAGTCGATCAGGACCAGGGCGTGGTCGGTCGGCGAGATGAGCTTGGAGCCGGGCGTCGGCGTGGCTGTGATCGTCATGACATTCCCCTCGACAGGCGGCGAACGCCGCCGTTGTTTCGCGGGGAACGTGCCGGGGACGATCAACGCCGTCTTGAATGCTTGTCACGCGTTTTGAACGTTTGATTCATCGCGAGGACGAAATCGATCGGCTTCGAGGTCCGGTTGAGCGCCGGTTCAAAAACGATCAGCGACGGTCGCCGCGAGGACAGTTTCCAGGCCGCCTTGCGCCAACAGCGGACTTTGATGGTCGCGATCAAAACAGAAGTTGAAGGAGCAAGTGCGGTGGCGCGCTCGCGGTTCTGCTACCAAGTTCATCTTGATGCGGGCTGATAATAGCTGGTCAGGCGGATCGAAGATCCGCGTGAGGCGCTTTACCGGCCGGGAGCCAGAATTTTTTCCGTCATCGGAAAGTCAATCGTGCAGTGCAAGCCGTTGCTGGTGAATTCGAGAGACGATCTGGCGCCGAAGTCATAGGCGAGGCTCCTCTCCAGCAGTTCGGTCCCGAAGCCTCGCCGGGCCGGACTCCTTTCCTGTAGATCAATCCCGCTCTCCACCCAGCTGAACAGCAGGACGCGCTCGTCGTCTGCGGACCCGACCGACCATGTGACCGACAGGCGTCCGACGGGCGCCGACAACGCGCCGTACTTCGCGGCGTTGGTGGCGAGCTCATGGATAGCGAGCCCGAACGTCTCCGCCGCCTTGGCCTGAAGCCTGAGCTCGGGACCGTCGATGTGAACGCGATCCTGAACGCCGTCGTGATAGGCGTTGAGCTCGTTCGATATCAGCTCCCTGAGGTCCACGCCCTCCGAGGGCTCGCGCGTCAGGGTCGCCTGCACGCGCGCGAAGGCGCCGATGCGGCCGTCGAAGTTCTTGACGTAATCCTCGACATTGTCGGCGCCGCCGGCGGTGAGGCGTGCGATCGAGCGGATGACGGCGAGCGTGTTCCGGACCCGGTGCTGCAGCTCGGCCAAGAGCAGTTGCTGGCGCTCGTCCATGGCGCGGGACTGGGTCTCGTCGCGCAGGATCTTCACGAAGCCGATGATGTCGCGGTCCTTCAGCGGCGTCAGCGTGCCCGAGCCCCAGAAGCGGGAGCCGTCTTTCTTCAGATGCCAGCGCTGATCCAGCGCGGCGCCTTCCTTGATCGCCGTGCGGACTTCCTGGTCGAGCGCATGGGCCGCGCGATCCTCTTCCGTAAAGATCAGCGAAAGATCCTCCCCGACGGCTTCGGCGGCGCTCCAGCCGAAGACGTTCGAGGCGGCGGGGTTCCAGCCGGTGATGCGGCGCTCGGAATCGGTGGTGATGATCGCGTATTCGGCCGCGCTCTCGAATATGGCCCTGAACCGAGCCTCGCTTTCACGAAGAGCCTTCTCCGCTCTTGTCAGAGGCGTGACGTTGGTGAAGGTGATAACCGCGCCCGCGATGAAGTTGTCGACGCTCCGATAGGGCAGCACGCGGGCGATGTAGCGAGAGCCGGCGTGCTCGTCGACCACCGGATGCTCGACGCTCGAGAGCGTCCGAAGCACACGCTTGATGTCGTCGAACAATTGCTCGACAGGGATGCGCGCCTTGATGTGAGAAAGTGGGCGTCCGACGTCGCTTTCGACCAGATGAAACAGCTCGGTCGCAGCCGGCGTGAAGTTCATCACCTTGAGATCATTGTCGAGGAACACCGTCGCGATCTGGGTGCTCTCGAGGAAATTCTTCAGATCGCTGGTGGCGTGCGTCAATTCATGGACGCGGTGAGCCAACTCGCCGTTGACTGTCGTCAACTCTTCGTTGATCGATTGCAACTCCTCCTTCGATGTCTCCAGCTCCTCGTTTGCGGATTGCAGCTCCTCGTTGAGCGACTGGTACTCTTCGTTGGAGGATTTCAGCTCCTCATTGGTGCTTTCGAGCTCCTCGATCGTGGCCTGGAGCCGCTCGCGGCTGAGCCGCAGGTCGCTTTCCAGTCGCTCGATCTGCTCGTGCAAGCCGGAGCGGCCGCCATTCCCAGGCTGGCCGAGAAGCTCGGGGCGGCCGACGCCGTCGCGGAACACCACCACCAGGTTCCTGATCTTCTCCGCGCCCTCGCGGATCGGCTCGACATTGATCTCGACCAGCGCGTCGGCGCCGTCGATCTGCATCTTCACCCCGTCGATCAGCACGGCCTCGTGGCGCTCCGCCGCGCGTTGCAGCGCCTCGCGGAGGTCGAGCCTGAGGTCGCGGTGGATCAGGTTGATGAGATCGAGGCTCGCGGCGCCGGCGGCGGGGCCGAGATAGCGCTCCATCCGTCCGGAGAAATGGACGATGTGCCCCTCTGCGTCCACGATGACGTAGGCTGGCGAGAAGCGCGAAACGATGCGCTCGGCCTGCCGGGCGACGACGCTCTCCGCTGCGCGCCCGGGGACCGCGGCAATGTCCGAGCGCCGGATCGGCACAGTGGTCTCGATGGGGAAGGACGGCAGCGCGCGCGCGTCGCCGTCGAGGCGCCGGAAGATGCGCGAGCGCGGCTCGATCGGCTCGAACTGCTTCGGGTGCCGGGTCGCATTCTCCGAATTGCCGAGGAACAGGTATCCGCCCGGCGCCAAGGCGAAGTGGAACAGCGGGATCACCTGGTTCTGCAGGTCCGCGTTCAAATAGATCAGCAGGTTACGGCAGGAGACGAGGTTCAGCCGCGAGAACGGCGCGTCTTTCAGGATGTTGTGCGAGGAGAAGATGCACATCTCCCGCAGTTCCTTGACGATGCAGTAGGTGTCGCCTTCCTTGACGAACCAGCGCGCGAGCCGCTCCGGCGACACGTCCTGCGTGATCGATCGGGCGTAGCGGCCGACCCGCGCCGCGGCGAGGGCGCGCACGTCGATGTCGGTCGCAAAGATCTGGATCTGCGGCGCCTCGTCCACTCGGGCGAAATGCTCGCGCAGCAGGATGGCGATCGAATAGGCCTCCTCGCCGGTCGCGCAGCCGAGCACCCAGACCCGGATCTGGTCGCCCGCCCCCTTGCCCTCGAATAGGCGCGGGATCACGTCGCGCTCCAGCCGTTCAAACTCCTTGGCGTCCCGGAAGAACTGGGTGACGCCGATCAGGAGGTCGTTGAAGAGGTTCTGGACCTCGTCGCCGTTCTCCCGCAGGTAAGTCAGGTAGTCCTCGATCTCGGCGAGCTGCACCACCTGCATGCGGCGCTGCACGCGCCTCATGAAGGTGCCGGGCTTGTAGCCATGAAAATCGTGGCCGGTCTTGTTGCGGAGCACGGTCGCGATCTGGCTCAGGGCGGTTTTGATCTCCGCGGCCGACCGATGCTGCGTATGCTGCTCGTCGATGATCCTGAGCTGAGCGGCGTGGGCGAGCAGCCGCGCCGGAATCTCTTCGGGCCGCAGGAGAAAGTCCGCCAGCGACCCGGGCGCCTCGACGAGCGGCGCCTCCTCCGCGCCATCCTCAGTACCACGCTCGGCGATGGTGAGGCCGCCCCGCTCCTTGATGCGCGCTATGCCGAGCGTGCCGTCGCCCGCGGTGCCTTCCAGCACGACGCCCACCGCCCGGTCGTTCTCGTCTTCGGCGAGCGAGACGAAGAAGGTGTCGATCGTGCCGCGGAGCCCCGGCTCTTCCTCCGCAGGCCGCAGGCGGAAGCGCCGCCGCTCGATCGTGAGCAGGAGATCCGGCTCTAGCAGATAGAGCTTGCCGCCTTCCACGGGCGCCTGGTCCCGCAGATCCGAAAGAGCGTGGGCGCCCACCATCTCCTTCACCCGCTCGGCGCTGAGCGCCTCGCGGTGCTGGAGAACGATCACGACGGCGACGTCGTCGCTTGGCGTGAGAACCCGAAGCAGACGCTCGAGCGAGCGCGGCGCCGCGCCTGATCCGCCGATCGCAGCCACGAGCGGGCCGGCGGGCGTCGTCTCATCCTCCGGCTCCGGCGCATCGAACGGGTCTTGATCTGCGTTGGTCATCCGAAGAACGCTTTTGGCATGCGGCGCTCGCCGCATCCGTTCCGACTGAGAAATAGGACGAAGATGTGCAATCCTAGGCCATGGTCGATGAGAACGCCCATCTCGCCGAAGCTAACAGACATATCGCGCTCGCCGAACGTCTGATCGGCGAGCAGAGGGTGAGGATCCTCGAGATTGAGGAAGTCGGCGGCGACCTCGTCGAGGCCGAACGGCTCCTGAAGAACCTGAACGACACGCTGGAGCAGCTCCTCATCCACAGGCGGATGATCATCGAGGCCGGGGGAAAGGAGACCTGAAAGGCGCGCCATAGCGCTAGTCGGGCTCGTCTCGAGGGGGAGCCAACGAGTCGAGGGCCGCCTGACGAAGCGTCTCGGCGTAGCGGCGGTATTCCGCCGCGCGCTCGTCATACATCTCCGCGACCGCCCGGCGGCCAGCGTTGCGCCCCTCGTCCGCCATGCGGGTCACGAGCTCGGCGCGCTCTTCAATGATGCGCAGCGCCACGCGCAGCGCCTCATCCACCCGGCCTTCCTGCTCCCTGGCGAGCGAGTCCGCAGTGTAGGCGTGGCCGACCTGGCAGCGGAACCTCAGCGGACGGCCGGTCTTCATCTGCGACAGGACGCCCCCGCAGGCGGGGCATGTGAGAGCCGCCGGATCGGCGAAAGCTGCGAGCGACTCGGCGCCGATCCGTTCGCCTGCCGCAATGTCGACTTCGAGGCGGAGCTCCTGCGGGATCGGCAGAGGAGGCCCCGGAACCTCCCGCGCGAGATCAGACAGGACGTCCCCGAGGAGAGCGGCGCGCACCGTGAGATCGACCGTGGTCGCCTCCATGGCGCGGCGCGGCATCTCGTCGGCGATCGCGTCCGCGGGATCCTGGACCAGCGCCAACCCGCCGCAGCGCTTGACCGCGCTCAAGCCCGCCGCGCCGTCGCTCAGAAGGCCGCTCAGCACGACGCCGATAACCTGAGGCCCGTAGGACAGAGCCGCGGAGCGGAACAGCGGATCGATCGCCGGGCGAGCCATGTTCTCGCGTGGGCCGCGGCCGAGCCGGATCATGCCGTCCGCGACCAACATGTGGCGGTCGGGAGCGGCGATATAGACGTGGCCCGGCGCGATCGGCATTCGATCCTCCGCCTGCGTTACGGCGAGGGGGCCCGCGGCGCTCGCCACCGTGGCCAGTATGCCGGTGCTGCGCGCGGGGATGTGCAGGATGACGAAGACCGCCGCCGGCAGGCTGCCGAGGATCGTCTTCAACGGGTTTGTCGCCCCGCTGGAGCCGCCGATGACGATGATGTCGCGATTGGCCATTGCGCCTCCCTGGTTGCGGAAGAAGCGCGCGCGCTCGCGAAGGTTCCGGCGCCGAGAATGAGCAAACGGGAAGAACGATCCGCATCGCCTTCGACTCAGCCGCGGACGTCGACATATCGCTGAAGCGGGCTGAGAGGCGCGCGCGAGAGGTTTCCGCAAGGACGGCGAACGTGGAGATCAGCGGACGACGCATTCTGGTCGTGGAGGACGAGTTCTTCATCGCCTGCGAAATCGTGGCTGCTCTGGAGGCCGCGGGGCGTGATCGTCATCGGCCCGGCTGGGAACCTGGGCGCGGCCATGACGTTCGCCTTCATGGAGCAGGAGCTGGATGGCGCGATCTTGGACGTTTGCCTCCAGGGTGAGCTTGTTTTCCCAGTGGCGATGGCTCTGCGACAGCGCGCGGTCCCATTCATCTTCGCGACGGGCTATGGCTCGGAGTTCTTTCCTGAGGGGCTTGGCGAGGCACCCAGGCTGCAGAAGCCTTTTGAGGCGGATGTGCTTCCTGCTGCGATCAGGAGCCTGATCGCAGATCGAGTCCGGATGCGCCGGTTCGCGGGCGCCTGAGGAGGCAAGGATGGCGCAGCCTGCGGATCTTCCCCACATCGTGCGGTCGCGGATGGCGCTGGTCCGGAGTCAGCGGGTCCTGAGGGATTCGCAGCTGCTGCTCGACGGTATGTGTCATCTGCGCATCGCGCCGCTCGCGAAGTCGGGCGACATCATCCAGCTGCCGCGCCGGTTCGAGCCCCGGACGGCTTCGCAGCTCAACACGCCCGTGCTCCTGCCGGCGCGCCCGAAGCCGGCGCCCGCCGCGCCGAGGCTGCAGCGCCCGCCGCGCCCGCAGCCGCTCCGCGATCAGGTCGTCAGCCTGCTGCCGGCGCTTCGGGCCTTCGCGCGGTCGCTGACCCGAAACGCCGCGGACGCCGACGATCTGGTGCAGGATGCGGTGACGAAGTCGCTGTCGAACCTCCACCAGTTCACCGCCGGCACCAATTTCAAGGCCTGGCTGTTCACGATCCTGCGGAACTCCTACCTCTCCGACCAGAAGAAGCGCGGCCGCAGGCGGCTGTCCTCGATCGACGTGCAGGATGCGGATCTGGGCACGGCGGCGCCCCAGCCCTGGATCTGCGCGAGCGCCGAGCTTCGCGAGGCGCTGGAGCGGCTGCCGGAGGGGCAGCGCGAGGCGCTGCTGATGATCGGCGGGATGGGCCTCTCCTACGAGGAATACGCGGAGATCAGCGGCTGCCGGATCGGCACGGTGAAGAGCCGGCTCAACCGGGCGCGCGCCCGCATCGCCGAGCTGCTCGACGCGGAAAGCGCGAACGACGCGGTGTAGCGGCGACGCCCGCCGCCTCGGCTGCTGATCGAGGACGACTATTTACCTGGCAGATTGCGTCTCCCCGTCGTCATCGGCGCGCCGCAAGCCTCGGTCCCGTGGCGCCGTCAACCACTTCGAGCTGCGAAGCGTCAACGGGCCTATCCCAGCCGCCGCCGAGCGCCTTGTCGAGCGCGATGTAGTCGGTCGCGGCCGACACCCGGCTCTGGAGCGAATCCTCCGCTTCGAACGCCGAGCGTTCGGCGTCGAGCACGTCGAGAAAGTCGGCCGATCCTGCGCGATAGAGCTCGCGGGCGAGCCGCGCGGCCTCTCGGTAGTTCGAGGCGGCCGCCGAAAGCTGCGCGATGCGCTGGCGCTCCTTGGCGAGCGAGACCAGCGCGTTCTCGATGTCCTCCAGCGCGCTCAGCACGGAAGACTTGAACGCCACAAAGTACTGGTCGCGCTGCGCCTTCTCGACGTCGACCGCGGCCCGCAGCGAGCCGCCCTCGAACAGAGGCACGTTCACCGATGGCCCGTAGGACCAGCCGATGGTCGAGCGCTTGGCGAGGTCGCCGATCTTGCCGCTTGTCGTCGCGATCGACCCGGTGAGGCTGACGCTCGGATAAAGAGCGGCCTCGGCCTGGCCGATCTTCATGCTGACGATCAGCGCCGAGGTGCTGAACGCGGATCTGCCCGCCTTCGTTGAGGCATGAACCCGAAGGAAGGAGGGTGCGCCGAGGACGGCGCGCCCTCTTCGGCTCAAGCCAGGCGCAGTGCAAGGCCGGGCCAAAGCACTCGGCGCTAAGCCGCCGCCTGCCGGGCGCCACGGCGGACCGTTTGGGGCGGCTGGCCGATGGCCCGTACGAAGGCGCGCCTCATCCGGTCCGGGTCGCCGAAGCCTGTCTCACGTGCGATCTCTTCGTTCGAGAGACGCCCGGCTTCGATCATCAAACGCGCGGCTTCCACCCGAAGCGCCTCGATGGCCTTGGCGGGCGATTGTCCCGTCTCCGCTCGGAACGACCGGCTGAACTGGCGCGGGCTCAGACTCGCCCGTTCCGCGAGCTGCTCGACTGAAAGCTCAAGACGAAGGTTCTCTCGCGCGAAGGACAGCGCGCGCTGGATCCGGTCGGATGACGGCCGCAGTTCGAGCATCGCGGAATACTGCGACTGGCCGCCGCTCCTCAGGTGGTACATCACGAGGCGCTTGGCGATCGACCGCGCCGTCTCCACGCCGAGATCGGCCTCGACGATGGCGAGCGCCAAGTCCATGCAGGCCGTCATGCCGGCTGAGGTCCAGATGCCGCGGTCCTCTATGAAGATGCGGTCCTCCTCGACGCGGACCGCGGGGTGAAGGCGCTGCAGCTCGCGCGCCCGCGCCCAATGCGTCGTGGCGCGACGGCCGGCGAGAAGGCCCGCGTCTGCCAGGATGAACGCTCCGGTGCAGATGGCCGCGACGCGTCGGCTCCTGACGCTCGCCAGCCGAACGAACTCGAGGAGCCCGGCGCTCGCCTGAGGCACGCCGATCGCGCCGCAAACGAAAAGCGTGTCGTACGCGGCGGACCCGAACGCCCGGCTGTCCAAGGCGGGCCCGAAGGAGCTGCGCACGAGGCCGCCTCCCTCAGAGACGATTTCAACCTCGTAAACGGCAGCCGCGCCGGGCTCGTTCGCCAGCTCGAACACCGCTGTAATTGCGAGGTCGAGCGCTTGAAAGCCCGGGAACACCGCAATGCCGATCTTGCGCGTCATGTCCTAAATCGCCGGATAAACGACATTCGGGCCATGAAGCTGCACAGCTAATCTCCTCGCCGTCAACAGAGGATGGGAGTGGACGATGGCGGGCGGCAAGGGCGTGGCGCTGGTGACGGGCGCATCCTCGGGGATCGGCGCCGTCTATGCCGATCGGTTGGCGAAGCGGGGCCATGGCCTCCTGCTCGTCGCCAGAGACGAGGCGAGGCTCGCCGCGCTCGCGGGCAGGCTTCGCGCGGAGACCGGTGTCTCGGTAGAGACGCTCAAAGCCGACCTCAACGCCGCCGAAGACCTGCGCGGCGTCGAAGCGCGGCTCGCGAGCGACGAGACCATTTCGATGCTGGTCAACAACGCCGGAGTCGCGGCGGTCACGCCGCTCATTCATTCCGACGTCGAGCAACTCGACGCCATGGTTCGGCTGAACGTCCGGGCCGCGACCCGGCTCGCGGCGGCCGCGGCGTCCGCCTTTGCAGCGCGCAAGAGCGGGACCATCGTCAACATCGCGTCGGTGGTCGGGCTCGCGCCGGAGATGCTGAACGGCGTCTACGGCGCGTCGAAGGCCTATGTACTCGCGCTCACCCAGTCGATGCATCACGAGCTTTCGCCGCAGGGCGTGCGCGTCCAGGCGGTGCTGCCGGGCGCGACCGCGACGGAGATCTGGGAGCGCGCGGGCCATTCCGTCGAAGCGCTGCCGGCCGAGATCGTGATGCCGGCCGGCGCGATGGTGGACGCGGCGCTCGCCGGCCTCGACCTCGGCGAGGTCGTCACCATCCCGTCGCTGCCGGATGTCGGCCAGTGGGAGGCGTTCGAGGCCGCCCGCGCGGCGCTCGGGCCCAACCTGTCGCGCCGCGAGCCGGCGTCGCGCTATCTCGCCGCCGCGTCGGCCGCGGCCTGAGGAGGACCTCGATGTACGAGATCAACGTCAACGGCGAGACGCGCAAGGCCGACGTCGACCCCGGCACGCCGCTGCTCTGGGTTCTGCGTGACACGCTCGGCATGACCGGCACAAAGTACGGCTGCGGCATCGCCCAGTGCGGCGCCTGCACCGTGATGGTGGACGGGACCGCGCTGCGGTCCTGCCAGTTCCCGATCGAGCGCGTAGGGGGAGCCAGGATCACCACCATCGAGGCGATCGAGCAGGACGAGGTCGGCCGCAAGGTGGTGGAGGCCTGGGTCGAGGCGCAGGTCCCGCAATGCGGCTACTGCCAGTCCGGCCAGGTGATGGCCGCGACTGCGCTGCTCAAGGAGACGCCGAAGCCGACCGACCAGGACATCGCCGACGCCATGACGAACCTGTGCCGTTGCGGCACCTACAACCACATCGCCGCCGCCGTGCGGCAGGCCGCAGCCTGAACGGGAGGCGACGATGAACGATCTTTCGCCGCTCGACATGTCTTTGGCCGCGCCGCTCGTCCCGAACGAGGGCGTCGCGAACCTGTCGCGTCGCCGCTTCCTCGGAGGCGCCGCTGGCGCGCTTGTCCTCGCCGTCTCGCTGCCCGCCGCCCGCGTCCGGGCGCAGGCCGAAGGCGCCGGGGCGCTGGCGCCGAAGCCGGGCACGCGGGTGCCGGCCTTTCTCGAGATCAGCCCGGACGGACGCGTGCGCATGTTCAGCGCCTTCGTCGAAGGCGGCCAGGGCATCAACACCGCGATGGCGCAGATCGTCGGCGAGGAACTCGACGTGAACCCCGCGCGCTTCGAGGTGGAGTGCGCGCCGCCGAGCCCCGACCACGCGCTCGTCAACGGCCTGCGGATGACGGGCGGCAGCTTCTCCACGCGCTCGAGCTACGACGCGATGCGCCGCCTCGGCGCGACGGCGCGCGACATGATGATCCGCACGGCCGCGGGCCGGCTGAAGGTCCAGGACAGCGAGCTGACGACCGAGGACGGCAAGGTCGTGCACGCGGCCTCCGGTCGCTCGATCGGCTATGGCGAGCTTGCGGCCGAGGCGCTGCTGCTGCAGCCGAAGCAGGACGTTCCGCTCCGCGATCCGGCGAGCTTCCGCTACATCCGCAAGCCGGTCGCTCGGCTCGACGTGCGCGACAAGTCGACCGGGCGCGCCGTCTACGCCATCGACCAGAAGGTCGACGGCATGCTCTACGCGGCCGTGACTCACGCGCCGGTGTTCGGGACCGAGCCGCAAGCGCTCGACAACGAGCCGGCCGTGAAGGCGATGCCCGGCGTCCATTCCGTGCACCGGCTGCCGGGCGCCGTCGCGGTCGCGGCGGACAGTTGGTGGCGCGCCCGCAAGGCCGTGGAGGCGCTGAAGGTTCGCTGGTCCGAGCCGCTGAGGGACAGGCTCTCGGCTGTCTCGGCCTCGTTCTCTTCGCAAGAGATGCTCGCGGCGCTCAAAGCCGAGACCGCCGCCGGCCTGCCGTCCGAGACGGAAGGCGACGCGGACGCCGCCTTCGCCACGGCCGCCAAGGTGATCGAGGCCGACTACGACGCGCCCTACCTCGCCCATGCCCAGCTCGAGCCGCCCTCGAGCCTTGCGCGCTTCAACGCCGACGGGACGCTCGACCTCTGGGTCCCCAACCAGATGCCGGAGCTGTTCCAGGCGGTCGCGGCCAAGACCGCCGGCCTGCTCCCTGAGCAGGTGAAGATCCATTCGCCGATGCTCGGCGGCTTCTTCGGCCGGCACTTCATGTATGGCCCCTCGAACCCCTTCCCGCAGGCGATCCTGCTCGCCAAGGCGACGGGCAAACCGGTCAAAGTGCTTTGGTCTCGCGAGGAGGAGTTCCTGAACGACGCGGTGCGGCCGCTGAGCTTCAGCCGCTTCCGCGCCGGGCTGGGACCCGACGGAACGCCGACCGCGATCTCGGTACGCACCGTCGGCGAGGGTCCGATCGCGCGCTGGTTCGGCGCGATCTTCAAGAACCCGGTGGATTCATCAGCGGTCGAGGGCATCGTCGAGAAGCCGTACGCCATCCCGAACCGGAAGATGGAGTTCCTCAAGGTCCCGCACCCGGTGAACATCGCGTTCTGGCGCTCGGTCGGGCACTCGATGAACGACTTCTTCTACGAGAGCTTCCTGGACGAGATCGCGCAGGCAGGAGACAAGGACCCCTATGAGCTGCGCCTCGCGCTGCTCAAGGAGAAGCCGCGCCACCTCACGCTTCTGAAGGCGGTTGCGGATCTTTCCGGCGGCTGGAAGCGCGGCCCCTACGACGCGGAAGGCGGCAAGCGCGCCCGCGGCGTCGCCATGGCGTCGCCCTTCGGCTCGGAGACCGCGACCATCGCGGAGGTCTCGATCGCGGACGGCGAGGCCAAGGTGCACAGGCTCTGGATCGCGATCGATCCCGGCTCGATCGTCAATCCGGCGATCGTCAAGGCGCAGGTGGAGTCGGCCGCGGCGCTCGGCCTGTCCTCGGCGCTGTTCGAACAGGTGGTCTACAAGGACGGGCGGCGGCAGGCGAAGAACTACGACGCCTACAAGATCCTGTCGCGCGAGCACATGCCGGAGGTCCACGTCGCGATCGTCGAGAGCGGCGCGCCGATGGGCGGCATCGGCGAGCCCGGACTGCCGGGCGTGCCGCCGGCCGTTACGAACGCTCTTGCCGCGCTCACCGGCCAGAGGATTCGCAGCCTGCCGATCGCGAACGCGAAGCTGTCGGGGGCCTGAAGGGAGCGGCTCCTCGATACGTCTCGCTTCGGCGAGGCCGCAGAGGCCGTGAGCTTTCCTGATCTTCCGGGCCGTACGCTCGCCGATGACCGCGCGTGGCCCTGCGCGTCGCCTCCGCGACAGATGGGCGTGAGCGGTCGGCGACACTCATTTCGACGGCGCTTCAGCGGCCGTCTCGATGAGGTCGGCGACCGCCGCCGGCTGCGACATGAACAAGGCGTGGCTGGCCTTGATCTCCTTCACGGCGCTGCCGGCGCGTCTGGCCATGCTGCGCATCAGGTCGGGATGGATCGCCCGGTCTTCGGTCGCGATCAGCGCCCAGCTCTTCTTCGTCTTCCATGCCGGCTGGGTGATCTTGGCTTCGAAGCTCGCCTTTGCGGGGAGCACCTGCGAGGCCGCCATGAACTCGGCGTCGCCGGCGGGAACGTCGGCCGCAAAATCGGCCGCGAAGACCTTCGGGTCGAGGTAGAGGTAGTCGTCGGCGGTGGCCTTGAACCCAGCGGTCGCGGGCGGGGTCCGGGCCGCGAGGTCGAGCAGGTTCTCGCCCTCGTCGGGCTGGAAGGCCGCGACGTAGACGAGGCCGGCGACGTTCGCGGCCGACCCGGCCTGCGTCACGATAATCCCGCCATAGCTGTGGCCGACCAGCACCGACGGGCCGTCCTGCAGGTCGAGGATACGCCGCGTCGCCGCCACGTCGTCCTTCAGCGACGTCATCGGCGGCTGCACCACAGTGACGCGATAGCCTTTGGCTTTGAGCAGGTCATGAACCTTGCGCCAGCCAGAGCCGTCAGCGAGCGCCCCGTGGACGATGACGACGTTCCGGACGGGAGCCGCGGAAGCGGGCGTAAGCGCCGCCACGGCCAGCAGCGCGCCTCCGGCGAGCGAAAGCGTAAGTTGTGTCAGTCCCACGGCGAAGCCCTTCGAGTTCGAGATTTTGGCGGAAGGTCTGGCGGTCGCGCGCCGATCAGCGAGCCTTGCTCGGATCGTCGGCGGGATTGACGTAGTTCAATCCAAAGGGGCCGGTGCCGTTGACCTGGATCACCGCAGGCTGGTCCGTGGTCCAGAGCGAATGCGGCATCAGAGCCGGCAGGTAGAGGAAGCCGCCTTCCCGAAAGGGTTCGCCGCGGCTCTCGACCAACTTCTCGCCCATGTCATGGACAAGAGCGCCGTCAAGCAGCGTAACGGTCTCGTCGGTCGCGTGGGTGTGAGGGGCGATCACGGTCGAGGGCGGGATCTTGAGCCTCAGCGCGAACGGGCCTGGCTTCGCCGGATCGCCCATGATGACGCTGATCTCGATCCCCTTCGGCAAAGCGGCAGGCGCCGGCTTCCATTGAATGGCGGCCGCGTCCTTCACGGTAATCATCTGCTTATGGGCGGACGGGTCCGCGGCGGCCGCGGTCGAAAGAATCGCGGCTGAGGCGAGCGCGGCAAGACGCATGGCTTGTCTGATAGGCGATGGCGTTGCTTGCGCGTTGCTCATGAGCTTGGCGGCCGCAGTGGTTCGAATATCGTTGGTCAAGGCGCTAACCCTCTGATGCAGAGGGGCGAACGATAGAGGACACAGTAAGAAAGGTGCTTTCTATCTTGGCTTCCGAGCTTGCATGAAGCGCTGATTTTTGGCCAGTTTCTCAAAGAGACCTGCAAATCCGGGCCTACAATGAAAGAAGCTTTCAGCGACGCGCTTGACCGTATCGATCTAAAGATTCTTCGCGCCCTTCACGCCGATGGTCGGCTGACGAACGCCGAGCTCGCGGTGCGCGCAGGCGTTAGCGCCGCCACCTGCCACCGGCGAACGCAGCGGTTGTTCGAGAAGGGTCACATCACCGGGGTTCGCGCTGATGTGGCGCCCACCTCGGTTGGTTTGGGGGCGCTGGTGATGATCGGCGTGATCCTCGACCGGTCCTCGCCCGACAGCCGCAACAACTTCGAGGAGGCGGTGCTGAAGGTGAAGGAGATTCTCGACTGCATTCTGGTGGCGGGCGAGTTCGACTACTTCCTCAAGATCCGCGCGCGTGACCTCGCCGACTTCAACAAGTTGCAGAGCCAGACGCTCATCGCCCTGCCGGGGGTCCAGAACACCCGGACCTTCTTCGTGATGCGAGAGGTCAGGGAGAACGCGCGGCTGACGTTCTGATCGCTCTAATGGGCAGCCGTCAGACGGTCGGTATGGCCCAGCCGTCGATGACGAACTCGGCCCGCCGTGGATTGCGGCGGCGAGGTCCGAAGCAACCGCTCACCGGCAAGAGATCGGCGCAAGACTCTGGAACGCCCCATCGCAATAGGCGAGCGGCGCGGCGTCGCTGGTCTGCGCGAGCAGGACGCGGCCCACGAAGATCGTATGCGTGGCTTCGTCGTGCTGACTTTGCACCACGCATTCGAGATGCGCCGCGCAGCCTTCAAGCAGCGGGCAGCCGGTCGCGCCAATGCGGTGGGGCGCGGCCTCGAACGTCTTGCCATCGCGGCCCGCGAAATAGCTTGCGATCTGGGCTTGGTCGTCGCCCAGGAAGTTCAGAGCGAACGCGCGGCCGCGCGCGATGACGCCGTGCGAGGCGCTCGACCGGTTGACGACCACAAGCACCAATGGCGGCTCGGCGCTCACGCTGCAGACCGCGGTTGCGGTCATGCCGTTGACCGTCGCGCCATGGCGGCTCGTCACGACCGTCACGCCGGCCGCGAGCCGCCGCATTGCAGACTTGAACGCGGCCGGATCCAGATCGGGCTCCGGCGCGGCGCGCGTGGCGGCGGCCTGACTCACGGCCGCGCCTCGGCGGTCCCGAGCCGATCGCGTAGCGAGCCGGCCTCGTAGGAGGTTCGCGCGCGGCCCCGCGCCCGCAGAATCGGCACGACCTTGTCCACGAAAGTGTCGAAGGTGTCGGGCAGGAAGGCGGGCGAGATGACGAAGCCGTCAGCAGCGCCGGAATCCACGATCGCGATCAGCTCGTCCGCAACGTCCTCCGCGGTGCCGACGAGGCGAGGGCACATCACGCCACGACCATAGATCTTGCCCGCGTCCGCGATCGTCATCGAGCCGCCTCCAGCGATCGAGCGCAGGGCCGCGAGATTGCCCTGGCTGCCGGTGTCCGCGATCTCGTCGATGGTCGCGTCGAGCGGCAGCGCCCCGAAGTCTGAGTTAGCGTGGGCCGCGAGCGTCGAGAGACCAACGCGCGGGTCGATCAGGCTGTCATGCAGGTCGCGCTTGGCTTCGGCCTCGGCGCGGGTGTCGCCGATGAAGGGCATCATGGCCATCATCACCTTGGCGGCGTCGGGGGCGCGGCCTGCGGTTTCGAGGGCCGCGCGGACGTCTTTGGTGAAGGCCGTCATGCGCGTGATGTTCGGCTGCAGCGCGAAGATGACCTCCGACCAGCGCGCCGCGAACGCCTTGCCGCGGCCCGACGAGCCCGCCTGGATGATGAGCGGACGCCCCTGCGGGCTTCGCGGGATGTTGAGCGGCCCCCGCGCCTGGAACCAGCGGCCCTTGTGGTTGGCGTAATGAACTTTGGCGGGGTCCGCGTAGACGCCTGCCGCACGATCGAGCACCAGCGCATCCGGTTCCCAGCTGTCCCAGAGCTTGAACGCGACCTCCATGAACTCGTCGGCGCGGTCGTAGCGCTCGTCATGGTTTAGGTGCGGCACGTCGCCGAAGTTGAGCGCCTCGCCGTCATTCATCGAGGTCACGACGTTCCACGCCGCGCGCCCGCCGGAGATGTGGTCGAGGGTCGCGAACTCACGCGCGATGTTGAAGGGCGCGTCATAGGTGGTGGATCGCGTCGCGCCGAGGCCGAGATGCTTGGTCACGGCCGCCATCGCGCCGAGAATCGGCAGCGGGTCCATGCGGGTGGCGTCCTGGTCGCCGAGACGCAGCCCCATCTCGTGGCTGTCGTTGTAGCGGTCTGCGATCGCGAGCCGGTCGGCGAAGAACACGAAGTCGAAGAAGCCTCGCTCCAGCGTCTTCGCGATCCCCGCATAATGCGCCAAGCTTAGAAACGGCGTCTCATGCGCCGGATTGCGCCAAATCGCGTGACTGTGAACCACCGGGCCGGCGACCAGAAATCCGCAAAAATGGATCGTTTGTTGATCAGTCATCTTCGGTTTTCTCGGATCATGTATTTTTTTTAGTTGTACTTATGTCGAACGCTAAGCTCGATCACTTCAGAGACCGTAGTAATCAAATCGCGCAAAGGCAAATTTATATTGTTTTTCACAAAGCAAAGTTTTGGTTATGACAGGCGGCGCCCCGGTCCGCAGTGAAAGATCGTCGTTGTTCCGGAGCGCCTTGGGTCTGCTCAGCTGACGACGCCGAACGGCGTGTTCTTGCCGCCCTTGATCAGCTGCACGTAGAAGGAGCGGTTCAACGAATCTCCCTTCTCGTCGAAGTCGCAGGTGCAGCCTGCGCCGTTGAAATTGATCTTCGTGCCGGCCCTGATCATCTTCAGCGCCTCGACGATGTCGTCCACGGCCTCGCCGGGCGGGTTGCAGACTTCGCGGACCGACTTGGTCCAGACCGCCGCTTCCTGGGTCTTGGCGTGCTCCATCGCGAGCACGGCGATCGAGACCTGGTCCCAGGCGTTGCCGGCGAACAGGAACACCGTGCCTTCGGGCGCGCCCATGGCCTTGACGAACCTGGCGTAGGACGGGCTGTCGATCGGCGGGGCCGGCTGCAGGTGGTAGATGCCTTCGGCGACCTCGGGGCCGACCGCCTGCAGGAACTTGCCCTCGGCGTCCGCGCCCGTGCCGAGCGAGACGACCTTGGACGTGAAGCCGCCGCGGAAGATCTCCTTTGAGATCGACACCATGTCGGTCAGCAGCGGCAGCACGAACACCGCGTCGGGCTCGGGGCCGAAGGCCTTCTCGACCTCGGCGCGATAGGAAGCCTGGTCGGGGTTGTACATCACGACGTCGAGCACCTCGCCGCCGATCTTCTTCATCTCCGCCTTGAACGGCTCGACCATGGCTACGATGAACGGGTTCTGCTGGGCCAGAACCGTGACCTTCTTGGCCCCGATCTTCTCCATCACCTTGGCGCCGGCCGGACCCCACTGGCTGGACTTGGCCTGCAGGCGGTAGATCAGCCCCTTGGTGTCGCCTTCCGTCACCGCGTTGGCCGCGCAGGACAGCATCTGCACCTTGTTGGCGGCGAGGATCACGGGCTTGGCCGCCAGCGCCTCCGGACTGCCCCAGAAGCCGCCGACCATCTCGACCTTGTTGACCTCGAGCAGCTTCTTGGACGCCGCGACGCTCGCCGTCGCGCTGGTCTCGCTGTCCTCGATGAACAGCCTGATCTTGCGGCCGCCCATGACGCCGCCGGCCTCGTTGACCTTGGAGGCGACGAGTTCGGCCGCCTGCTTCATCGCCGGGCCGTAGGCGCCGGTCGCGCCCGAGAACGGCAGCACCAGCCCGATCGGCACGTCGCCGGCCGCGCTCTGGGCGATCGCCGGCCGGCCGAGCGCCGCGACGAGCGGAAGCGAGCCGACGCCGGCCAGCACGGTACGCCTGTCCACCACGAATTTGCCGTCGTTCATCGGTGCGTCCTTCTCAGCTCGAGGGCGGTCTTGGGAGTTCGGAGGCGGCGGCCGCACGGCCGTCGTCGATCTGAAGCGCGTCGTTGAAGCGATTGAAGAATCCGGCGAGCGCGATCCGGAGCGTGAGCTCGACGATCTGGCTCTCGCTGAAGCTCGCCCTCAGCCGCTCGAAGATGGCGTCGCGCAGCCCCCAGGCGCGCGTGGTGACGAGCGTCGCGTATTCGATGACCAGCCGGTCGGCGTCCTCGAGCGCCGGGTGGTCGAAGCGCGGCAGTTCGGCGATCGCCTCGGCCGGCACGCCCTCGATCTCGAGCAGCGGCTCGTGCTGCGCGACGCAGTAGGGGCAGGCGTTGAGCTTTGAGACGGTGACGACCGCGAGCTCGACATAGCGCAGCGGCAGGTTCGCCTTCTCGCGCAGCTCGATCAGCATGCCGTAGAGGCCTTCGAGCGCCGTAGGGCAATGGGCGAGCACCGCCGCCTGGTCGCGAAAGTCGCCATAGCCGGCGGCGAAACGCTCGTAGAGCTCGGCCACATGCGCCGGCAGCGCGGAGGACGGCAGCGGGGTCACCCTCGGCATCAGCGGTCCTCGCCCATATCGTGCAGGAGATCGGCGGCGCGGCGCTTCGGTTCGGACGCGATGCCCTGCGGGCGCAGGATGAGCAGCAGCACGATGCCGGCGCCGATCAGGCCAAGCCTCAGCGCCGACAGCTGCACGCCGTCGATGACGGTCACGAAGTCCTTCAGGAAGCGGGTGCCTTCCAGCAGCGCCATGATCGAACAGGCGCCGATCAGCAGGCCGACGTTCGAGCCGCGTCCGCCCGCGATCACCGCCATGAAGGCGTAGGCGGTGACGATCGGGGTGAACTGCCCGGGATCGATATAGGTGAGGTAGAAGGCGTGCAGCGCGCCGGCGATCGCCATCACCGCGCCGCCGACCGCGAACGCCCGCACCCTCAGCGCGAACACGTTCTTGCCGAGCGCGGCCGTCACCGTGGCGTCGTCCCGGATCGCCCGCAGGACGCGGCCGAAGGGAGAGCGCGCCATCGCCTCGAGCAGGCAGAACACTAGGGCGACCAGCGCCAGCGCGAACACGATGAACACCGTGTCGCCGCCGACCGCCTGGCCGAGGGTCGCGAACGGCCGCGGGATGTCGGCGATGCCGAGCGCCCCGTGGGTCAGCCAGTCCTCGTTCAGGATCACGAGCCGCACGACCTCGCCGAAGCCGATCGTGACGATGGCGAGGTAGTTCTCCTCCAGCCGGATCGAGAGCAGCGCGAGCCCGGCGCTCAAGATGGCCGACAGCGCGGCCGCGACGAGCATGGCGGGCAGCCAGCCGACGTACGGCGCGAGCAGAGCGGTCGCGTAGGCGCCGATCGCCACGAAGCCGACGACGCCGAAGTTCACAAGCCCGGCGAGGCCCCACTGCAGATTGAGCGCGAGCCCGACGAGCGCCGCGACGCAGACGAGGATGGCGATGGTGACGAGATAAGCGATCATTTGCGCGCCGCCTTCGCCCCGAGGAGGCCGTTCGCCCGGAACAGCAGCAGCGCGAGGATCACCGCGAAGCTGACGACCTGGCGGTAGTTGGTCGGGATCACGAGCGCCGACATCTCCTCGGCGACGCCGATCGTCAGCGCGCCGAGAACCGCGCCGATCGGCGAGCCGAGACCGCCGAGGATCGCGGCGGCGAAGATCGCGATCTGGTAGTTCCAGCCGATCAGCGGGTCGATCGAGCGATCGAGGCCCGCGAGCACGCCGGCCAGACCCAGCAGCGCGCCGACCAGCGCCCAGGTGAGCCGCGCGATGGCGCGGCGCTCGACCCCGCGCACCGCCGCGAGCGCGGCGTTGTCGGCGACCGCCCGCATCGCCCTGCCGAGCGGGGTGAAGCGCAGCAGCGCGTCGACCAGCACCAGGCAGACCACGACCGTAATCGCGATGGTAATCTGCTCCTGGTTGATGCGGACGCCCTGCCAGCGGATCGGCCGGGACAGCGCGACGTCGAAGCCGCGGCTGGCGTTGCCGAAGAAGAAGCGGCAGACGTTCTCGATCACGAGCGAGACGCCCATCGAGGCGACCAGCAGCGTGATCGAGCCGCGCTGCCGCAGCCGCTCGAACGCGAACTGGTCGGCGAGCAGCCCGGCGCCCGCGACCGTGACGGCCGCAATCGCGGCCGAGCCCACGAGCGGCGCGCCGAACTGGACGTTGGCGACCCAGGCCGCATAGGCCCCGAGCGTCAGCATCGCCCCGACCGCGAAGTTCGCGAATTTCAGGACGCCGAAGATCAGCGTCAGCGCGAGCGCCGGCAGCGCCAGCAGCAGGCCGGTCACGAGGCCGTTGAAGAACAGCTGCGCGGCCATCTCAGGCCACCTTCGCGAAGAACAGGTCGCCAAGATCGGCCGCCCGGACAGCGGCGGCGGAGTCGCGCAAGCTGACCTGTCCCGCGACCAGCACCACGGCTTCGTCGGCGATATCGAGCGCCGCCGCGACGTTCTGCTCGACCAGCAGCACCGTGACGCCGGCCGCCCGCACCCGGACGATCGCCTCCATGGTCTGGCCGACGATTTTTGGGCTCAGGCCCGCCGACGGCTCGTCGAGCAGCAGCACTTCGGGATTGGCGAGCAGCGCGCTGGCGAACGCCAGCATCTGGCGCTGGCCGCCCGAGAGGTCGCCCGCCCGCGCCTTGAGGCGCGCCGCGATCTCCGGGAAAAGCTCCAGCACCCGCTCGCGCTGCCCCGGCCCGACCCCGGCCCGGCCGCGCAGGAATTCGGTCGCGAGCTTCAGGTTCTCGCCGATCGTGAGGCTGGGGAAGACGTTGGCTTCCTGGGGCACATAAGCGAGGCCGGCCGCGACCCGCTTGGCGGGCGTCTCGGCGGTGACGTCCGCGCCCGTCACCGAGACGCGGCCCTGGCGGATGTCGAGCAGGCCCGCGAGCGTTTTCACGAAGCTCGACTTGCCGGAGCCGTTCGGCCCGATGACGGCGAGGATCGTCTCAGGGCTCTGGTCGAGCGATATCCCGCGCACGATGTCGTCGCCGCGGCCATAGCCGGCGCGCAGGTCGGCGACCGATAGCGCCGGCGCCACGCTCAAGCCGCCACCCCGAGATAGGCCTCGACCACGCGCCGGTCGCGGGAGACCGCCTCGAAGGTTCCGGACACGAGACGCTTGCCCTCCGCCATCACGTGGACGCAGTCGCAGAGCTCCCCGACGAGATGCATGTCGTGTTCGACGAGGCCGAACGAGACCCCCTCCGCTTTGAGCTCGCGGATCAGCCGGATCATTTCGAGCTTCAGCGGCGGCGCGACGCCGGCGCCCGGTTCGTCGAGCAGGATGAGTTTTGGTTCGAGCAGCAGCGCGCGGGCGAGGTCCAAAAGCTTCTTTTGGCCGCCCGACAGCCCACCCGAAGGATGATCGGCCAGCCGGAACAGGCCGACGCGGTCGAGCAGCGCCTTGGCCTTTTGCGCGTTCGCCTGCTCCTCGGCCCACCACTTTCTGCGGGCGAACAGACTCGCCACCACGCCCTCGCCGGACTGGAGACGGGGCGCGAGCAGCAGGTTCTCGAACACGGTCAGGCTGCTGAGCTCGCGCACGATCTGGAACGTGCGCGCGACGCCGAGCGCCGGAAATCGGTGCGACGAGACGGTCGTCACGTCGCGGCCGTCGAGCAGGACCGAGCCCTGATCGGCCCGCACGAGCCCGGTCATCACGTTGAGCAGGGTGGATTTGCCGGCGCCGTTGGGACCGATCAGGCCGGTGATCTGGCCGGCCTCCAGAGCGAGCGAGCAGCCGTCGAGCGCCGCCAGTCCGCCGAAGCGCTTGGCGAGGTTGCGGACTTCGAGCAGGGCCGTGGAAGCCGCGATCAAGACGCGCGCCTTGCAAGGCGCGATGCAGCGGCCGGGCGAATGCCTATTTGTCGTGCAAATACCGCTCGAACTCTATGCATCAGCCTAGAAAACATCCTTTCTTCTTCGACACCGCAATTCTATTGAGCCGTGATACGTCAATGCAAATTTATATTGCTTTGCACAAAGCCGAATAATATTTATGTCGCCATGGCGAAGCCGCTTGAAATCTCCCTGCTCAGAACCTTCGTGTTGCTGGTCGAGCAGCGCAGCGTGACGCGCGTGGCGCGTATGCTGTTTCGGACGCAGCCGGCGATCAGCCTGCAGATCAAGCGCCTCGAAGACGCCGCTGGCCGACCCCTGTTCGAGACCGATCTCCGGCATCTCAGGCTGACGCCGCAGGGCGAGACGCTGCTGCCTTACGCGCGCGCCGTGCTGAAGATGCACGACGAGGCGCAGATGAAGCTGGCGTCGGAGGAGATCGACGGGCGCGTCACGCTCGGCTGCCCGGATCTCTACGCCGCCTATCTCCTACCGGAGACGCTGGCGAGTTTCCGCCGCGCCTATCCGCGCGTCGAAGTGTCGGTGCGCTGCTCGCTGTCGCGCCAGATCGCGGCCGACATGGACGCCGGCCTCGTCGACGTCGCGATCGCAACCCGGATGCCCGGCGTTGGCCCGAAGACCGGCGACGCCACGCGGCTGCGCTCGGAGCGGCTGGTCTGGCTCGGCGCGGTCGATGGCGAGGCGCATCGTCGCTCGCCCATGCCGCTCGCCATGCTGCCGGAGGGCAATCTCTACCGCGACCTCGCGCTCGCGGCGCTGAACGAAGCCGGCGTCGGATGGCGCATCGCCTGCCAGTCGGAGAGCATCGCCGGCCTTCAGGCGATGGCGCTCGCGGACGCGGCCGTGGTCGTGCTCTCGGCCTCCGTGCACGCCGACGGTCTCGCGCGGCTCCCGCCGGACGCGGGACTGCCGGAACTGCCCGAGGTCGACATCATGCTGTGGCGGCGCACGCATGGGCTCTCGCAGGCGGCGGAGCATTTCGCGCGACATATCGAGCTCGGCGTTTCGAGCGCGGACGCCGACGGGGCGGAGAACGCCGGCGATGCGTCCCGAGGCGAGGCTGCCGAGTAGATCAGGCGGGCTTTGCCTTCCGGCCGATCACGAGCGCGACGCCCGTCAGCGTCAGCGTCAGCGCGACGAAATCGCGGACGGTCAGGGGGACGCCGAGGATCGGGGCGGAGGCCAGCACGCCGACCACCGGCACCAGCAGGGATCCTGTGGCCGCGACCGTCGGAGACAGCCGCCGCACCGCGCCGAACCATGCGAGATAGCAGAGCCCCATCGGGACGGTCGCCATATAGGCCCAGGCCGCGAGGCCGAGGCCGCTGAGGCGGGCGGCATCTGGCTGCTCGGAAATGAGGCTGAGGGCGATCATCGGGGCGGAGCCGAGCAGCACCTGCCAGGCGGTCGCGACGACGGGCGGCATCGGCAGAGCCCGGCTCGTCACCACCGTGCCGAGCGCAAACAGGACAGCGGCGGCGAGCGACAGCGCGACGCCGGGAAGCTTGTCGCCCGAAAGCGTCGAGACGCTGTCGGAGAACAGGACCAACGTCCCGGCGAGACAGAGGCCGAGCGCCGCGATCGCCCACGCGCCAGGCCGCGCGCCGCGGATCGGCCAGGCGAGCAGCGTCGCCCAGAGCGGCATCGTATACACCAGCAGCGCGCCTTCGCCCGGCGTCAGCCAGAGCAGCGCCATGACCGAAAAGCCCATGAAGGCGAAGACGTTGGTGAACGCGAGACCGATCAGCCTGGGCCATTCCGCCGTCGGGACGCCGAGCCGGTCGCGTTTCAGCGCCGCGTAAGCGAACAGGGCGGCGGCCGCGAACAGGCCGGCCGAGCCTCGCGAGAACAACGGCGGCCAGTCGCGCAGCAGCAGTTTTATGATCGGCCAGTTGAGGCCCCAGCCGATCGCGGCGAACAGAAGACATGCGACGCCCGCGCGCATATCGCCCGCAGCGCCGCGCGGCGGCGGCAGGGCGACGACGTCAGCGGTGTCCGGCACGATAGCGGGCGATGCGCTCGTGTAGGCCGGGCGGCGCCAGCGAGCGAACGAGGTCCGCCATGTCGGCGTCGCGCGTGTCGGCCGTGGTGAAGGTCAGAATTCGTCCCGTCGACTCCGCCGAGAGCCCGCGATGAGCCTCCAGCAGCGCCGCGGCGGTGGCCTCGAACTCGGACGGCTCGACGAGATGGGTGACGAGGCCGAGCCTCAGCGCCTCTTCGGCCGTCACGGTGCGATTCTCGAGCAGGACCGAGCGCGCGGCGTCGGTGCCGACGAGGTTGGCGAGCCGCCGCGTTCCGAGCGCCACCCCGAAGCGGAACCCGGGAAAGCGGAACCTCGCCTGCGGAGACGCGATCCGGTACGTGCAGGCGGCGGAAAGGTCGGCGCCCGCCCCAAACGC
>JADBEO010000029.1 GCA_031316315.1 Chelatococcus sambhunathii
CTTACCCTCCCCTGTCCCAGGGGAGGGAGGCGGAGACGGCGCCGCGCTATCCGCGGAGGAGCCGAGCCGGCTCCTCGTCGTCGAACCACGCAAGACAGGGCGCGATCCCTCCCCTTGCAAGGGGAGGGATCGCGCCCTGTCTTGCGAGGCGCTTCACGCAGGAGACGCGCGCTTCGGGAAGCATCGGAAAGGTCACGACCGAGACCTCCCAGAGGTCGATCTCGATCAGCCGCCGGACGCCGGCGGCGCGGCGACTGCGCACCGCGCGGAAGCCGATCGACAGCCCGTCGAGGGCGCCCTGCCGCAGCAGCGCCTGCACCTCGCGGGCGCGGCCGACGGCGAGGTTCAGCCGCCCGAAGACCTTCAGCCCTCGCGCGTCCTCCGAGATCGACGTCCAGGCGCCGATCGGCTCGGACGGGTCGTGCTGGAACAGGAAGCGCACGCCGGCCGCGCCGCGCCGCCTGAGGCTCGCGGCGAAAGCGCCGGGCTCGACGAGGTCGCGGCCGAGATCAACCACGCCGAACAGGCTGGCGTAGCCCTCGACTGCGCCGTCGGCAGAGACGGCCGGCGTCAGCGCAAGCCGCTTCAGTTCCGGCGCGGCGACCCGCGCAGGGGAGAGAGACTGGGGCATGGGGAGCTTTCGATACGAGGCGGCGCTTGTCCCGGCCTTGAGCCGGGACCCAGACGCGCCGAGGACGACAGAGGAGACTCAAGGCCGCCGGCCCGTCTTGTGAGCCTCGAGGTTCTGGGTCCCGGCTCTTCGGCCGGGACAAGGAGCGTCGCGTCAGCCCGGCCCGCCGCGCGGCCCATATCCCACCGCCGCGCGCTTCTCGTCCTCGTCGAGGAAGTCCGCCGCGCTGACGCGCCGCCAGAGCGACTCCCGCTCCACCGCGAGCGCCTCGACCGCGTCGAGGTCCGGCGTCAGCGACAGCTCGGCGTCGAAGGCCGGGCCGAGCCAGGCGGCGATCTCGCCCGCGATCCGCGTCAGCAGCGGGATCACAGTCTGGCGCCACAGCGCGACATTCGCCTCGCGGTAGTTGGCATAGGTGGCGTCACCCGGAATGCCGAGCAGCATCGGCGGCACGCCGAAGGCGAGCGCGATGTCGCGCGCGGCGGCGTTCCGGGCCGCCAGAAAATCCATCTCCTGCGGGGTGAGCGACATCGGCCGCCAGTCGAGCCCGCCGTCAAGCAGCAGCGGCCGGCCGGCGTTGGCGGCGCCCGAAAACTGCGCCTCGAGCTCCTCCTTGAGCCGCTCGACCTGGTCGTCGCTGAGGCCCTCCCCCTGCGGCCCCTTGTAGATCAGCGCGCCGGACGGGCGGGCGGCGTTGTCCAGCAGCGCCTTGTTCCAGGCGGAGGACGCATCGTGCAGCTCGACGGCGAGCGCGGCGGGCTGCAGCGGCGACAGGCCGAAGTGGTCGTCATGCGGGTTGAACAGCCTGAGATGCAGGATCGGCGCGACCGGCTCGGCGCGCTGGTCGAAGCGCGTGACGTCCGGCCCGACGCGATACTCGTAGGCCTCCGGCCAGCCGTCGGCGCCGGCGACGATGCGCATTCTGTCCGGCCGGAGCGCGTGCAGCTCGCGCGGGACGCCATCGATGAGGACGGCCTCGAGATAGGCGTCGCCGGCGGTCATCAGATGGGCGACCAGCGCTTCGATCAGCGCGGCGCGGCCCTGCAGCGCGTTCGGTCGCGCCAATAGGGCGAGCAGCGGGTGGGAGGCGAGCTCCGCCTCGCCCTCGGTCAGAACCAGCGGAACGCCCGCCGCGGCTTCGGCGACGAGACGGACGGCGCGATGGACCACCGGATTGCGGCGAAACCCCTCGCGGGCGAGCGTCGCCGGGTCGCGTCCCGACCACATGGCTCGACCGCCAGCGTGCAGCGCGACGACGGAGCCGGTCGACTTGCGGGAAAACCGCCCGAGCAGCCTTGATAGACCGAAATCCATAGCAATTCCAATGGTTTCAACGGATCATGTCAAAAGCGGCCGACCCGAAGTCGAACGCCGTCATCTTTCTTGCGGATTCCGTGCTGAATCTGCGGAACAAAGAAACCAAGCGTGCGTTTCTTGCGTGCGCGGAGTCATGGACTCCGTCCATCCGTCCTTCGGGAAGCGACGACGATGAGACACCGGCTGATCCTGGCCGCTGCGGCGATCGCGGTTGCGACCGTCGCCGTCATGGCGCGCGACGTCGACGGGGGATCGGCCAGCTCAGGATCAGGCCTCACGCTCAGCGACATCGCCGCGACGACCGCCATGGCGTCGGAGCCGAGGACGCATCTCGCCGCGGCGAGGATCGAGGAGACCGGTCACGAGGATTCCGGCCCGACCTCCTATGCGCTCGGGGGCTCCACCGCGACCAGCATGATCGTCAGCGAGGCGCAGAAGGCGGAGATCCGGCGCCAGCTGTCGCTCCTTGGTGCCGACGAGGCGGGACGTCTGAACCTGCGCGGACTGGCGGTCGGCGCGAAGCTGCCGCGCGAGAAGGTGCGGATCTTCCGCCTGCCCTCCGCGGTGGCGCGCATCGTCCCGAAATACGGCGCCTACGAGTATTTCGTGACGCAGAACGGCCAGATCGTGATCGTGGATCCGAGCGGCTACGAGGTCGTCGACATCATCGGCGCCTGACCGCGGGGGTGAGGCGCGCCCGGGCCGTGCCGGCCGTCGCGCGACGAAGCAGGTCTATCCAAAGACGATCATCCGGCTCGCCGGCTGTCCGCCTGTGTTTCCAAGTCTTCTTCGGCGGCGCAGCACATTTCGCCCGGAACAATCAGAAATGGGCGACGTTTGGCTACCGAGGGCGCGCTAGGCGGACAGCAGACGATGCTGCCGCAGAGGGCAAAGCATTATGAAAAATCTGCTTCTGAGCACTGTCGCGGCGCTGGCTATCGCCGCGGCTCCGGTGGCTGCGACCGCGCAGAGCGGCGGCGGCGGTGGTGACAAGAGCATGTCTGGCGGCGGCGGCGGGGGCGATCGCTCCGGCGGTGGCGGCGGCGGCGGCGGTTCGTCGAGCGGCGGCGGCGAACGCATGGGCGGCGGCGCGTCGTCGGGAGGTTCCTCGTCGAGCGGCGCCGGTTCGTCGTCCGGCTCGACCGAATCAGGCGGCGGCGCTAGCCGCTCCGAGTCAGGCGCCGGCTCCACCCAGGACTCCGGCTCGTCGCGCTCCGGCGCCTCGTCCGAACCCCGCACCGGCGGCGCCGAGCCGTCGACCGGCGGCGAGATGAAGTCGGGTTCGGACAAGGCCGGTTCCGACAGGTCGGGTTCGGGCGCGAAGTCGGGGTCCGACAGCGAGATGAAGTCCGGCTCCGACAGCGAGATGAAGTCCGGCGGCGGCAAGGACAAGTCCGGCGGCATGGACGAGAAGTCCGGAAAGTCGGACGATATGAAGTCCGGCAAATCCGACGACATGAAGTCCGACACGAAGGACCGCGACATGAAGTCGGGCTCCGACATGAAGGACCGTGACATGAAGTCCGGCGGCGACCGCGACAAGTCGCGCACGGACGTCGACATCAAGGCGAAGGACGGCAAAGACGGCAAAGCTTCGCTCGGCGGCTCGTCGAAGACCACGGTCAAGGTCACCAGCGAGCAGAAGACCAAGATCAAGCAGAAGCTGGTCGTCTCCGGCGGCGGCAAGAAGGTGTCGAAGTCGTCGCTGGGCGTGTCGATCTCCGTCGGCGTGAAGATCCCGCGTGAGAAGGTGACGATCTCCCGCCTGCCGGCGGACATCATCGAGATCGTGCCGGAATACGCCGAGTACGAGTACTTCATCACCGACGACGGGCTGATCGTCATCGTCGATCCGGACACCTACGAGATCGTCGAGATCATCGACGCCTGACGTACGGCGTCATGTCCGACAAGCGCCGGCCGGGTCCGCCCGGCCGGCGTTTTCTTTTCGCAGTCGCGAAAGAGTGTGCTGGCTTCCAGGCTGTTCCGCGCTACCTCTTGCCCCAAAGAGGCGGCCCTCGACGGCCGGAAGGACAAGCAGATGAAAACCCCAACCCTGTTCGCCGCGGCGGCCGCCGCGATCGTGGCCCTGACTCCCGTTTCCGCCTACGCCCAGCACAGCGGCGGAGGCTCCGACATTGGCGTCAAGGACCGCGCCGACGGCGCCGCTCTCGACGCGACCGATAAGCCGACCGGCGCGCTCTACGGGCTCGGCGGCTCGTCGACGATGCGGGTGAGCGTGACCCGCGAGCACAAGGCCTTCATTCAGGAGCGCCTGATCAGCCTCGCGGCCGGCCGCGCGGTGGCGAGGGCGCGCCTCGCGGAGGTGACGCTGACCCCCGGCCATGTCGTGCCGCGCGAGAAGGTCCGCATCCGCCGCCTTCCGGCGGACGTCGTCGAGGTCGCGCCGGAATACACCAATTACGAGTATTTCGTGCTCGAGGGCGGCGCGATCGTCATCGTCGACCCGCGCAGCTACGAGATCGTCGACGTCATCTCGGCCTGATGCCTCCGCTCCGTCATGCCCGGGCTTGACCCGGGCATCCATCTGAGCGGGCGCGTCCGCGCGCGATGGATCGCCGGGTCAAGCCCGGCGATGACGGCGTGTTCATCCTCACAACCCCACGATCCGCGGCCCGCTGCCCTTCGGCCCCAGCATCAGCTGCGTCACCGCCCAGACCAGCGCGTCGACCCGGTCCGGCGACCGCCCGCCGGAAAGCCCGTCGACGCCGAAGGCCGCCATCTCGTCCTCGAGCGCGGGATGCGCCCCGACATGGGCGACGCGGGCCTGCGCATAGAGCGCCGCGACCGGCTCGGCCCGCAGCCATTTTCCGCGGGTGGCGCGCACCGCGAGCACCGGGACGCCGGGGTCGAGCCCCGCAATCACCGAGCGCACCATCTCGCCGCCCTGGTTGACCTCCGCGACCAGCGCGTCGGCCTCGAGCCGCCGGTAGAGCGCCACCGCGCGTGCCGCCCAGATCTCGGGCTTCGCGCTCGAAACCGTCGCGTCCTCCAGCACATAGGCCCGGCCGTCGCGGCCGAGCCCGGCCGCCACGATCCCGCAGGCGTCGGAGCGTTTCGCGCCGCCGGCCGGCGGATCGACCGCGACGACGACGCGGGCGAGTTCCGGCGCTTCAAAGACCCGCGTCCGCTCGATCGCCTCGCGCGTCCAGAGCGCGTCCTCGCGGTCCTCCAGCAGTTCGCCGTCGAGCTCCTGCCGGCCGAGCCGCGTGCCGCGATAGGCGCCGACCACCGCCTCCAGAAAGCTCGGCGCGAGGTTCGCGGCGTTGTCGCGCGTCGTCGCCCGCGTCGTCGCGACGGCCGACGCCCCGACGAGCCGCTTCACCAGCGGCACGGCGCGCGGCGTCGTGGTCGCCACCTGGCGCGGCCGGCTCCCGAGCCTCAGCCCGAACTGCAGCATGTCCCAGACCTCCTCGCCCTGCCGCCATTTGCCGATCTCGTCTGCCCAGGCGGCGTCGAACTGCGGGCCGCGCAGCGCCTCCGGGTCCTCGGCCGAAAAGCCGAGCGCCACCGCGCCGTTCGGCCAGACGAGCCGCCGGCGCGTCGCCTCGAAGCAGGGGCGCTCGCGGCTGGCATGGATCCAGCGCAGGCCCGAAGGCCCGTCGATCATCACCTCGCGCAGATCCGCATAGGTCTCGGCGACGAGCGCGATGCGGCCGGCTCTGGCGGGAACGTAGCCCGGATGGCCGAGCGCGAGCCCCCTCACCCATTCGGCCCCGGCGCGCGTCTTGCCCGCGCCGCGCCCGCCGAGCACGAGCCATGTGGTCCAGTCGCCCCCGGGCGGCAGTTGGTCGTCGCGGGCGAGAAAGGTCCAGTCGCGTCCCAGCTGCGCCATCTCCCGCGCCGAGAGCGAGGCGATGAAGGCGTCACTGACCGCGCTGTCCGCGCAACCTCTCCAGACGGTCCGCAAGCGCAGCGCGGAAGGCGTCAATATCGGCGACGTCCTCGTCTCCGGCTGCGTCTGCCTGCCCGGCCCGGCCTGCCCGCTCCTCATCGTATCTGGCGAGCTCCCTCAGAGTTTTGACGAGGCTCGCGAGGCTGCGCGAAATCCGCTCGACCCCGTCGATGGTCTTTTCCGCCGTCTGTCCCATCGCGGCCTCCGCCGCGACGATCTCGCGTTCGATCCGTTCCCGGAGCGAGGCGACGACGTCCTGCCGGGCGGCCTCCGGCTTCTTCGCGCCGTCCGGGCGGAGCCAGCCTTCCGCGACGGCGCGGCGGCGGAGCGTGGAGCGCGAGACGCCGGACAGCACGGCGATCCGCGTCTCGGTGAGATCGGAGCACTCATAGAGCCGGCGCGCCTCCACGAGCGTCTCGGGCGGCGTAGGATAGCCACGCGGCATTGAGGCCTCCGGGAGCGGAACGGAAAGAGAGAGCGAGCAGCGCGGTCCGCCCCTGTGAGCCGTCATGCCCGGGCTTGACCCGGGCATCCATCACAGGGAACTCGGATGTTTCCGAGTTCCCTATCAAGATGGCGAAGTCGGAAGCATCCGACTTCGCTGGCGCGTCCGTGGCCGATGGATGCCCGGGTCAGGCCCGGCGATGACGGCGGAGGACCGAATTGGCCATTTGAAACGCGCTTCGGTCTGCGCCGAGCGTCGGACGACATCGCCCCGACGCAACTGTGGAGCATGGCAAGAACCTACCCCGGCAGCGTCACGCTGTCAATGCTTATTTTCCTATTTTGGAATTTTATCCAAGCAGGGCAGGCGCAGTCCGCGAATACGGTCACTCCGCCGCCACGGCGTGGCGAACCTCGCCGCTCTCCCCCTCCCCGTCAAACCTCCTCCGCGCCTCGGCGATCCTGTCGCCATTGGCGTGCGCCCAGCCGGCGAGGGCGACGGCGTGGCCCTGCAGCGAGCGGCCGAGTTCGGTCAGCTCGTAGTCGACGCGCGGCGGGATGATCGGGGTGACGGTGCGGGTGACGAGCCCGTCGCGCTCGAGCCCGCGCAGGGTCAGCGTCAGCATGCGCTGCGAGATCCCGCCGATCATGCGCTTCAGTTCCGAAAACCGCTTCGAGCCGTCGCTGAGGAACATGACGACCAGCAGGCTCCACTTGTCGCCGACGCGCGCCAGCACCGAATTGACCATGCGGCAGCCTTCGCTCTCGGCGCCGTCATAGCCTTCCAGCGGCCCGGCGGCAGGCACATCCGTGTGACCCGGTTTCAAGAAAGTGCCTCCTTGCGTTCGTTCTCTTAGGGTAACTAATAGGTACTCGGTCAAAAATCCATACCGAGGACACCTCCCATGAACCTGCTCCATATCGACGCCAGCATTCTTGGCGACGCTTCCGTCAGCCGCACGCTCTCCGCAGCCGCCGTCGCGCGGCTGGTCGCCGACAATCCCGGCCTCACCGTCGTGCGGCGCGATCTCGCCGCGGCGCCGCTCGCGCACCTCACCGGCGCCCATCTCGCCGCCGGCGCGCCGGGCGTCGAAGTCTCCCCGCAGGTCCGCGCCGAGGTCGAGGACGGCGCCCGCGCGCTGGAGGAGTTTCTGGCGGCCGACGTCGTCGTGATCGGCGCCCCGATGTACAATTTCGGCGTGCCGAGCCAGCTCAAGGCCTGGATCGACAGGATCGCCGTCGCCGGCAAGACCTTCAAATACGGCGAGGACGGACGCCCGGTCGGCCTCGCCGGCGGCAAGCGCGTTGTCGTCGTCCACTCGCGCGGCGGCTATTACGGGCCCGAGACGCCGATGGCGGCGGCCGAGCATGTGGAGAGCTATCTGCGGGCCGTGTTCGGCTTCATGGGCGTCACCGACCTCGAGATCGTCCGCGCCGAGGGCGTCGCCGTCGGCCCGGACGTGCGGGCCAGGGCGATCGAACAGGCGCTCGGAGAGGTCAGGCGGCTCGAGGCGGCCTGAGCGGGACCGTCGCCGGTCTTTGCGGCCATCGGACCAGTATCTGACAACTCTATGCATTCCCGACTCAGGGCGCCCCGCAATGCGGGGTGTCCTGATCTACCCGTTCTGGAGACAGCTCAGCATTCATTAACAAAAACTTCGAAGACTAGGTATTTTCCCCGATGCGGATGCTGTCCGACGGCAGATTGTTCCTCTCCTCACACTGGGGAGGAATTCACATGAACATCCGTAATTTGGGGATCTCCGCCGCTATCGCGCTCGGCGTCATGGCCTCGCCCGCGGCGAGCGCCGAGAAGAACGTCAACAACTCGTCCGGCAAGGCCCCGGCCGCCGACGTCTCGCCGGCGGCCATCACGGTCGCAAGCGCGTCGCAGCACTTTATCGCCGTCACGCCCTGCCGGGCGTTCCGCGGACAGCCGGTCGCGACCAACACGTTCCTGTCCTATTCCATCGCCGGTCCCGTCGACATGAGCCCGGTGGGCGGATCGGCCACCGGATGCGGCGTGCCGACATACGCCACCGCCGTCACGATGAACCTGTCGGCCGGCGTCTCCCAGGGGTCCGGCTTCCTGTCGCTTTGGGCCACCGGCACGCCGCGGCCCAACCTCGCGACCGTCAGCTACAACCTCGACCCTGCGACGTCCGGCACGGTCGTCTCGCTTGGTACGGGCGGCAAGGTCTCCGTGTTCGCCTCGGTCGGAACCCGCGTCACCGGCGACGTCACCGGGTACTTCATCCCGGCCGTGCTGTCGGCTTCGATCTTTGCCAATGGCACCGTCAATCGCGGCGAAGGCGTCGACGTCGCTGCCACCGCCAGCCTGGGCACCGGAACCTATCAGGTCGGCTTCACCCGCGACATCACCGAATGCTTCTTCCAGGCGACGGCGGGCGAAGGCGGCGTCGGCGGCGCGCAGCCTCGCATCACGGGCATTACGAGGCGGTCCGGCAATCCGAACGGCGTGTTTGTCAGGATCATCAACGACACCGGCGCAAGCGTCGACAACGACTTCTTTGTGACGGTCGACTGCGGCAAGTAATCTGACGCGCCAGGCAGATGAAGGCCGGCCGCCTCTGCGGTCGGCCTTTTCTTTAAACAGGCAAAGCCGGACCGCGCGGAGAGACGAACGTCCCGCCTTGCCGCACGCTCTCCGCGGCCGATATCTCCCTCACGGCCCCGTGAAGAAGGCCGGCGCATCTAGGGAGCGACGCCGATGGAGACCACGGCCCAGCAGTCCAAAGTCGCCACGGTGTTTCGGGTCACCAGCGGCAACTTCCTGGAGATGTTCGACTTCTTCCTCTACGGCTTCTACGCCAAGTACATCGCCGGCGCGTTCTTCCCGAACGACAGCGAATTCGCCTCGCTGATGCTGACGCTGGTGGTGTTCGGCGCCGGCTTCCTGATGCGCCCGCTCGGCGCGCTCGTGCTCGGCCCTTACGTCGACCGGATCGGCCGCCGCAAGGGCCTGATCGTGACGCTGTCGATCATGGCGCTCGGCACGGTGCTGATCGCCTTCGTCCCGGGCTACCAGACAATCGGCATCGCGGCGCCGCTGCTGGTGCTCGCCGGGCGCCTGCTTCAAGGATTTTCCGCCGGCGTCGAGCTCGGCGGCGTCTCGGTCTACCTTTCCGAGATGGCGCCGCCCGGCCACAAGGGCTTCTATGTCGCCTGGCAGTCGGCGAGCCAGCAGGTCGCGACCGTGGCGGCCGCCGGGCTCGGCTTCGCCCTCGGCCACATGCTCGCGCCGGAGACGCTGTCGAGCTGGGGCTGGCGCATCCCGTTCTGGATCGGCTGCGCCATCGTGCCGTTCCTGTTCGTGATCCGCCGCTCGCTCGCCGAGACCGAGGAGTTCGCGCGGCGCCCCCATCATCCGGGCGCGGCGGAGATCTACCGCACGCTGGCGGCGAACTGGCCGATCGTGGTCGGCGGGATGGCCATGGTCATGATGACCACGGTGTCCTTCTACCTGATCACCGCCTACACCCCGACCTTCGGGGAGCACGAGCTGAAGCTCGACCGCGGCGACGTTCTGGTCGTGACCGCCGCCGTCGGCGTCTCGAACTTCTTCTGGCTCCCGGTCTGGGGCGCGATCTCCGACCGCACCGGCCGCAAGCCGATCCTGATCGCCTTCACGGTTCTGACGCTGGTGACCGCATACCCCGCTCTCAAGTGGCTGACGGCGCAGCCAAGTTTCCTCAGGCTGCTCGAGGTCGAGCTTTGGCTCTCCTTCCTCTACGCCAGCTACAACGGCGCGATGGTGGTGGCTTTGACCGAGGTGGTGCCGGCGGAAGTCCGCGCCTCCGGCTTCTCCCTCGCATACAGCCTCGCGACGACCCTCGGCGGCTTCTCGCTCGCGATCTCGACCTGGGCGATCCAGGCGACCGGCGACAAGGCGGCGCCCGGCCTGTGGATGTCGTTCGCCGCGCTCTGCGGCCTCCTCGCGACGCTTTTCCTGTTTCGGAAGAAGGCGGTAGCCGAGGCGCCGGCCGAGCCGGCGCGGGCGTGAGGGCCGGGCGAAGACGCCACCTGTTCCCGATTTGGGAAATTCGCCTTGATCCCAATATGGGAACAAGCTATCACTCGCCATGCAGATCGTCGCCCGACGGACCCTCAAGGCTTTCTGGGAGACCTATCCGGACGCCGAGACGCCTCTGGTCGTCTGGCACGCGCGGGTCGACAAGGCTGACTGGTGCGGACCGGCGGACGTCAAGGAGATGTTCGGAACGACGGTCGATTTTGTGAAGGACAACCGCCTCATCTTCGACATCGGCGGCAACAAGTTCCGTCTCGTTGTTCACGTATCCTACAAGTTCAGGCGCGTTCTGATAAAATTCGTGGGCACGCACAGAGAATACGACAAGATCGATCCGGAGCGCGTGTGATGAACATCCGGCCTATCCATACCGAGGACGACTACGAATGGGCGCTGTCGGAAGTCTCGCTCTATTTCGAGAACGAGCCCGAGATCGGAACGCCTGACGCGGATCGGTTCGACGTGCTCTCGGACCTGATCGCGGCCTACGAGGCGCGGAACCTCCCGTTGCCGGCGGTCGATCCGATCGACGCTCTCAAGGCGTTCATGGAGAGCGCCGGAAAGAGCCAGAGCGACCTTGCGGAACTGTTCGGCTCCCGCTCACGCGCCTCCGAGGTTCTGAACCTGAAGCGGGCGCTCACCTTGGAGATGGTGCACAAGCTCAACCGACGCTGGGGCGTGCCGGCAGAGCTTCTGATCGCGCCCTATGCTCTCGCCGCCTGACGTTCGGCGTCTTCTACCCCTTCGGACTGAACGTCCCGCCGATCCGCTCCGCCCCGAAGTAAACCTCCACGGTCGCGACAAGCCTGCCGTCAAAGGTGAGGACCTCGGCGTTGCGGAAGGTCCGGCCGCCCGGCGCGCTCGCCTTGTAGACGACGAAAGCCGCGTCGCCCTCGACCAGCAGACGCTCGATCGTGATCTGCTCGATCTTGCCGCCGTTCGGCCAGCAGCGGGCGAAGTATGCGTCGCGGTCGAGCGCGTCGTCATAAGGCGAGCTGAAGGTGAAGCCCGGCGCGATCAGGCTCTCCGCCGTCGTGCGGTCGTCCGCGACGAAGGCCGCGTAGAGGCGCCGCACGGTTTCGGCGCGGTCGAGCGCGGTCATTTCTTCTGCCGCTCGCGCGCTTGCGCCACGGCGTCCTTGAAGCCCTCATAGTCGAGCGGGGCGGCGACCAGCAGCGGGCCGATCAGATAGACCGGCGTGCCGCGGAACTGCATGCCGCGCGCCTGCGCGTCGTTGCGCTTCAAAGCGGCGCTGATCTCGGCGTTGTGGGCAGCGGCGTCGGCCTTGAGGCGCGCCATGTCGATCCCGGCGGAGGTCAGCGCCGCGGTCATCTTGTCGGCCGGGACCTTTGCGCCGACGAGCCCCATCAGCGCCTTGTGCGCGGCCTCGTACTTGCCCTGGTACTTCGCGGCCAGAGCGAGCTTCGCGCCGACGACGGAGCTTTCCGACAGGATCGGCCACTCCTTGTAGACCAGCCGAACCTTGCCGTCAGACTTCACCAGCCTGTCGAGCGCCGGGGCCGAGCGTTTGCAGTAGGGGCAGTTGTAGTCGAGATAGGCGACGATCGTGACGTCGCCCTCCGGGTCGCCGCCGACCGGCGCGGCCGGATCGCCGACGATCATCTCGCGGCTGACGTCGCTCTGGGCGAGCGCAGGCGCGGCGGCGAGGAACAGCGCGGCCAGCGCCAGCGCGATCCGTCGGACGGTCATAGAGAAAACCCTTTCAGAGCCGGAGAGCGGCGAGCGAGCTTAGTCGTCCTCGTCCGGAATGCAGAGGATTTCGCCGCAGGCCTTGCAGTGGACCGCGTCGTAATCGTGCTTCAGCAGGGCGCATTTGGGGCAGCGATAGGTGACCTTGGACGGCCGGAAGATCGCCTGCGCCAGCCGCACGAACAGCGAGATGCCGACGATCATCACCACGACCGAGGTCAGCTTGCCCGCCGTGCCTTGCAGGGTGATGTCGCCGAAGCCTGTCGTCGTCACGGTCGCGACCGTGAAATAGAGCGCGTCGACGTAGTTCTCGATCACCTTGCCGTCGGGCGCGGCGGCGCCCTCCGGATGCTTGAAGAAGGTGTAGACGAAGCCCGTCACCACGAAGAGGAAGGTCACGAGGCTGACGACGGCCCGGACAGGATCTTCCCAGGTCCGGTATTTCGAACGCCGGAGCGGCGTCCAAACGAAGTCGGTATGGGCGAGCGTCCAGATCCTCAATGCGCGGAGGAAGCCGAGGTTGGCGAGCCAGAGCGGCGCGAGCATGGTCGCCAGGATAAACACGTCGACCAGCGTCGTCGGCTGCCGCAGCCAGCGTGCGACGTCATGCGCCGCCAGCGCCCGCGCGGCGAGATCGAGCGCGAGGAGCGCCGCGACGGAGTAGTCCAGCCAGTAGAACAGCGGGCCCTGCGGCAGCAGAGGGCTCGCGACGAAGAAGGCGATGATCGCGAGATCGATCGTCAGGACCGAGATCTGGAACCGCCGCGCCGCGGCGGTGCGGCCGTGATAGAGCGCCCGTAGCGTCTGGCGCAGACCGGACCGGCCTTCGCCGGATCTCTGCGGCTCCTGCGCCGTGCTCTGCTCCGGAGGTTCCGTGGGCTCGGCGTCCATCGGCGTGGAAATAGCGCCGGCGCCGCTCCGGAACACCGCCTCCATCGCCGCCGCTCGCGAACGTGATTTACTTGGACTTAAGCATAGGCCGACAGAATGGGCTGATCTCAGAGGGACTTAAGGGGCGGCCCTGCAAATGACGACAGCGCAGGCGGGCGCCATCGATCTCGACGCGTTCATGCGCAGCATCGGCGCGCGCATCGACGGCTTCTTCTACCGCGGGCTTAACGCCGACGACTACGCCATGCTGTGGGTCAGCGACGGCTTCGAGGGCCTGACCGAGCGCGACCCCGCCGATTTCGTCCGCAACCGCCGATCCTTCGCCGATCTCATCCATCCCGACGACCTGCCAGTCGTGAACGACGCCGTCGCGGCGGCGCTCGAGGCGAACGCGCGCTGGCAGGTGATGTACCGGATCAGATCGAAGACGCAGGGCTGGCGCTTCGTGCACGAGACGGGCGGCGGCAGCACGCCGGATCCGGAGACGGGCGAGGTGCGCTATCTCGACGGCGTGATCCTCGAGGCGGAGCGCGTCACGGCGCTTGCGGAAAAGCTGACCCTCGGCAAGCAGGCCGTCGCCGCCGTCGACGGATCGATCGAGGCCGTCTATTCCTCGCTGCGCATGCTGCGGCTTCTTGCCCTCAACGCCCGCATCGAGGCCGCGCACGCCAGGCAATACGGCGCCGGTTTCGGCGTGGTCGCGCGCGAAATGGCGACGCTGGCCGACAACGGCGAGACCGCGATCCGCGCCATGGGCGACGAGATCGCCCGCCTCCGCGCCGCGGTGACGCTCTAACGAACTGACGATTTGTCCTTTGCACGCCCAAATCGCCGGGCGGCCCAGAGCCGCTTCCTGCGTGAGTGCGCCGTCAGTCGATCGGCGCCGCCACGAAGCGGACGTCGCCGGCCTTGTTCGACAGCAGCAGCAGGGCGACCTTCTTGCCGTCCTTCTTCAGCTCCTCGAGCCGCTTGAGGACCTCTGCGGGCGTCGACACGGCCTGGCCGGTGATCTCGACGAGCTGGTCGCCCGGTTCGATCTTGTTCTCCTGCGCCTTCGATCCTTCGTCGACCTGCGTGATGACGAGACCCTTCGCTTCCGGCTTTAGTCCGAACTTCAGACGCAGCTCATCCGAGATCGAGGTGAAGCTGAGGCCGAGCGCGGACGCGGTCTTCGGCTCCTCGTCGGACGGGGCCTTGAGCGCAGCGGGCTTCGGCTTGTTGTCCTCCTCCAGCCGTCCGACGACGACCTTCAGGGTCTCCTCCTTGCCCTTGCGCCACACCTTCACCTCGACCTCGCGGTCGGCGGGCGTGTCGGCGACGATGCGCAGCAGGTCGCGCATCTCGCGGATCCGCTTGCCGTCGAAGACGAGAACGACGTCGCCCGCCTGAAGCCCGCCCTTCTCGGCGGGGCTTCCCGGGGTCACGCCGGCGATGAGCGCGCCCTTGTCCTGCCCCGCGACGCCGAGGCTGCCGGCGATGTCGTCCGTCACGCTCTGGACGCGTGCGCCGATGAAGCCGCGGCGCGTCTCGCCGTAGCTCAGGAGCTGGTCGACGACGGGCTTTGCGATGGTGGACGGCACCGAGAAGCCGATGCCGATGGATCCGCCGGACGGCGAGATGATCGCGGTGTTGATGCCGACCACGTCGCCGTTCATGTCGAACAGCGGACCGCCCGAATTGCCGCGATTGATGGCGGCGTCGGTCTGGATGAAGTTGTCGTAGGGGCCGGCGTTGATGTTGCGGTTGCGGGCCGAGACGATGCCCGCGGAGACCGAGCCGCCCAGGCCGAACGGGTTGCCGATCGCGAGCACCCAGTCGCCGACCCGCAGCTTCTCGGCGTCGCCGAACTTCACCGCCCGAAGCGGCTTCGGCGGCTTGACGCGCAGCACCGCGAGGTCGGTCTTGACGTCCTTGCCGACCAGCTCGGCGGTGAGCTTCGAGCCGTCGTTGAAGTTGACGGTGATTTCGTCCGCGCCGTCGATGACGTGGTTGTTGGTGACGACGATCCCGCCGGCGTCGATCACGAAGCCGGAGCCGAGCGAGGCCTGCTTTTTGGACTGCGGAGCGCCCGGCCCGCGTTTGTTGAAGAACTCGTCGAAGAAGTCATCGAAGGGCGAGCCTTCCGGCGCCTGCGGGGCCGGCACCGCCTTGTCGGAGGCCGCGGGCGCGTTCTGCGAGGTCGAGATGTTCACGACCGAATCGATCAGGCTCTCCGCAAGATCCGCGAAGCTCTCCGGCGCCGCCCGCGCGACGGCCGGGGCCGGGGCCGAAGCCAGGCCGACGACGACGGCGAAAGCTGTGATCGGGCGCAGGATCGGGCGCATGGACGCTCCTCGGCGGCCCCGGCGCGGATGCCGCCAGGGGCAGGGTCAGCCCGAGCTTATAGAGCGCACTGCGGCGAAAAAAGGCTCGCGGCTCGCGCCGGGCTTAGCGCCTGATGAGCGCGACGCCAGCGATCAGCAGCGCGACGCCGAGGAGCCGCATCGGGTCGGCCTCGCGCTGGGCGAGGCCGAGCAGGCCGAAATGGTCGAATAGGACGGACGCCATCAGCTGGCCGGCGACCAGCAGCGCGACGAAGGTCGCCGCGCCGATCGCAGGCAGGAGCAGGATCGCGAGCCCGATATAGATCGCGCCCAGCAGGCCGCCTCCCCACCCCCACCATGGGATCCGCGAGACCGCGGACAAAGGCGGCACGGGATCGCGCAGGACGGCCACCAGAACCGCCATCGAGACGAGGCCGACGAAATAGCTCGCAAAGCCCGCCCAGGCCGCGGACCCGAGCGGGATCCTCAGGCTCGAGTTGAGCGCCTGCTGCACGACGAGGGCGACGCCCGCGCCGAAGGCCAGCGTCAGCGGAACGAGGGACTTCAGCATGGGCGCCGCCGCCGCTTCACCGCGCCTGAGGCGTACAGACGACCTGCTCGCCGAGCACGTAACAGGCGCTCATCTTTCCCGTGCGCTTCTCGACCCGGTAGACGCCGCCCTCCTGCGCATGGTTCGAGGCGGCGAGGCCGTAGAGGCCGGCCTCCTGCGGCCCGGCGCCGTCTCCGGGAGAGAGGCACAGCGTGACCCCGATCGTGCCGTCCTTCACCGCGAACTGGCAGACGCCGACCTCGCCGGTCGTGGTCTCCACCCGGAACATGCGGTTGAGGTCGGTCTGCGGCGCGGCGAGGAACTCGTATCCTTCCGCCCGCGCCTGCGGAACCCCGGCGAAGGCGGCGAGGCAGAGGACGGCGGGGGTAATGCGCATGGCGGCTCCCGAGGCGTCGAATCGCGCCGGTTGACGGGGCGATGATAGCAGGCCACCACGAGCCGCCATCCCTCGACCTCCCATCCTTTCCGAGCGCCCGATGACGCAGCCCGCGCCCCTCACCGTCGTGTTCGATCTCGACGGCACTCTGGTCGAGACCGCCCCGGACCTGCTCGAGGCGCTGACCGTCGCGCTGAAGGCGGAAGGAGTCGATCCGCTTCCCTTTGAGCAGGGCCGCGACCTGATCGGCGCCGGCGCGCGCGCTCTGGTCCAGCGTGGGCTCAAGGTCGCCGAGCGCATGGCCACAGAGGACCGGATCGACGAGCTTCACGCCATCTTCCTCGATCATTACGGGGCCCATATCGCCGACCGCAGCCATCCTTACGACGGCTGCCTCGCCGCGCTTGACCGGCTGAAGGCGCAAGGCGCCAGGCTCGCCGTCTGCACCAACAAGATCGAGCGGTACGCCCGCCAGCTGCTCGACGCCCTCGGCATGACGGAGAAATTCGACGCGATCGTCGGCGGCGACACCTATCCGGTCTCGAAGCCCAGGCCCGAGCCGCTGCTCGGCGCGATCGAACAGGCCGGCGGCGATCCGGCCCGCGCGATCATGGTGGGGGATTCGGAGACCGACGTCGGCGCCGCCCGCGCGGCCGGCGTGCCGGTGGTCGTCGCGAGCTTCGGCTACACGCTCATTCCGCCCACCGAGCTCGGCGGCGACGCGCTGATCGATCACTATGACGAGCTCGACGTGGCCGTGGCGCGCCTCGCGCCCGCCGCCTGCGCATAGCGCACGGTCTTGACGCGCCGCACAATCGGAACACTTGCCCCAGCCGTGGCGTTTTTCAGGGGCATCATGACCGACATCGCATCGCCAATCGGAACTGCCGCGTCGCTCCAGCCTCTCCGGAGCCCGACATCCCGGAGGGATGCGGCATGAGTCGTCTGGTGGTGGTGTCCAATCGTGTTCCTGCCCCGAAGCCCGGCGGCGCCTCCGCCGGCGGCCTCGCGGTCGCGCTTTCCGGCGCAATGGAGGCGCGCGGCGGCGTCTGGTTCGGCTGGTCCGGCGACACCGCCCCGCACGACGCCCCCGAGCCGGAGGAAGCCAGGCTCATCGTCAAGGACAAGGTGACCTATGCGCTCGTGGACCTCACCGAGCGCGACCTGGAGGACTACTATTCGGGCTTTTCCAACCGGATGTTGTGGCCGCTGTTCCACTACCGGATGGACCTGACCGGCTTCACGCGCGTGACCCTCGGCGGATATTACCGCGTGAACAAGCTGTTTTCGAAGCTTCTTCGCAAGATGGTGGAGCCGGACGACATCGTCTGGGTCCATGACTATCATCTCGTCCCCCTCGCCGCCGACCTGCGCGCCGCGGGGCTCAAGAACCGGATGGGGTTTTACCTTCACATTCCTTTCCCCCCGCCGGACATCCTGACGGTGCTGCCCAACCACGCCGATATCGTGCGCGGGCTCGCCGCCTATGACGTGATCGGCTTCCAGACGCCGTACGACGTCGAAAATTTCGAGACCTATCTGCGCCGGGAAAAACTCGGCCGCCGCCTCAGCGGCCACCGTTTCGTGGTGCACGGCCGCGCCGTCACCGTAATGGCGCTCCCGGTCGGGATCGAAACGGAAGCGTTCGCCAAGACGGCGCAGGCGTCCGAGAAGAACGCGCTGGTCAGGCGCGCGGAGGAGAGTCTGGTCGGCCGCAGCCTCATCATCGGCGTCGACCGGCTCGACTATTCGAAGGGCATCGCTGAGCGCATTCAGGCCTTCGAGTCGTTTCTCACGCTCGACACGGAATGGCGCAACCGCTGCACCTATCTCCAGATTACGCCGAAATCGCGCTCGGACGTCGCGGAATACGCGCAGATGGAGCGCGAGGTCGCAGAGCTCGCGGGCCGCGTGAACGGCGCGCACGCCGACCTCGACTGGACGCCGATCCGCTATGTGAACCGCGCCATCGGCCGTAACGCGCTGGCCGGCCTCTACAGGCTGGCCCGCGTCGGCCTCGTCACCCCCTTGCGCGACGGCATGAACCTCGTCGCCAAGGAATTCGTGGCCTCTCAGAAGCCGAAGGATCCCGGCGTCCTGCTGCTGTCGCGCTTCGCGGGCGCCGCCCACGAACTCGACGGCGCGCTGATCACCAACCCCTACGACATCGACGGCACGGCCGGCGCGATCGCCCGGGCGCTGGAGATGCCGCTGGATGAGCGGGCGGACCGTTGGACGCGCATGTATGAGCGCATCCGCAACCACGACGTCGCCTGGTGGTGCGACAGCTTCCTGAAGGCGCTCGAGCAGCCTGCGAACGACGGCGCCGAGGTGAGGCCAATCAAGAAGGCGGCTGGGTGACCCCGCTCCCGGATCAGCGTCGCGGCGATCACGTTCGCAGCCGGAGCAGTCCGTGCCGTGCGATGCGAGATTGAAATCCCGCGCCTTCGGCGGTAAGAACCCGGCTCCGCATGGCGAGCCCGAATAGCTCAGCGGGAGAGCACACCCTTCACACGGGTGGGGTCACAGGTTCGATCCCTGTTTCGGGCACCATTTCCACGCGACATAGAAATGACTTAGCTTTCGAGCGGGCGCGGCCCCGTGCAGCGCCTCTGCGACGCGCGCAGACGTCGCGCGGGCGGGACCGTCTCGATCAATCCACAGTGCTTTCTACATGTTCGATAGCCGGCGATTAGCGTCGGTCTGATCCGCGCCGCGCGCGGCATGACAATTTCGTTATGCAATCTTCGGAACAACCTTCCGTGTCTGGTGTTCCTCATTGGAGGGTTTAGCGCCCTAAAAGACACTGGGAGGAGAAACTATGAAACGCATGATCATCGCTGCCTCGGCGCTCGCGCTGATGTCGGGCGTCGCCATGGCCCAGACCGCGCCGTCGAGCGCGGACAAGCCCGGCGCGGCCGGCCAGCAGCCCACGACGGATCCCAAGCAGACGTCTCCCGGCGCGACCGGAGCGATGCAGAACGAGAGCGGCGGGGTGGCCACCAGCCCGCAGGACGTCCAAAAGCAGGGCGGCGCGGCGACCGCGCCGAGCCACAAGGACCAGGGCAGTTCCTCGACCGGGGGCGCCTCCAAGCCGCAGTGACGTTTGAGGCGCTTGCCTCGGGCCGCCCGGGTGACCGGGCGGCCCTTTTTTTGACGCGGCGCAGCAAGCAAATTCGTGGAATCGTTCGGCTTTTCGTGGTCTCCTGCAGTCGTCGTCGCATATGCGAAGAGCAAGCGGGAGGATGACGCCATGCAATGGCTGAAGCTTACGACGCCCGGAAATCACGAGATCTTCATCAACATGTCGCTCGCCGTGCACATGCGCCGCTTCGGCGACAAGACCACGATCGACATGCTCACAAGCGCTGTCGATCGGACGCACGCCATCGGCGTCCAGGAGACGCCGGAGGAGATCCTGCAGAAGATGTGCGACTGCGGCTGGGTTTCGAAGCAGGATATCGAGCGCGCGACTTCGGCCCCAATACCGAACTAGCGCCTTCGCCGAACCGCCTGCGAGCTGCAGGGCGGAACCGGCTCGTCAGCGCGTGAGGCCGAGGTCGCCAAGCGCCGCGACATAGTCCGCGAACATCTCGTCTCCGCGCTCGCCGAAGTCGCGGAGTGCGCTCCAGGTGTAGATGCCCGTGTCGTGGCCGTCGTCGAAGACGAGGCGCACCGCATAGGTTCCGACCTCGCGCACGTCACGGATCGTCACGTTCCGTTTGCCGGGGACGATCGTCTTCTGGTCCGGCGAATGGCCCTGCACCTCCGCGCTCGGGCTCTCGACCCTGAGAAGCTCGGCCGGGATCGTATGGCGCGCGCCGTCGCCCCAGGAGATCGTCAGGGTGCGTCCGTCCGGCGAAAGCCGCAGCTCCGTCGGCCATCCAGCGTCGTCGGCCATCGTCCGTTTCCTCCTGCTCCGATCCGATACGTGCGGATCGCGCCGTTTCGTGCAATGATCCGTTGGCGTCCCAGATCGAGGCCCGGGCTTGCCCCGGCCGCGCGGGCTTCATAGCTTGGGGACGAGCGATCGGACAGCGGCGAACTGCGCGCCGGTTCGATCGGGCCGAGCCGCGATCGCGGGGCAGGTCGGATCCACATTTGAGAAGAGTTCGCGCCGCCAATGGACGCCGCGCCTTATCCGACACAGACGCCGCTGATCGATCCGTTCGCCCGACGGATCACCTATCTGCGCGTCTCCGTCACCGACCGATGCGACTTCCGTTGCGTCTATTGCATGTCCGAGCACATGACGTTCCTGCCGAAGCGGGAGCTCCTCACGCTTGAGGAGCTTGACCGGCTCTGCTCGGCCTTCGTCGGCCTCGGCGTGAAGAAGCTCCGGCTTACCGGCGGGGAGCCGCTGGTGCGGCGAAACCTGATGAGCCTGATCCGCTCGCTCGGTCGGCATCTGGAGAGCGGCGCGCTCGAGGAGCTGACGCTCACCACAAACGGCAGCCAGCTCGCCGCCCACGCAGCGGACCTCTATGCGGCGGGCGTGCGGCGGATCAACGTCTCGCTCGACACGCTCGATCCGCAGAAGTTCAAGGCGGTGACGCGCTGGGGCGACCTCGACCAGGTTCTTCGCGGCGTCGACGCGGCCCAGGCCGCGGGGCTGAAGATCAAGATCAATACGGTCGCGCTCAAGGACGTCAACGAGGGCGAGATCCCGGCCATCGCCGAATGGGCGCATGGGCGCGGCATGGACCTGTCGCTGATCGAGACGATGCCGCTCGGCGATATCGAGGGCGACCGCACCGACCAGTACCTGCCGCTCAGCCTCGTTCGCGCGCGCCTCGCGAGCCGGTGGACGCTCAACGACATCCCCTATCGCACCGGCGGTCCGGCTCGCTATGTGAGCGTCGCGGAGACCGGCGGTCGCATCGGCTTCATCACGCCGCTGACCCACAACTTCTGCGAGAGCTGCAACCGGGTGCGCGTCACCTGCACCGGCACGCTCTACATGTGCCTCGGTCAGGAGGACGCCGCCGATCTTCGCAAGCCGCTTCGGGCGAGCGAGGGCGACGAGGCGCTGGTCGGGGCGATCCGCGAGGCGATCACGCGCAAGCCTAAGGGCCACGACTTCGTCATCGACCGCCGCGCAGCCAAGCCCGCGCTGGCTCGTCATATGTCGACGACCGGCGGCTGACCGGCGCCTTCTCTCCCCAATCGTATAGATCTGGCGCGCCCGGAACCGCCGCCGGCGGAGCTTCCCGCAGGGTCGCGGCGACGTTCATAAAAACTGATTGATTCATTCAAAAAAACTGTTCGATCGCCGAAGGCACATCTCGCCTGTGCGGTTTCGGAATGCTAAGGGCGTACGAAAGACCAATGGTCGAGCGCGCCGCACAAGTGCGCGCCACAGGGGATTTCGGCTCATGGGAGCACTGCTCGGCGTCAGTCGCGCGATCGACGCGATGAACACCGTCATCGGCCGCGTCGCGATGTGGTTCACCCTCGCGGCCGTGCTGATCTCGACCGGCAACGCCGTCGTCCGCTATCTCGCGCCCCGGTACAGCTCGAACGCGTGGCTCGAGGCGCAGTGGTACCTGTTCGGCGCGACCTTCATGCTCTGCGCGGCGTACACGCTGCTGAAGAACGAGCACATCCGCATCGACGTGCTCGCGAGCCGCTGGTCGAAGCGAACGCGCGACTGGGTCGACGTCGCCGGCCACGCGCTGGTGCTGATCCCGTTCTGCCTGCTGATGATCTACGACCTGTGGCCGTTCGTGAAAGGGTCCTACCTGTCCGGCGAGGTCTCCAACAATCCCGGCGGACTGATCAAGTGGCCGGCCAAGGCGCTCATCCTGGTCGGCTTCGTCCTGCTGCTGCTGCAGGGCATCTCCGAACTCATCAAGCGCATCGCCGTCATCCGCGGGCTCATTCCGGATCCGCATGAGGAGAAGCACGAATTCGACGACGACCACGTCGTCGCCTGACGCGCTGACCTCTCGATCGCCGCCGCGGAGCCTTACGAAACATGGCCGAACTCCTCACCCACAACATGGCCCCGATCATGTTCGCGGCCTTGGTGGTGTTCTTGCTGCTGGGCTATCCGGTGGCGTTCTCGCTGGCGGCCAACGGCCTGCTGTTCGCCTTCATCGGCATCGAGCTCGGGCTGTTCCAGCCGGACTTCCTGCAGGCGCTGCCCTTCCGCTTCCTCGGCGTGATGGAGAACGAGACGCTGCTCGCGATCCCGTTCTTCACCTTCATGGGCCTGATCCTCGAACGATCGGGCATGGCGGAAGACCTGCTCGACACGATCGGCCAGCTGTTCGGACCGACGCGCGGCGGTCTCGCTTATGCGGTGATCTTCGTGGGCGCGCTGCTCGCAGCGACGACCGGCGTGGTCGCGGCCTCTGTCATCTCGATGGGTCTGATCTCGCTGCCGATCATGCTGCGCTACGGCTACGACCGACGCGTGGCCGCCGGGGTCATCGCGGCCTCGGGCACGCTCGCCCAGATCATCCCGCCGAGCCTCGTGCTGATCGTCATGGCCGACCAGCTCGGCCGCTCGGTCGGCGACATGTATCACGGCGCGCTGGTGCCGGGCCTCGTGCTCACTGCGCTCTACGCCGCCTACATCTTCCTCGTCACGATGATCAAGCCGGACGCGGCGCCGCCGCTGCCGAAGGAGGCGCGCACGATTCGCGGCGCGGCGCTTCTCGGACGGGTGCTGTTCGTGCTGATCCCGCCGCTGGTGCTGATCGGCCTGGTGCTCGGCACCATCTTCATCGGCGTCGCGACGCCGACCGAGGGCGGCGCGATGGGCGCCTTCGGCGCATTGGTGCTGGCCGGTCTCAAGCGCAAGCTCACCTTGCCCTTGATGACCCACGCGCTGGACGCCACCGCGAAGCTCTCGACCTTCGTGATCTTCATCCTGATCGGCGCCCGCGTCTTCAGCCTGACCTTCTACGGCGTCGGCGGCGACCACTGGGTGCAGAACCTGCTGACGGGACTGCCGGGCGGCCAAACCGGCTTCCTGATCGTGGTCAACATCCTCGTCTTCGTGCTGGCCTTCTTCCTCGACTTTTTCGAGCTCGCCTTCATCATCGTGCCGTTGCTCGGGCCGGCGGCGGCCGCGCTCGGCATCGACCTGATCTGGTTCGGCGTCATTCTCGGCGTGAACATGCAGACGTCGTTCATGCACCCGCCCTTCGGCTTCTCGCTGTTCTACCTGCGTTCGGTGGCGCCGAAACGCCCCTACACCGACAAGATCACCAAACAGCGGATCGAAGGCGTCACGACCGGCCAGATCTACTGGGGCGCGATCCCCTTCGTGGTGATCCAGTGCATCATGGTCGGGCTGGTGATCGCCTTCCCGCAGATGGTGACGCACTACAAGAAGGCCGGCTCCGGCGTCGATCCGAGCACGATCAAGATCGAGATCCCGGACATGGACTTCGGCGCGCCGCCCTCGGGCGGCGGCGGAGGCGGCGGCCAGAAGAACGACGATCCGTTCGGCGCGCCCCCGCCGCCCGACTTCCTGCCGCCGGCGCCGAAGTAAGGCGAGGGACGGCGAAATCGGGTTCCCGTTCGCAAGAGCGTCATGCCCGGGCTTGACCCGGGCATCCATCTTTGCGGGCGCGTCCGCGCCCGATGGACCCCCGGGTCAAGCCCGGGGGTGACGCCTCAGTCTGTGGCGAATTCTGGATCAGCTCTCGCCGACCCGCGCGAGCCACTCGTCCTCGCTGAGGATCTCGATCCCGAGTTCCCTCGCCTTGTCGAGCTTTGAGCCAGCCCCGGGCCCCGCCACGACGATGTCCGTCTTCTTCGACACCGACCCGGACGTCTTGGCGCCGAGGCGTTCCGCCATCGCCTTGGCCTCGTCGCGGGTCATGCGCTCGAGCGAGCCGGTGAACACCACCGTCTTGCCCGAGACCGGCGAGTTCGAGGCGCGCTTCTCCATCCCGGCGGGCCTGACCTCGGCGAGCAGCGCGTCGAGCGGCGGGCCGTTCCTGGGCTCCTTGAAGAACTCGACGAGCGCCTTGGCGACGATGGAGCCGATGCCCTCGATGTCGACGATCTCGCGCCAGGCCTCATCGCCCTTGTCGCCCCTGACCGCGGGATCCGGCGGGGTCGCGGATCGCGCGGTCTCGCGCAGCGCCTCGATGGTCGGAAAGTGCCGCATCAGCCGCTTGGCGTTGACCTCGCCGACATGGCGGATGCCGAGGCCGTAGAGCAGCCGGTCGACGGTCTGCGTCCGCGCCGCCTCGATCGCGGCGTAGAGGTTCTTCACCGAGGTCTCGCCCCAACCCTCGCGGTTCCTCAGCGCGGTGAGGTTGCCTTCCCGTCCCTCGCGCTTCTCGAGCGTGAAGATGTCGGCAGGCTCGCGGATCTCGCCCCACTCGTAGAAGGCCTCGATCTGCTTCTCGCCGAGGCCTTCGATGTCCATCGCGCCGCGGCTCACGAAGTGCCGGAGCCGCTCCACCGCCTGCGCGCGGCAGATCAGTCCGCCGGTGCAGCGGCGCACCGCCTCTCCCTCCTCACGTACGGCGTGGCTGCCGCAGGCCGGGCAGACGGTTGGAAACTCGAAGGGCTTCGCGCCCGCCGGTCGCTTTTCCGCGACGACGGCGACGATCTGCGGGATGACGTCGCCGGCGCGCTGGACGATCACGGTGTCGCCGATGCGCACGTCCTTGCGGGCGATCTCGTCCTCGTTGTGGAGCGTCGCGTTCTGGACCACGACGCCGCCGACGGTGACGGGCTTCAGCTTTGCGACCGGGGTCAGCGCGCCGGTGCGGCCGACCTGGATGTCGATGTCCAAAACCTCTGTCGTCGCCTGTTCCGCCGGGAACTTGTGCGCGATCGCCCAGCGCGGCGAGCGCGACACGAAGCCGAGCCGGCGCTGCAGATCGAGCCGGTCGACCTTGTAGACCACGCCGTCAATGTCGTAGCCGAGATCGGCGCGCATCGCCTCGATCGCGTGGTACTGGCCGATGAGGCCCTCGACCGAGTCGAAAACCTCCATCTCCGGATTAATTGGAAAGCCCCAGCGGCCGAGGTTCTGCACCATGCCGAACTGGGTCTCGCTCGATACGCTCGAGGCCTCGCCCCAGGCGTAGGCGAAGAAGCGGATCGGTCGCTGCGCCGTCACCTTCGGGTCGAGCTGGCGCAGCGATCCGGCGGCGGCGTTACGGGGGTTGGCGAAGAGCGGCTTCTCCGCCGCCGCCTGCCGCTCGTTCATCGCCCTGAAGTCGGCATGGGACATGTAGACCTCGCCGCGCACCTCGATCCGGTCGGGCACGTCGGCGCCCTTCAGCCTCTCGGGGATGTCGTCGATGGTCCTGAGGTTCTGCGTGACGTCCTCGCCGACCGCCCCGTCGCCCCGGGTCGCGCCACGAACGAAGACGCCGTTCTCGTAGAGCAGCGAGGCCGACAGGCCGTCGATCTTGGGCTCAGCGGTGATCCTGAGCTCGTCCTCCGGCTTCATCTGCAGGAAGCGGCGGACGCGCGCCACGAACTCCGCGACGTCCTCTTCGGCGAAGGCGTTGCCGAGCGAGAGCATCGGAACGGCGTGCCGGACCTTGGCGAAGGCCTCCGAGGGCGCCGCCCCGACCTGCTGGCTCGGGCTGTCGGCGGTGACGAGGTCCGGAAAAGCCACCTCGAGCGCGTTCAGGCGCTTGCGGAGATCGTCGTACTCGGCGTCAGAGACGGTCGGCGCGTCGTCCTGATAGTAGCGACGATCGTGGCCGCGAATCTCCTCGGCGAGCCGCTCGTGCTCCGCCTTGGCGTCGGGCAGCGACGGCGGAAGCGCGCCGCCGTCGTCGGATTTGACCTTGGGCATCGGCGATTAGGGGAAGAGCTTTAGGGCCGCGAAGAGGAGGCCGAGGCCGCCAAACATGGAGGCGATGATCCAGCGCGACTGCGTCCCGATCGCCTCCGCGATACGGCGGCCGACGGATTCGTCGAGCAGATCGATCCGGGCGCCGAGACGCGCCTCGACGGCGTCGATCCTGGCGTCGAGACGCTGTTCGACGCCGTCGATCTTCGCGTCCAGGCGATTCCCCTGCCGCTCGACGTCGCTTTTTGTGGCGGTGGCGTCTCGAAGGGCCTCTTCGAAACCCTCGGTCACGGCGCGCGCTTGAGCCTCCGGCATGCCCGACGACGTCAGCCGGTCGCGGAAGCGGGCGGTGTCGAAAAGAACCTGTGCGGTCATCCGGCGGATCGGAGCTTGGCGTGGAGCGGGAGCATAGCACGGCTCCGGATGTCTGAGCAGTGGCTCACCCCGCCCCCTCCAGCAGCCGCGCGGCGGCCGCCCTCGCCTCGTCCGTGACCGAAGCGCCGGCGAGCATGCGGGCGATCTCTTCCTTGCGCTCGACCTCGGCAAGACCGGCGACGCGCGTGACGACGCGCGTCTCGCCCGCCGGCTGCGCCTTGGAGATGAGAAAATGCCGCCCCGCTCGCGCCGCGACCTGCGGGGCGTGGGTCACCGACAGCACCTGAACGCCGCGCGCGAGCCGCGCCAGCCGCGCGCCAATGGCGTCCGCCACCGCGCCGCCGACGCCGGTGTCGATCTCGTCGAAGACCAGCGTCGGGGCGGAGCCGCGGTCGGCGAGCGCCACCTTCAGCGCGAGCATGAAACGGGAGAGCTCGCCTCCCGAGGCGATCTTCGCCAGCGGGCCGGCGCGCGTGCCTGGATTGGTCTGGACCCAGAACTCGACGCGGTCGACGCCGTCTGGGCCGGCGGACGACGGATCGCTCGCGATCTCGGTCGTGAAGCGCGCCCGCTCCAGCTTTAGGTCCGGCAGTTCCGCCATAACCGCCAAATCGAGCGTCGCCGCGGCGGCGCGCCGGGCCGCGCTCAATCGCTCGGCGGCGGCCGAATAGGCGGCGTCCGCCGCCTTCGCCTCTTCGGCGAGAGCCGCGAGCTTCGCCTCCCCTGCGTCGATCTCGGCGAGGTCCGCTCGGAATTTTTCGGCGAGCGCCGCGAGGTCGTCGGCGGGCGTGGCGTATTTGCGCGACGCTGCTCGCAGCGCGAAGAGCCGCTCCTCCAGCCGCTCGAGCTCGCGCGGATCGAAGGCGGTCGCTTCGAGCGCGGCCTTCAGGTGCTGCTCGCCCTCGTCGAGAGCGACGAGGGCCGCGTCGAGCGCCTTGATCGCCGGCTCAACGAGTTCGGGCGAGGCCGCAGCCCGCCGCTCCAGGCGCCTGATGGCGCTCGCGATCTGGCTGGCGGGCGCAGCGCCTCCGGTCACCGCCTCGAAGGCTTCGTTGAGGTCTTCTGACGCCTTCTCGGCGCGCATCATCGCGGCGCGCTTTTCGGCGAGCGCCTCCTCCTCGCCGGCTTCCGGAGCGAGCGTCCCGAGCTCCTCGGCGGCGTGACGCAGATAGTCCGCCTCCCGCGCCGCCGCCTCGACGCGGGCGCGGTGGTCGACGAGCGCGCGCTCCGTCGCCCTGCGTTTCGCCCAGGCTTCGGCGACGGCGCGGGCCTCGGCTGAGAGGCCGCCATAGGCGTCGAGAAGGGAGCGGTGGGCCGCGGGGTCGACCAGCGCGCGGTCGTCATGCTGGCCGTGGATCTCGACCAGCGAGGCGCCGAGCGCCTTGAGCGCCTGCACGCTGACCGGCTGATCGTTGACGAAGGCGCGGGTGCGGCCGTCTCTCGCCTGCACGCGGCGCAGGATCAGGTCGCCGTCGTCGGCGATGTCCTGTTCCTTCAGGACGGCGCGGGCGGGATGGTCGAGCGCAAGGTCGAACACGGCCGTCACCTGGCCCTGCGCCTCGCCTTCCCGGACGAGCGCGCCGTCGCCCCGCCCGCCGAGGGCGAGCGAGACCGCGTCGAGAACGATGGACTTGCCGGCGCCCGTCTCGCCGGTCAGCACGGACAGGCCGTCGCCGAAATCGATGTCGAGCCGGTCGATCAGGACGATGTCGCGGATCGAAAGCCTAGCGAGCACGGACCTTGCCCGCTCCTGTCGTCGGTTGTCTCGGCGAACTATGGAAGGGCGCGCAAATCACCGCCGGCCGTCATCCCGAGCTTTTTCCGGGATCCATTACCACAATCGTCGCCAAATAGAGCCGCGCGGGCGAAATGGATTCCCGCGCTTCCGCCGGAATGACGGAGCGCAACCGTCTCGACCAGCCTTGGGAGCGTATCACGCGATCGCCGGTTAGCGGGCCGCCTGGGGAGCCGGCGCGGCAGGGGCCGCCGCGTCGGCCGTCTGGCCGCCGCCGCGCTTGAAGGCGCGGCTGATCCAGGAGCCTTCGTTCTCCTGCGGCTGCACGCCGGAACCGTTCAGCAGCGCGTAGCTCGACTTGTACCACTCGCTGTCCGGGTAGTTGTGGCCGAGGATCGCGGCCGCGGTCTGCGCCTCGCCGGTGATGCCGAGCGACAGATAGGCCTCGACGAGGCGGTGCAGCGCCTCCTCGATGTGGCGGGTCTGCTGGTACTGGCTGACGACGATGCGGAAGCGGTTGATCGCGCCGGTGTAGTCCTTGCGTTGCAGGTAGAAGCGGCCGACCTGCATCTCCTTGCCGGCGAGCTGGTCGCGCGCGACGGAGGCGCGGCGCTTGGCCGGCTCGGCGTATTCGCTGGTCGGCCACCGGCGGACGAGCTCGTCGAACGCCGCGATGGCGCGCTGGGTGCGCTCCTGGTCGCGGGAGACGTCCGGCACCTGATTGTAATAGGACATGCCGACGAGATACTGCGCATAGGCCGCGTCAGGGCTGGTCGGGTGCAGCTGGACGTAGCGATTGCCGTTCTGGATCGCGTCGTCCCATTTGCCGTTCTTGTAGTTCGTATAGGTGGTCATCAGCACCGACTTGCGGCCCCAGTCGGTGTAGGGATGCTGGCGGTCGACCTCGGCGAACTTCTTCTTGGCCTTGTCGTAGTCGCCTTCGTTCAGGCCCTTGAGGCCCTCGCTGTAGAGCTGGTCGGCAGGCTCGTCAGGCTCGAGCTCTTCCTTCTTGTTGAACATCGAGCAGGCCGCGACCGGCATGGCGACCGCGACGAGCAGCGCGAAGCGCAGCGCGCGGAGACCGGCGATCGACGGATGAGACTTCGTACTCACGGACATCGCGAGCCTCTTCAACGAGTAGACGGATACGGCCCCCGAGGCCGGCCGGCGCGATAAGACCGCGCCGAGCTTCGCGTACGTCCGCCCGTCTTGGCCGACGACGCCGCCATTGTCTATAGCCGAAAGCCCCGCGCGGCGCACGTGGCGCTTTTCTGCGACGTGGCCTGACGTGCGAACGGCCCGGACTGGATTTCCGGGCCGCCGCGTCATTCGGTGGCGTCCGACTCAGTTCGCCTGGCGGCGAAGAAAGGCCGGGATTTCGAGCTGGTCGTCGTCGAGCCCGCGCGGGTGCTGGGCCGGGGCGCGGCCGTGGGCGTCGAGCTGGCCCTGCACGGGTCGATGCGCCGGCGCCGGGGCGCGGCGGGCGTAGTCGCTCTGCGGGGCGACCTGCTGGCGCGGCGCGGGCTGGGGCTGCGGCGCATGCTGGTAGCCCTGGTCGTGGCCGTGGTCATGGCCCTGCTCCTGGCCCTCGTCCTCATGGCCGCGTCCGAGGCCGTTGGCGAGGCGCTGCAGCAGCGTCATGCGCTTCCTGTCCGGCGCGGCCATGGCCGGCTCCGGCTGGCGGGCGGCGCGCATCTGGGCCTGGCCGGGCATCGGCAGGTCCTCGATGCGAGGCATGCGCGGGGCGCGGACGGGGGCGCGCTCCGCGTGCGGCGGAACGTAAGGCGCCTCGTGGCCGTGGTCCTCCTCGATCTGCTGCTCCGGCTCGTTCTGGGGCTCGAGCGCGTAGGCAGGCTTCGGCGCGGCGGCGCGGATGGTGACGTCCTCGATCGCGGCGACGACCTGGGCGTCATAGGCGTTCGGCTCGACGGCCGGAGCCTCGGCCGGGGCCGGGGCGCGGAAGGTCGGCAGCGGCTGCGGCTCGGGGCTGCGCGTCGGAATCGGCGCCGGCGCCGGCTTCGCGAACCGGTTCTGGACCTCGGCGACGCGCTTCTCGGCGAAGCTCTGCTGGCCCTCCTCGAAGATGTGGTCGATGCCGGTGGCGACGACCGAGACGCGGATGATGCCGTCGAGGCTCTCGTCGAAGGTCGCGCCGAGGATGATGTTGGCTTCCGAATCGACTTCCTCGCGGATGCGGGTCGCGGCCTCGTCGACCTCGTAGAGGGTGAGGTCGTTGCCGCCGGTGATCGAGATCAGCAGGCCGCGGGCGCCCTTCATCGAGACGTCGTCGAGCAGCGGGTTGGCGATGGCGGCCTCGGCCGCCTGGACGGCGCGCTTCTCGCCCGACGCCTCGCCGGTGCCCATCATCGCCTTGCCCATCTCGCGCATGATCGCGCGGACGTCGGCGAAGTCGAGGTTGATGAGGCCTTCCTTGACCATGAGGTCGGTGATGCAGGCGACGCCGGAATAGAGCACCTGGTCGGCCATCGCGAAGGCGTCGGCGAAGGTGGTGCGCTCGTTGGCGACCCGGAACAGGTTCTGGTTCGGGATGACGATGAGGGTGTCGACCGCCTTCTGCAGCTCCTCGATGCCGGCCTCGGCGACCTTCATCCGGCGCATGCCTTCGAAGTGGAACGGCTTGGTGACGACGCCGACGGTCAGGATGCCGGCCTCGCGGGCCGCGCGGGCGACGACCGGGGCGGAGCCGGTGCCGGTGCCGCCGCCCATGCCGGCGGTGATGAAGGCCATGTGCGCGCCGGAGAGGTGGTCGCGGATCTCGTCGATCACCTCCTCGGCGGCGGCGCGGCCGACTTCCGGCTGGGAGCCGGCGCCGAGGCCTTCCGTCACCTGCACGCCCATCTGGATGATGCGCTCGGCCTTGGAGAGGGTCAGCGCCTGGGCGTCGGTGTTCGCCACGACGAAGTCGACGCCGACAAGGCCGGCCTCGATCATGTTGTTCACGGCGTTGCCGCCGGCGCCGCCGACGCCGAACACGGTGATGCGGGGCTTCAGTTCCCGGATGTCCGGCATCTTCAGGTTGATCGTCATCGCAAGCCTCTAATTTTTTCGCGCCATCCGGCGAGTGCCAGTTCAAGTCTCGGCGTTCGGAGGGCGCGCTTGGCCCCTACCGACCGACGGCCGCCGCGCCGCCGGTCAGAAGCTCTCCTTCAACCACCGGCCGACCCGGTGGATGTACGTGTCCTTCGACGGCTGTCCGCCCCCGCGGCGCAGGCGCTTCGGATCGACGTGCTCGATCTCGGCGACCTGCGGATAGACGAGAAGCCCGACCGAGCTCGCGAAGGCCGGCCCCTTGGCGGCCTCCGGCAGGCCGCGGACGCCCAGCGGGCGGCCGACACGGACCGGACGGTCGAGAATGCGACGAGCGAGCTCGGGCAGGCCCGTCAGCTGGCAGGCGCCGCCGGTCAGCACCACCCGGCGGGCCTCGGCGGCGTGTCCGGAGGCGCGCAGCCGGTCGCGCACGAGTTCGAGGATCTCCTCGACCCGCGGCTTGACGATTTTCACGATCATCGACTTCGGCAGGTAGTTCTGCGCCTCGAACTCGGATTCGCCGACCGGGGTCACCGCGATCTGCTCGCGCTCGTCGGCGAGCGAGGGAAACACGCTGGCGTGCAGGGTCTTCAGCCGCTCCGCCTCGTCGATCGAGGTCGACAGGCCGCGGGCGAGGTCGAGGGTGACGTGGTGGCCGCCGAGCGCCACGGCGTCGCAGTGGACGAAGGAGCCGCCCTGGAAGACCGCTACGGACGTCTTGCCGCCGCCCATTTCGATGAGGGTGACGCCCATCTCGCTCTCGTCGTCGACGAGGCTGGCGAGGCCGGCCGCGTAAGGCGCGGCGACCATGGTCTCGACGTTGAGGTGGCTGCGCTCGACGCAGAGCGACAGGTTCCTGAGCGGCGCGCCCTCGGCAGTGACGATATGCATGTCGACGCCGAGTTGCTGGCCGACCATGCCGAGCGGATCGCGCACGCCGCGGGTGGCGTCGAGGCCGAAGCCGGTCGGGATCGAGTGGACCACGGCGCGGTTCGGGCGGACCGAATGGGCGCAGCCGGCCTGCAGGACGCGGCGGATGTCGCGGTCTTCGACGGGCTTGCCGTGGATCGGCACCTCGGCGTGGAAGGTCTCGCTGGCGAGCCGCCCGGCCGAGACCGAGACGATGACGCTCTCGATCTGCACGCCCGCCATTCGCTCCGCTGCGTCGACGGCGAGGCGGATCGACTGCTCGGCCGCCTCCATGTCGACGACCTGGCCGCCCTTCACGCCCCGGGAGCGCTGATGGCCGACGCCGATCAGCTCGACCATGTGGGAGCGGTCGGGAAGAGCGTCGCCGGCCTCGAGCGGGCGCAGGCGAGCGACAAGGCAGACGACCTTGGAGGTGCCGATGTCGAGCGCGGAGACCACCACCGAGCGACGCGGCGGCAGCGGACGCATCTTCGGAACGACGCCGTAGGGAAAGGCGGCGCTCATGTCTGGCTCGCCTTCTTTTTCTTGGTCGAGGCGGTCTTGTCGTCCCGCGCGAGCTGGTCGGCGGCCTCGTTCGTCAGCCGCACCACCGTCTTGTCGGCAGAGCGCAGGTCGATGACCGAAATCCACTTGCCGAAGAGGTCGCGGCGGGCCTGCAGCGTCTCAAGCCGCGCGAGCGCCGCGCCGAACTCGAATTCGGGGAGCTTCACCTCGACCCCGGAGCGCAGCTTGAGATTCCAACGCCGCTCGGCGACGAACACGGCGGCGTAGGTCTCCTCGCGGATCTTCGGCGCGAGGGCGAGCGCATCCAGCAGCGCACGGGACTTCGTGTTCGCCGACGGGCCGACCACCAGCGGCAGGTGGGCGAAGCGCGAGTCGCGGAAGTCGTCGATCGGCACGCCGTCCTCGGCGAGGATCTGGACCTTGCCGTCGTGCTGCCAGAGCGCGAACGGCTTGCGCTCGACGAGATGCACGGTCACCCGGTCGGGGAACAGTTTTCGGACGGTCGCATCCTGCACGAGCGGGTTCGCGAGCAGCCGCTCGCGCGCCTCGCCAACGTCGAGGAATGGCAGCGAGGTGTCTTCCTTGATCCCGAGCGCCAGCAGCACCTCGTCGTCGGTGAGCGCGTTCTGCCCTTCCGTCTGGACGGCGACGACGCGGAAGCCCATGGCGTTCGCAACGGTCTGCGGCGAGTTCAGGATCTCGGCCTTCACGGTCGGCCAATGGCCGCCCTCGATCATGCCGAGCAGACCCGTCGCGGCGTAGAAGCCGGCGGTCAGCGCGAGCCCGATGCGGCGCCTGCGGGCGAGGCGGTAGAGCCTGAAGCGGAGCTGCGAGGCGAAGCTCGCGCCCATCACCTCGTCGATGTCGTCGAGCGCGGGAGGAGCCGCGCGACGGCCCTTGTCCGCGCGCGAGCGCATGTTTGGATCGGTCTGATAGACCAGGGAAGGTTTTGGTCGCTCCGCGCGCCGGACCGGCGCCGGAACCGGGCGCTCGTCTAGCGTTCTAAGGAGGCGTCCTCCACCAGCCATCTGACGAGCTCACCAAACCCCATGCCGACATAAGCGGCGAGTTCCGGGACCAAGGACGTCTTGGTCATTCCGGGCTGCGTATTCACTTCGAGGCAGACGAGCTCGCCGGTTCCGCCTTCGCGGTCGTCGAAACGGAAATCGGCTCTACTGACCCCGCGGCATCCGAGTGCTTCATGCGCCGCGACCGCCAGTTTTCGGACCTGTTGGTAAACAAAGGGTGAAATTTCGGCCGGCAAAATGTGCCGAGATCCGCCTGAAGCGTACTTCGCGTCAAAATCGTACCACCCGTCGGATGGCAGGATTTCGATGACGTCGAGCGGCTCGCCGTTCAGCACGGCGCAGGTAAGCTCCCGTCCTGCAACGAAATTTTCCGCAAGCAGCAGTTCGCCATGGTCCCAGTCGCTGCGCGTGAGCTCCTGCGGGGGATGCTCCTGGTCCTCGTTAACGATGTAGACACCAACGGAGGATCCGCCGTCGACCGGCTTCAAAACGTAAGGCGGCGTTAAGACGTGGACCTTGGCCGCCTCCCCCCGTGTGACGACTTTGCCACGGGGCACGGGAACGCCGGCTGCGGCCATCACTGTCTTGGCGCGCTGCTTGTGCATGGCGAGCGAGGAGGCGAGCACGCCGGAGTGGGTGTAGGGGATCCCCATCACCTCCAGCATGCCCTGCACCGTGCCGTCCTCGCCGAAGCGGCCGTGCAGCGCGTTGAAGCATACGTCCGGCTTAACGCGGCCCAGGACCTCCGCGAGGTCGCGGCCGACGTCGATCTCGGTGACGCGGAAGCCCTCGTTCCGAAGCGCCTCCGCGCAGGCCTCGCCCGACCAGAGCGACACCTGCCGCTCGGACGACCACCCGCCCATCAGGACGGCGACGTGCTTGGACATACGGTTTCCCCGAGACGAAGCTTCTTCTTGCGGAAGCGAACTGCGTGCTTCGAGACGCCCGCGTTCCGCGGGCTCCTCAGCATGAGGAGGGCGAGGATGGCAAGACCAAAGGCCCCTCATGCTGAGGAGCCGGCCCACGGCCGGCGTCTCGAAGCACGCGGTCGGCCGGCCCCAGCCTCCGCGCTAAGCCGCCACCCCGATCCGCTTGATCTCCCATTCGAGCTCGACGCCCGAATTCTCCTTCACGCGCCGGCGGACCTCCTCGCCGAGCGTCTCGATGTCCGCCCCCGTCGCGCCGCCGACATTGATCAGGAAGTTGCAGTGCATCTCCGAGACCTGCGCGCCGCCGATCTGGAGGCCGCGGCAGCCGGCGGCGTCGATCAGCTTCCAGGCGGAATGGCCGGGCGGGTTCTTGAAGGTCGAGCCGCCGGTGCGGCTCTTGATCGGCTGCTTGGTCTCGCGGTGCTCGGCGACCGCCGCCATCTCCGCGCGGATCTCGGCCTTGTCGGCGGCGAATCCTTCCATCAGCGCGCCGGTGAAGATCACGTCGGCGGGGGCGGAGGAATGGCGATACGCGTAGCCCATCTCGGCGTTGGAGAAGGTCCGCTTCGCTCCCGACCGGTCGACGCCGTAGACCTCGACGACGCGCTGGCAGGTCTCGGTCCCGTGCGCACCGGCGTTCATGCGCAGCGCCCCGCCGATCGAGCCGGGAATCCCGAAATAGAAGGCGAAGCCGCCGATGCCCGCCTCCTCCGCCGTCAGCGCGACGCGCTTGTCGGCGGCGGCCGCGCCGACGCGCAGGCGCGCGCCATCGAGCGGCTCGATCGCCGCGAAGGGCTTTCCGAGCCGGATCACCACGCCCGGCAGCCCGCCGTCGCGCACCAGAAGGTTCGAGCCGAGGCCGATCGTGTAGAGCGGAACGTCGGCCGGAAGATTGGCGAGGAAGTAGGAGAGGTCGTTCTCGTCGGCCGGCGAGAACAGGACCTCCGCCGGCCCGCCCACTCGGAACCAGGCGAGGTCCGCCAGCGGCTGGGCGGGAATCAGCTTGCCGCGCAGGTCGGGCACGAGCGCGGGGATGCGGTCGCCAAGGGATTGAGCTGAGGAGTTGGGCTGCACGGAAGATGTCTCTGAGTTCAATCAGGCGCTCGATCTCGGCCATGGTCGTCGAGAAGGTCGTAGATGTCCTGGATCGCGGTCTTGATGTGCGTCAGCCTACTGACGGCCCGATCCGGCCTCAAAACACCTGGATCCCGTCTCGCGCCAGAGACGTCGCGAAGTCCGGTTCCAGACTGCGTCGCATGAAGACGTTGCCGGGCAGGGACGTCTTCTCCTGGATTTCCCGCTCGACGCCGACCAGATCGATCAGCGAGAACTTCGCGCCGGGGTCGACCTCGATCGCCACGTCGACGTCGCTGTCCGGCCGATTGTCCTCGCGCGCGCGCGTGCCGAAGAGGGCCAGATGGGTCACCCCGCGGGCCTTCAGCCTGGGCTCCAGCTCTGACAGACTTCGGAGGAGATGTTCGCGCGACATCGTCATGGCCGTCGTCTAGCACGAATTCGCGTCACCGGCTCAGCGCCGCCAGCTCTCCCGGCAACGCCGCCGCCCAGTATGTCGAGGAGCCTGCGCCGAGCAGCACCACGTAGTCGCCGGGCCGCGCGACGCCCGCGACGAGTTCCGCGAGCTTCTCGGGGCCTTCCAGCGGCACGACATGGCGATGCCCCCTCGCCCTCAGCCCCGCCACCAGATCGTCGCGCTGCGCGCCCTCGATCGGTTGCTCGCCGGCGGGATAGACGTCGGCGACGATCACCGTGTCGGCGTCGTTGAAGCAGCTGGAGAAGCCCTCGAACAGGTCACGCAGGCGGGTGTAGCGATGCGGCTGGACGACGGCGACGACGCGCCCTTCCGTCGAGGCGCGGGCGGCGCGCAGCACGGCCGCGATCTCGACCGGGTGGTGGCCGTAATCGTCGAAGATGGTGACGCCGTTCCACTCGCCGACGCGGGTGAAGCGGCGCTTCACGCCGCCGAACTTGGAAAGGCCCGCGCGGATCTGGTCGGCGCTGAGGCCGAGCTCGAGCGCCACCGCGATCGCGGCCGTGGCGTTGAGCGCGTTGTGGCGGCCGGCCATGGGAAGCATCAGCTCGTCGATGGCGTATTCGGTCCCGGCCTTTCGGTCACGCACCACGACGCGGAACTTGCACTCCCCGCCCCGCAGGTCGAGGTCGGTCAGGCGCACGTCGGACTGCAGGTTCTCGCCATAGGTGACGACGCGCCGGTCCTCGATCAGGCCGACCATCTCCTGCACCGTCGGGTGGTCGAGGCACATCACGGCGAAGCCGTAGAACGGCACGTTTTCGACGAAGGAGCGGAAAGCCGCCTTCACCGCGTCGAAGGTGCCGAAATGGTCGAGATGCTCGGGGTCGATGTTGGTGACGACCGCGACGTCCGCGGGCAGCTTCAGGAAGGTGCCGTCGCTCTCGTCGGCCTCGACGACCATCCAGTCGCCGTCGCCCATCCGGGCGTTCGCGCCATAGGCGTTGATGATGCCGCCGTTGATGACGGTCGGATCGAGCCCGCCGGCGTCGAGCAGCGTGGCGACCAGCGAAGTCGTCGTCGTCTTGCCGTGGGTGCCGGCGATGGCGACGCAGGTCTTCAGCCGCATGAGCTCCGCGAGCATCTCGGCGCGGCGCACGACCGGCGTGCGCCTGTCGCGGGCGGCGGACAGCTCGGGGTTGCCCCGCTTGATGGCGGAGGACATCACCACCACCTCGGCCTCGCCCAGATTCTCGGCCGCGTGGCCGATGGCGACCGTGATCCCCTTCTCGCGCAGCCGCTTGACGTTGGCGTTCTCCGCGGCGTCGGAGCCCTGCACCGTATAGCCGAGATTGGCGAGCACCTCGGCGATGCCCGACATGCCGATGCCGCCGATGCCGATGAAATGAATGGGCCCGATGTCGCGGGGAAGCTTCATGGCGCGGCTCAGTTCGAGGACGGAAGGGCGGCCGCCAGCACCACGTTGGCGAGCCGCCTGGCGGCGTCGGGCGTTCCGACGCGCTTGGCGGCCTCCGCCGCCGCGGCGAGGCTCGTCCCGTCGGCGAGCCTCGATTCGAGGTCGCTTGCGAGAGCTTCGGGCGTGAAGGCGGATTGCGGCGTCACCACGGCGCCGCCGGCGAGCGCCAGGGCGTTCGCGTTGGCGAGCTGGTCGTTGTCGAGCGCGTGCGGCAGCGGCACCAGGATCGACGGCCGGCCGATCACCGCGAGCTCGGCCACCGTCGAGGCGCCGGCGCGGGCGATGACGAACTGGGCTTTCGCCATGTGCGCGGGCATGTCGGTGAAGAAGGAGGAGAGCTCCGCCTCGATCGCGGCGGCCTGATAGGCGGCGCGCACGGCCTCTATGTCCTCGGGCCGCGCCTGCTGGGTGACGTGGAGACGGGTCCTCAGCTCCGGCGGCAGCAGCGCGAGCGCCTCCGGCACGACCTCCGACATGACCCGGGCGCCCTGACTGCCGCCAAACACCAGCAGGCGGATCTGGCCGTGTTCCGCTGGCGGCAGATAGGGATGGTCGCTCGCCGTCAAGACCTGCGGGCGCACGGGGTTGCCGACATGCGCGGTCGGCTTGTTCCTCGGCAGACCTTCGACGGAGGGGAATCCCGTCGCGATCATTGTGGCGAGGCGCGCAAGCTGGCGGTTCGCCCGGCCGATAATCGCGTTCTGCTCGTGCAGGATGACGGGCGCGCCGATCAGCCTGGCGGCGACCAGCGGCGGGAAGGTCGGATAGCCGCCGAAGCCGACCACGGCGCGCGGCCTGACCTGCCGCAGGATTCCGACGCTGCGCAGCACGCCGCGCGCGAGCGTTGCGGACAGCTTCGCATAGGCGCCGGCGCCGCTGCCCCGCAGCGTGTCGGCCGGCGCGGCGTGCAGCGCGCGGGCCGGAAAATGCTGCGCATAGGCGAGCGCGCGCTCGTCGGTGATGAGCTCGACCGGCACGCCCCGTTTCGTTAGTTCGACGGCGAGCGCCTCGGCCGGGAACAGATGTCCGCCGGTGCCGCCAGCCGCCAGCAGGACGGGCCTTTCAGCCGTCACGCCATCGCCTCGGCGGACGACGCCTGCCGCTTGCGGCGATGACGCGCGATCTCGGCCGCGAGCGCGTCGGCGCGCGGGCGCTTCCGCGTCAGCGCGAGCAGCATGCCCATGCCGAGCGCGAGCGCGAACATCGAGGAGCCGCCGTAGGAGATGAAGGGCAACGTCATGCCCTTGGCCGGCATCATGTGAAGGTTGACCGCCATGTTGATGGCGGACTGAAGCCCGAACAGCATCGCCAGTCCAGCGATGGCGAGCCGGACGAAGCCGTCCTGCTCGCGACGGGCGTGATGCAGCGACCGCAGCACGATAAAGGCGTAGACGCCGGCGATGATGATGCAGCACAGGATGCCGAACTCCTCGCCGGTGACGGCGAAGATGAAGTCGGTATGGCCGTCCGGGATGATGCGCTTGACCGTGCCCTCGCCCGGCCCCTTGCCGAACCAGCCGCCGGACTGGAAGCTCTCCATCGCCTTCTGCACCTGGAAGCTCGCCGCGCCGTCGCCGTCGTCGGACATGAAGCTGTCGATGCGCTTGGTGACATGCGGCAGGAAGGCGTAGGCGACGCCAAGGCCGAAGACGCCGGCGCCGCCGAGCGCGATCATCCAGATCCACGGCAGGCCCGCGAGGAAGAACATCGCGCCCCAGACCGTGGTGGTCAGCACCGTCTGTCCGAGGTCCGGCTGCAGAATCAGCAGCCCGACGACCGAGCCGAGCAGCAGCATCGCGAAGAAATGGCCCGGCACGTCGCGGCGCTCGGAGCCTTCGGCGAACATCCAGGCGGCGAGCACGACGAGCGCCGGCTTCACGAACTCCGACGGCTGGACGACCAGCCCGCCGAAGCTCACCCAGCGCCGGGCGCCCTTGATCTCGGTGCCGTGGATCAGCGTCAGCGCGAGCAGCGCGAGCCCCGCGATGAACAGCAGCCAGGCGAGCCGCCGCACCTGCCGGGGGTTCAGGAACGAGACGCCGATCATGATCACGGCGGCCGGCGCGAGGAAGATCGCCTGCCGGTGCACGAAGTGGAACAGGTCGAGCCCGATGCGCTCGGCCACCGGCGGCGACGCCGCCAGCGACAGCACGACGCCGAGGATCATCAGCGCAGTGACGGCGAAGAGCAGCGAACGGTCGATCGTCCACCACCACTCACCGAAGAGCGTGCGTTCCGCGCGGGAGATCATCGTCGGAAGACTCCGGAAGGAGCATGACTGCGCGACGGACGACGAGCGGTCCGCGCAGGGCTCAGCATGATCTCATTAGCGTTAACGAAGTCCGACCAGTCTGATGTTTGGGCCGCGGCGCTTGCCGCCTCCTCCCCTCTCCCAAGGGGAGGGTAAGGGTGGGGTCGGCCTCCGGATAAAGCTCTACGCCCGGCGTCGCGCTCCGTTCTGAACGATCCCAACCCTGCCCTCCCCTTGCAAGGGGAGAGAAAGGAGCGGCCCCCTCGCGCAATGTATGGTTAACCGCCCGTAACCGCCTGCACAGCCTTGCGGAACGCTTCGCCGCGCTGCTCGAAATTGCGGTACTGGTCGAAGGAGGCGCAGGCCGGCGAGAACAGCACGACCGGCGCGCCGTCGATCGCGCCTTTGGCGTCGGCGGAGGCCGCCTCCACCGCGCGCTCGATCGTGCCGAGGATCGCCCAGGGCACGTCATGCGCGGCGAGCGTCCTGGAGAAGGCTTCCGCCGCTTCGCCGATCAGATAGGCGCGCAGGACGCGCGGGAAGAACGGAACGAGCGCCTCGATCCCGCCGGTCTTCGGCTTGCCGCCGAGAATCCAGAACACCTTGTCGAAGGAGGCGAGCGCCTTCTCCGCGCTGTCGGCGTTGGTCGCCTTGCTGTCGTTGATCCAGGTGATCCCGTCGGAAGTCGGGATCTCCTCCATCCGGTGCGCGAGGCCGGGGAAGGTCGAAAAGCCCTTCTCGATCGTCGCGTCGTCGACGCCCAGGGCGCGGGCGACGGCGCGGACGGCGCTGGCGTTCTGAGCGTTGTGCGCCCCCCTCAGCGCGCGGGCGGCCGAAAGATCGATCGAATCCGCCTCGGAAATCTCGACGACGTTGACTCCGGCCGCCTTCAGCCGCGCCGCCATGGAGACCGAGATCTCGTCGTCGCGCCCGATCACCGCCGTGCCCGACCTAGCGACCAGCCGTTCCTTGATGGCGGCGTAGTTCTCCATCGTGCCGTGGCGTTCGAGATGATCCTCCGAGAGGTTCAGCATCACGCCGACCGTCGGGTCGAGGCTCGGCGCGAGGTCGATCTGGTAAGAGGAGCACTCGACGACATGGACGCGGGCGTTTGACGGCGGCTCGAGCTCGAGGATCGCGACCCCGATGTTGCCGCCCATCTGGACGTCGCGGCCGGCTTCCCGCAGCACATGGGCCGTCAGCGCGGTCGTGGTCGACTTGCCGTTGGTGCCGGTGATGGCGACGAAGTCCGCGCCCGGCGCGACGGCGCGGCGCTCGCGACAAAAAATCTCGATGTCGCCGATGATCTCGACGCCGGCGGCCTTTGCCAGTTCGACCGACCAGTGCGGCTTCGGGTGGGTGAGCGGCACGCCCGGCGCGAGCACCAGCGAGTGGAACCGCGCGAAGTCGCCTTCGCGCAGATCCCCCACCGGCAGGCCTTCCGATTTCGCCTTCGCGACGCTCGCCTCGCTGTCGTCGAAGGCGGTGGCCTCCGCGCCGCCGGCGACGAGGCTGCGCACCGTCGCAAGACCCGAGCCGCCGAGCCCGAAGACGGCGACGCGCCTGCCTCTGAACGAGGTCGCCGGCGTCACGACAGCCGGTCCCGCCTTTGGGCGAGGTTGATCCAGAAGAAGGCTGCGGGAACGCCGGAGGGCGGAACGCCCGTTTCCTTCTCCCCTCGCGGGAGAAGGTGGCCGGCGGCGCCTGCCGCCGGTCGGATGAGGGGGCGGCTCAGGATCGGGCTCGACGTAGAGGCGAGCGCCACGTCCTGAAACGCCCCCTCACCCTTACCCTCTCCCGCGAGGGGAGAGGGGGACGGCGCCGTAGCGCCGACAGTGAATCCATCGAACCTCGCTCCGCCCATCCCCGTCACCTCAGCTTCAGCGTGGCGAGGCCGATCAGCGCGAGCACGACGGCGACGATCCAGAAGCGCACAACGACCTGCGGCTCGGACCAGCCGAGCTGCTCGAAGTGATGGTGGATCGGCGCCATCTTGAAGACGCGCCGGCCGGTCAGCTTGAAGGAGGCGACCTGCACGATCACCGACACCGCCTCGAGCACGAACAGGCCGCCGATGATGGCCAGCACGATCTCATGCTTGGTCGCGACCGCCGTCGCGCCGAGCATGCCGCCGAGCGCGAGCGAGCCGGTGTCGCCCATGAAGATCGAGGCCGGGGGAGCGTTGAACCACAGGAAGCCGAGGCCAGCGCCGAGCAGCGCGCCGCAAACGACCGCGAGCTCGCCGGTGCCCTGCGTGAAGTGGATCTGCAGGTAGTCGGCGAAGATGGCGTTGCCGGAGAGATAGGCGATGAAGCCGAAGCTCGCCGCCGCGATCATCACCGGCACGATGGCGAGGCCGTCGAGGCCGTCGGTGAGGTTCACGGCGTTGCCGGCGCCCACCACGACGATCGCCCCGAAGGCGACGAAGAACCAGCCGAGATCGACGAGCAGGTTCTTGAGGAACGGAAAGGCGAGCGACGTCGAAAAGCCGTGCTCGAGCATCGGCAGGCCGGCCGAGCGGAAGCCGAGCGGCTGGGAGGCGACCGCGATGCAGTAGACCGCGATCAGCGCGATCGCGAACTCCATGGCGAGCCGCGCCTTGCCGGAATAGCCGGCATGGGTCTGCTTCGTGACCTTGAGGTAGTCGTCGTAGAATCCGATCGCCCCGAAGCCGACGGTCACGAACAGGACGATCCAGACATACGGGTTGGTGAGGTTGCCCCACAGCAGGACGGTGGCGATCAGTCCCGACAGGATCATCAGCCCGCCCATGGTGGGCGTGCCGCGCTTCACCAGGTGGCTCTGCGGCCCGTCGGAGCGGATCGGCTGGCCCTTGCCCTGCTTCACCCTGAGCTGGTCGATGATCCAGGGGCCGAACAGGAACACGAACAGCGCCGCCGTCATCACGGCTCCGCCGGTGCGGAAGGTGATGTAGCGGAAGATGTTGAAGCCGGGGACGTAGCCGGCGAAGTCGGCGAGGAAATACAGCATGGCGCGCGCTACCCGGCCGCGACGGTTTCGTCAACGGACGAGATCGGCGCGTAGCGGTCGCGCAGCGCGGCGACGAGGCCGCCCATGCGCGAGCTGTTGGAGCCCTTGACCATCAGCACGTCGCCGGCGCGGGCGCCGCCCATCAGCGCGCTCTCCAGATCGGCCGCGCTCTTGGCCCATGCGCCCCGGCGGCTCGCGGGCAAGGCGTCGTAGAGCGAGCGCATCAGCGGTCCGGCGCAATAGACGAGATCGATGCGCGCGGCGGCCGCCGCCTCCGCGAGCTTCGCATGGAGCTCGGGTCCGGTCTCGCCGAGCTCCAGCATGTCGCCGAGCGCCGCGATTCGGCGCCCGTTCGGCCCGACCGGCGTCTGTCCGAGCAGCGCGAGCGCGGAGCGCATCGAGGCCGGATTGGCGTTGTAGCTCTCGTCGATGACGAGGATGGAGCCGGCTGGCGCCTGCAGCTGGAACCGGCTGCCGCGACCGGCGGGCGCGGAGAACTTGGCGAGCGCGAGCGCCGCGAGCGCGAGATCGGCGCCGGCGAGCTTCGCCGCGAGCAGCACACCGAGCGCGTTCTGGACGAGGTGGCGGCCAGGCGCGCCGATCTTGAAGGTGACGGCTTCGCCGAGCACGGTCGCCGCGACGCAGGAGCTCGTCTCCTTGAGCGCGACCCGGTCGAGCCGGGCGTCGGCGGAGACATGTTCGCCGAAGCTCCAAACCGCCGCTCCGCATGCGATCGCGGCCGCCTTGAGGCGCTCGTAGTGGACGTTGTCGCGATTGACGACGGCGTGGCCGCCGCGCTGCAGCCCCTCGAAGATCTCGGCCTTGGCGTCGGCGATCGCCTCGACGCTTGGGAAGGCCTCGAGATGGACAGGCTCGACATTGGTCACCATGGCCACGTGCGGCCTGACCATCTTGACCAGCGGCCGGATCTCGTCCGGGTGGTTCATGCCGATCTCGAACACGCCGTAGGCGGCCGACTTCGGCAGCCGCGCGAGGGTCAGCGGAACGCCCCAGTGGTTGTTGTAGGAGGCGGCCGAGGCGTGGGTCTGGCCGTCTTCGGCGAGCGCGAGCCGAAGCGCCTCCTTGGTCGAGGTCTTACCGACCGAGCCGGTCACCGCGACGATCCTTGCGCGCGAGCGGGCGCGGGCGGCGATCCCGGTCGCGACCAGCGCCTCCAGCACGTCCTTCACGACGAGCACGGGGCCGTGCGCCGAGGCCTCCTGGGCGTGCGCCTCGTCGACCACGGCGAGGCCGGCGCCGCGCCCGAGCGCGTCGCCGACGAACTTGTGGCCGTCATGGACGTCGCCCTTGATGGCGAAGAACAGCTCGCCGCGTCCGACTGTGCGGCTGTCGATCGAAACGCCGGTCAGCGCCCCGTCGGGACGGCCGAGAAGCCGCCCGGCGGTCGCGAGCGCGAGCTCCGGCGGCGTCCAGAGCGGCTCGGCGAATGTGTTCGGCGCGCTCACGACTGTTCTCCCCCGTCGCCGGCCGTCCTGGCCAGCGCCTCCCGAACGGCCTCGTGATCCGAAAACGGCAGCGTTCGATCGCCCACGATCTGGCCGGTTTCGTGACCCTTGCCAGCCACGACGACCACATCGCCCTCCCCCGCCTCGTCGACGGCGGCGCGGATCGCGGCGCGGCGGTCGCCGATCTCGCGGGCGCCGGGCGCGGCGGCCATGATCGCGGCGCGGATCGACGCCGGCTCCTCTGACCGCGGGTTGTCGTCGGTCACGATCACGACGTCCGCGTCGCGCGCGGCGATCTCGCCCATCAGCGGGCGCTTGCCCGGATCACGGTCGCCGCCGCAGCCGAAAACCACGATGAGGCGGCGTTTGACGAACGGGCGGAGCGCCGACAGCACGGCCGCAAGCGCGTCGGGCTTGTGGGCGTAGTCGACGAAGACGGAGGCGCCGTTCCTTTCGCCGATCAGCTCCAGCCGCCCGGGCACGCCTTCCAGCGCTTCGAGCGCGGAGAAGGCGACGTCCGGATCGACGCCGGTCTCGATCGCGAGCGCCGCCGCCAGCAGCGCGTTGTCCGCCTGGAAGTCGCCGGCGAGCGGCAGCCGGATCTCGCGGGTCGATCCGCCGAAGCCGACGCGCAGCGTCTGGCCCATGCCGTCGCGCGCGACTCCCTTGATCTCGATCTCCTCGCCGCCGCGCCGCCCGATGGTCAGGACGCGCAGTTTCGCCTCGTCCGCGGCCGCGAGGAAATGGGCGGAGTCGGTGCCGTCGACGCAGATCGCCGCCGCGCCCCCGGCCGGGAAGAAGTCGCGGAACAGGCGGAGCTTGGCGTCGCGATAGTGCTCGACCGTCGGATGGTAGTCCATGTGGTCGCGCGAGAGGTTGGTGAAGCCCGCGGCCTTCAACCGGACGCCGTCGAGCCGGCGCTGGTCGAGGCCGTGCGACGAGGCCTCCATCGCGAGGTGGGTGACGCCCTCGCTTGCGAGTTCGTCGAGCGTGCGGTGGAGAGAGACCGGATCGGGCGTGGTCAACGAGCCGTAGGTCGCCCCGCCCGGCTTCGTCACGCCGAGCGTGCCGAGGCTCGCGGCGGCGTAGCCGGCATGCGCCCAGATCTGGCGCAGGAAGGTGACGGTCGAGCTCTTGCCGCTCGTGCCGGTGACGGCGGCGATGAATTCCGGCTGGCGCGGATGGATGCGTGCGGCGGCGAGCGCAAGCGCGCGGCGGGCGTCCTGCGCAAGCACCACCGGGACGCTCGCCTCGATGGGCTGCTCCGACAGGATCGCGATCGCGCCGGCCCCGATCGCAGACGCGGCGAACTTCGCGCCGTCGGTCTTTGCGCCCGCAAGCGCGGCGAACACGTCGCCCGGCCTCACCGCGCGGCTGTCGGCGGTGATCCCGCCGGCCCGAACGGCCGACGCCGCGGCGTCGAGTTCGGCGTCGGGGAACAGGTCGCGGAGCGTATGGGCCGGGTCGCTCACGGCGCCGGGCTCATTCCTGGACCGAGCCAGTGGGAATGCCGCCCAGCAGAGCCTGGGCCGGCGGCGCGTCGTAGTCCGGCTCGACGCCGAGCAGCGGCGCGATGCGCTCCACCATCTTGCCGCCGACCGGCACGACGTTCCAGCCGGAGGTGGCGAAGCCGTGGGTTTCCGGCAGCGCCTTCGGCTCGTCCAGCACGGCGAGGAGCATGTAGCGCGGCTTATCCATCGGGAAGACGGCGGTGAAGGCGGTCAGGTTCTTGTTCTTGGAATAGCGGCCGCCGATGACCTTCTCGGCCGTGCCGGTCTTGCCGCCGACGCGGTAGCCGGGGATGTCGGCCTTCTTGGCCGAGCCCTTCTCGGCGTTGAGGCGCATCAGGTAGCGCATCATCGTGGAGGTCGAGGGCTTGATCACCTGCGTGCTGACCGCCCGCGCCTGCTGGAGATCGCGCTGCAGGAAGGTCGGCTTCATCAGCCAGCCGCCGTTGACCAGCGCGCTCACCGCCATGACCGACTGGATCGGCGCGATCGCGACGCCGTGGCCGAAGGAGATGGTGATGGTGTTGAGCTCGCCCCAGCGCGGCGGCACCAGCGGGCGGGCGCTTTCCGGCAGCTCGGTCTGCAGCCGGTCGAGCTGGCCCATCTTCTTGAGGAACGCCTTGTGCGCCTCGACGCCCATCGTCAGCGCGATGCGCGCCGTGCCGATGTTCGAGGAATGAATGAAGACCTCCGGCACCGACAGGATGCGGCGCGTCGGGTGGAAGTCGTGGATGGTGAAGCGGCCGTAGCGGAGGTTCGAGCGCGCGTCGAAGCGGCTCTGCAGGCTGACCTTGCCGCTGTCCAGACCCATGGCGATGGTCAGGGCCTTCATCGTCGAGCCCATCTCGAACACGCCGGTGTTGACGCGGTTGATGGCCTCGGGCTTCAGCGCGTCGGTCGGGTTGTTCGGATCGTAGTCGGGCAGCGAGACCAGGCTGAGGATCTCGCCGGTCTCGACGTCGGCGATGGCCGCGGAGCCCGCGATCGCCTTGTACTTCTGCATGCCGGCGATCAGTTCGTCGCGCACGGCGTGCTGGACCTTGAGGTCGAGGGCCATGTGGATCGGCGCCATGCGGCCGCCCTTCGACGCCTCGGCCGCCGCCGCAGCGGTCATGCCGGACGTGTCGAAGTACTTCTCGATGCCGGCGATGCCCTTGTTGTCGATGTCGGCGAAGCCGAGGACGTGGGCGACGACCGGGCCGTTCGGGTAGACGCGCTTGTTCTCCTGGACGAAGCCGACGCCCGGGATGCCGAGCCGGAAGATCCCGACCTGCTCGCGCGGCGTAATCTCGCGCTTCAGCCAGACGAAGCCCTTCTTGGTCGAGAGCTTGGCGCGCAGCTCCTTCCGGTCGAGGTCCGGGAGGGCCTGCCCGAGCAGGTCGACCGCCTCGTCGACGTCGATGATGTTGCGCGGCTCGGCGTAGAGCGAGGAGACCTTCACGTCGGTGGCGAGAACCGTGCCGTTGCGGTCGACGATGTCGGGCCGCTGGATCGCGGCCGAGGTCTGGGCGACGCGCTCGATCGTGTCGAGGTCGGGCGCGACCGCGTAGTAGATGAGCCGCCCGACGATCGCGAGGTAGATGCAGCCGAAACCGATCGCGGCGAGCCGGAGCCGCCCGGTGGTGAGGCCGAGCCCCTCCCCCGTGCCGACCAGCATGCGGATGATACGGCCGGACATGCGCCAGAAGAACTTCGCGAAGATCCAGCTGTTGCGACCGGCGGCGCCGAGACCGCGGCCGAGCGCCGCGCCGGCGGTCGCGCCGTGGCGGAAGGCGCCGTCCAGCGCCGCCTGCGCGGCGCTGGAGGCTGCGGCGTGCCCGCCGCCGCGAGCGTCCGACTGCGCGCTCATCGCACCAGACCCATTTTCTTGAGGAAGTCCGTCAGGCTGACCGGGCCGCTGGAGCGCGGCGGCGGCGCGATGGTCGGGGACGCGCCGAACGGCTTCGGCGCCGAGGCCGGCCGCGCCGCGGGCGCCTTGAGCTGCGAGGCCGGCTTGACGGCGATCGTCGTCTTCCTGGCCGGGGCGGCCGGCTTCTTGACGGCGGGCGCCGACGGCTCCTTGTCCACGGCGATCGAGGCGTCCTCGCCCATCAGGCCGAGCGCCTCGAGCTTCTTGCCGATCTCGTCGACCGGCGCCGGGCGAGACGGCAGCGAGGCGAGCTGGATCGACTGCTCGCGCGTCATCGGCTTCAGGTCGAGATGCTTCGCCGCCAGCGCCTGGATGCGGTCGGGACGGGCGAGGATCGCCCACTCCGCCTTCAGCGTCGCGACCGAGTCGACTTCCTGGCTGATCGCGCGCTTCAGCTTCGCGACCTGCTCGGCGTGGAGCGTGGCGTCGTACTTGATCCGGTAGACAAGCACCGCCGAGACGACGAGCGCGACCACGGCAAGCACGTTGAGGACGCGGGCGATCTTCACGACGCGCCTCCGATCAGGCCGTGCAGCGGCAGGCGCGGAACGCCGAAGGCGAACGGGTCGCCATCGCGCGCCGGCGCCGAAGTGCGGCGCGCCGCGCGGAGTTTCGCGGAACGGGAGCGGACGTTGCGCGAGACCTCATCGTCGCCGGCCTTTACGACGCCGCGCGACAGCAGCTCGAAGGTGGCGGGAGCGACCTCCTGCTCCGGCATGTGCCGGGACCCGCCCGACTGCGTCCGCGTCCGATCCGCGAGGAACGTCTTGACGATCCTGTCCTCGAGCGAATGGAAAGCGACCACCACCAGCCGTCCGCCGGGCTTCAGCCGCTTCTCGGCCGCGAACAGCGCCCGGGCAAGTTCGCCAAGCTCGTCGTTCACGGCCAGGCGGAGCGCCTGGAAGGTTCGCGTGGCGGGGTTGATCCCGTCGTTCGAGCGGCCGAGCACGCGCTCGACGATCTTGGCGAGCCGCGCGGTCGTCCCGATGGGTTCTTTCGCCCGCTCCCCGCAGATCGCGCGCGCGATCGCGCCGGCGCGGCGCTCCTCGCCGAGGGTCCGAAGGATCGCGGCCAGCTCCTTCTCCTCGAGCGCGGCGACGAATTCGGCGGCCGTCGGCCCCTCGCCGCCCATGCGCATGTCGAGCGGGCCGTCCTTCTGGAACGAGAAGCCGCGCTCCGCCTGGTCGATCTGCATCGAGGAGACGCCGATGTCGAGCACGACGCCGTCGACCTGCTGCAGGCCGAGGCCGTCCAGCGCCTCCGCGAGGTTGGAGAAGCGCTCCTCGACCAGCGTCAGCCGCCCTCGGGAGGCGGCGACGAGATCGTAGCCGCCCGCGACCGCGGTCGGATCGCGGTCGAGCGCGACCACGCGGCAGTCCGCGGCTTTGAGGATCGCGGAGGTGTAGCCGCCGGCGCCGAAGGTGCCGTCGAGATAGATTTCGCCGTCGCGGGGCGCGAGCGCGGCGAGCACTTCTTCCAGCATGACGGGCGTGTGCCGGGCGTCGGTCACGTCGCGGCGTCCGGCGCTCGAAGGCCGCTTAGCCGCCTCTTCAGCTCGCGCGCTCCGGCGCGCGCGGCGGCGAGATGCTCCTGGAAGCGCCCGCTCTCCCAGAGCTGAAACTTCGCACCCTGGCCGACGAAGGTCACCTGGTCCGCGATGCCGGCATAGGCCTTCAGGCTCTCGGTCAGGACCACCCGGCCCTCCCCGTCGATCTTCAGGATCTCGCTCACGCCGAGCAGCGCCGTCGAGAGGCTGTCGCGCTCCTCCGAATAGGGCGAAAGCGTCGCCAAAAGCGAATCGATCTCCGACAAAAGCGCGTTGCCGCCGGCGTCGAGCGCCGGCTGGTCGAGCGAGGGATGGATGTAGAGGCCGGGAAATCCGTCCCGCGTCAGGATCGCGCGAAAGGACGCAGGGATCGAGACGCGCCCCTTGGCGTCCAGCCGGTTGGAAAAGTTGGACACGAAACGGTCCATGATCCCCCGCGCCGGCGCCGCCGACGTTCGCCCCTGTCGCCCCCGCGGACGCTGCTCCCGCGACGCGCGAACGGGCGCCGTCCGCGGCCGAACTGGCCGCGAACAGAACGGTCCGACTGCTGCTGTTGAAGCTGTCGACGCGCCGCTTCGACGGGATGATTTGGGATATCATGGGCCCCTATGGGCGTCAACGAAACGGGTGACGCCCGCCGCCGCGCGCGACCCAGGACGCGAGACCTGCAAGGGCCGCGTCGCGACCAGCGGCGCGACAGGGATCACTAGAGACTTGTTAGGGTTAAGAAGCCGTTTCGCGGGGGACGCAGCGACCTCCCGACGCCCGGCCGCGGGTTATCCACATGCTGTGGACAACCCGAGACGGGTCGGGAACGAAAGAAGGCGCCAGTCGGCCTGTAAGCCGGGTTCTGTATGGCCCGCGCCGGTTTCCCGACACAGACGTGACGGCCATTCCTCTGGGACGTCCGTCGCCGGACGCCTCTAGCGACCAACCCGGGCGACGATCCGGAAGCGGATCTTGCGAGCCCGCCGAAGCGGCTCGCCGGTCGCCCCTATTCGGTCTTGCTCCCGGCGGGGTTTGCCGTGCCGCTCCCGTTGCCGGCAGCGCGGTGCGCTCTTACCGCACCCTTTCACCCTGACCCGCCGCCCGAAGGCCGCGGGCGGTCTGCTTTCTGTGGCACTTTCCCTGGGGTCGCCCCCGCCGGACGTTATCCGGCGCCGTGCTTCCGTGGAGCCCGGACTTTCCTCCCCGACCCTTGGTGGTCGGAGCGGCCGTCCGGCCGACTGGCGGGGGACTTGTGTGAGTTCGGCCCCGGCGCGTCAAGCGCCGCGGCGGTCCCCTCCCCCTTGCGGGGAGGGTTAGGGTGGGGGTGGTTCAGAACAACGCGCAGGACGCGCCCGCCGCTCTACGGCGAACCGAACCGCGCCACTCGGCGCCACCCCCACCCCTACCCCTCCCCGCAAGGGGGAGGAGGATAGGACGCCTAGGTCGTGGACTCATAAGCTCTGAGCCACAGTCTTGCTGAAGCGAGCAGGACGGCTGCGAGGAAGTTTCTCGCGAGCTTGTCGAAGCGGGTGGCGACGCGTCGGAAGTGTTTGAGCTTGCAG